>JBAPYB010000433.1:0-19754 GCA_049284515.1 Thermoanaerobaculia bacterium
GGCCCGCTCACCGCGCTCGGCGGCGGCGCCGGGGACCGCCACCGCCGCGGGCGAGCGGTGCGCATCCTCTCGTTCGCTTCCGGCGCCCGGCTGGTCTACAAGCCCCGCTCGCTGGCGGTCGAGGCCCACTTTCAGGAGCTTCTGGCTTGGGTGAACGCTCAAGGAAGCGACTTCGCCTCTCTTGGGTTTCGCACTCTGGCCGTGCTCGACCGCGAAGACCACGGCTGGATGGAATTCGCCGCCGCCGAGCCCTGCCAAACGCCGGCGGAAGTCGCCCGTTTCCACGAGCGGCTGGGCGGGCTGCTCGCGGTGCTCTACAGCCTGGCCGCCACCGACTGCCACTACGAGAACCTCATTGCCGCCGGCGAGCACCCGGTGGTCGTCGACCTCGAATCGCTCTTCCATCCCCAGATCCAGCGCGGCAAGCAGGCCCGGCCGCACGAGGATCTGCGGTCCCAATTCGCCCTGCACTCCGTGCTGCGCGTCGGCCTTCTCCCCTTCCAGGTCGGCCAGCGCGACGGCTTCGAGGGGGTGGACATCAGCGGCGTGGCGGCCGTGGCCGGGCAGCCCACGCCGGAGAAAGTGATCCAGTGGACGGGCACGGGCACCGACGAAATGCGGGTGGTGCGCGACCGGGCGATCATGGACGGCGGGCAAAACCGCCCGGTGCTCGACGGCCAGCCGGTGCAGGTGGCGCTGTATCGTGATGAGATGGCACGCGGTTTCGCCACCGTCTACCGCCTGCTCGCCAGCCGCCGCGACGAGCTGCGCCGCGAGCTCGCCCGCTTCGCCGACGACCCGGTGCGGGTGGTCCTTCGCCCGACGCAGATCTACGGCCTGCTGCTGCAGGAGAGCTTCCACCCCGACTACCTGCGGGACCCTCGCGACCGCGACCGGCTGTTCGATCGCCTCGGGCTGGAAGTGGAGAGCCAACCGGTTCTCGCCCGGGTGATCGCCGCCGAGCATCGCGACCTCGACGAAGGCGACGTGCCGTCGTTCTCCACTCTCCCGTCCTCGCACGACTTGTGGACGAGCCGCGGCGAGGTCGTTCCAGATTTCCTGGAGGAGCCCTCCTTCGAGCTGGTCGGGCGGCGGCTCGAGCTGCTGGGCGAGGAAGACCTGCGGCGCCAGCTCTGGCTGCTGCGCCTCTCGCTCGGCACGCTGCTGCTGAACCGCGACGACCTCGAATGGACGAGCTATACACCCGATACGAACGCGCCGCGGCTGTCGTCCGCGGCGTTGCGAGAGAGTTTGATCCGCCACGCCCGCGCCGTGGGCGACTGGTTCGCCGAAATGGCCGTGCGCGAAGGGGATTACGCCTCCTGGATCGGCCTCGAATACCGCGACAAGCGCTGGTCCCTGGAGCCCACGCCGGAGGACCTCTACGCCGGCCTGCCGGGCATCGCCCTGTTCCTCGGCTTCCTCGGCGAGATCGCCCGGGACCCCGCCGCGACCCGCCTGGCGCGCGCCGCGCTCGCCACCCTGCTCCTGCAACTGGAGACCTGGACGGGCGATGGAAAAGGCCCGGCTTCCATCGGCGCCTTCCAGGGCTGGGGAGGGACGGTCTGGACCTTCGCCCATCTCGGCCGCCTCTGGCAGGACCGCGAGATCCTCGCCGCCGGCGAACGAATCGTGGAGCTCGTCCCCCCGCTGCTGGCGGAGGACCGGGATCTCGACCTCGTCGGCGGCTCGGCCGGCGCGATCCTGGGGCTGCTCGCCCTTCACCAGGCGTCCGGGCCGTCCGGAGCGACGCGCGCGCTGGAGGTGGCGATCCAGTGTGGCGAGCGGCTTCTCGGGTTCGCCGAGTCCTGGGGGCCGGGGCTCGGCTGGCGTACCCGCATGGCGAGCGAGCGGCCGCTGGCCGGCATCTCGCACGGCGTCGGCGGCATCGCGCTGGCGCTCACCCAGCTCGGCGCCGTCACCGGCGACAGGCGTTTCCTCGACGCCGGCCTGGCGGGTTTCGCAGGGGAAAGGGAGCAGTTCTGGACCGATCTCGACCGCTTGCTGCGCGCGGCCGGCGGCGAGAAGCCGCCGCCGGAGAGCACGGTCGCCGTGGCCTGGTGCTACGGCACGCCGGGAGTGGGCCTCACCCGCCTGCGCGCCTACCCCTACGCGCGCAGCGACGAGGAGCGCACCGCCCTTCGCCAGGAGATCTCTCAAGCCGTGCGCCGCACCCTGGCCCGCGGCCCGGGGCAGAACCACTGCCTCTGCCACGGCGATCTCGGCAACCTCGACTTCCTCTGCCAGGCGCAAGCAGCCTTCCCGGACCCCGAGCTCGCTGCGGACGTCCATCGCTTCCAGGAGATCGTCCTCGCGAGCCTCGACC
Organism: Thermoanaerobaculia bacterium; assembly: GCA_049284515.1. Classification (GTDB taxonomy): domain Bacteria; phylum Acidobacteriota; class Thermoanaerobaculia; order Multivoradales; family UBA5704; genus DATARR01. Next base: position 2,327 of record JBAPYB010000433.1, read on the forward strand.
GCGACGGCTGGCTCTGCGGCACCCGCGGCAGCATCGAATCCCCAGGCCTGATGAACGGCTTCGCCGGCATCGGCTTAGGGCTGCTGCGCTTGGCGGAGCCGGGGCGGGTACCTTCGGTGTTAGGGTTTGACTCCTGACGGTCGGGGTCGAGGTGAGATGACAGGCCGGACTCCGCCGCGCGTCCCATGCCCAAGGCGCCCTTCAAACCGCTCAGCCTCGCTCCGGTCGCCGTCGAGACGCGAGCGCTGGCGAATGGCGGTATGGTGTTGCGGTCGCGGCATGAGCTGCAGCCCTATGCGGGCCGCTTGGGCGAGCTTCTGCATTCCTGGGCGCGGGCCGCACCGGAGCGCGTTTTTCTCGCCGAGCGCGATGCCGACGGAGACTGGCGCCGCGTCTCCTACAGCGCTGCCCTCGGCGCCGTCGAGCGGATCGCCAGTGCCCTGCTGGAGCGTGGCCTGGACGCGAACCGGCCCGTGGCTCTCCTCTCCGACAACGGCATCGATCATGGCCTGCTCCAGCTCGCCGCCATGCAGGTGGGCGTCCCTGCCGTGCCGATCTCGCCAGCCTACTCGCTGCTGGCGACGGACCATGCCCAGCTTCGATACATCCTCGAGCTGGTGCGGCCCGGCCTCGTTTACGCCGCAGACGGCGACCGGTTTGCGAGCGCCTTGAAAACTGCGGCAGCGACCGTCCCCACCGAGATCGCCGTCAGCAGCAACCCGCCGGAGGGCCTCGATGCGGCTCTCTTCGAGACGCTCCTGGCCGCGGATCGCAGCCCCGCCGCCGCAGACCGCTTCGCCGCCGTGGGACCGGACACTCTCGCCAAGATCCTCTTCACCTCGGGCTCGACGGGAAAACCCAAGGGTGTGCTCAACACGCAGCGCATGCTCTGTTCCAACCAGCAGGCGCTGGCGCAGGCCTGGCCCTTCCTCGAAGAACGGCCGCCGGTGATCGTGGACTGGCTGCCGTGGAGCCATACCTTCGGCGGCAATCACAACTTCAACCTCGTGCTGCGCAACGGTGGCACGCTGTACGTCGACGGCGGCAAACCGGCGCCCGGCCTGATCGAGACCTCGGTACGCAACCTGCGTGAGGTGCCGTCGACGTTCCACTTCAACGTGCCGCGCGGCTACGAGATGCTGATCCCCCACCTCGAAAGGGACGAGCGGCTGCGCGGGACGTTCTTCCGCGATCTGGACGCGATCTTCTATGCCGCGGCGGCGCTGCCGCAACCACTGTGGGAAAAACTGGAGGACCTTTCGATCCGGGCGACCGGCCGGCGCGTCGTGATGCTCTCGGCCTGGGGCTCGACGGAGACGGCGCCGAGCGCCACCCAGGTCCATTTCCTGATCGAACGGGCCGGCGTCATCGGCCTGCCGGGAGCGGGCACGGAGATCAAGCTGGCGCCGGCCGACGGCAAGCTGGAGCTGCGGGTCCAAGGCCCGAACGTGACGCCCGGATATTGGCAACGTCCGGAGCTCGGGCGGGAGATGTTCGACGCGGACGGCTTCCTCAAGACGGGGGACGCGGGCAAGCTCGCCGACCCGCGCGATCCTTCCCGGGGAATCCTTTTCGACGGCCGCCTCGCCGAGAACTTCAAACTGTCGTCCGGCACCTGGGTCCACGTGGGCGAGCTGCGCCTGGAGATCCTCGCCGCCTGCGCCCCCGTCGTTCAGGACGTGGTGGTGACCGGTCACGATCGGACGGAGATCGGCCTGCTCGTCTTTCCCAACCCGGCAGCCTGCCGCGCGCTGTGCCCCGGCGCGGCCGAGGACTCTTCCCTCGCCGAGCTGATCCGCCGACCGGAGGTGCGCAGCAGTCTGGCGGCGAGCCTCGCGGCCCACAACCGGACCTACCCGTCGAGCAGCCGGCGCATCGCCCGCGCCCTCCTGCTGGCCGAGCCGCCCTCGATCGCGGCCGGCGAGGTCACCGACAAGGGTTACGTCAACCAGCGCGCCGTGCTCGAGCGCCGCGCCGCCCTCGTCGACCGGCTCTACGGCGGCGCCGAGGCGCCCGAGCGGATCGTGCTGCTTCCTTGAAAAGAAAAACCCCGCGGCGGTGAAGCCGCGGGGCGTGAGGATGACAGCGCCGAAGAGCTTACGAAACGCTCTTCTGACGCTTCCTGCGCAGGGTGATGACGGCCAGCGCCGACAGTGTCAAGGCGAGAAGCGCCAACCCGAAGTCGGAGAGGGTGGGCACTTCCGCGATGGCCTGGCCGCCGACGACGAAGTTCGTCGGACCGCTCCCGCTGGGGGGATTGGTCTGCGCGCTCGTGTCGTTGGTCAGGTCGCGGTTGGCGTCGAAGTTGACGGTTCCCTGGTTGGAAACGGTCTGTCCGCCCGTGCCGGCGTTGACCTTCGCCATGATGGTGATCGTCACCATGGCGCCGGGTGCGAGGGAGCCGTTCCAATGCACCGTGCTACCACCCGTGACCGAAATAGTGCCGGAGCTGGCGGTAGGCGTCCCCATCAGGGTGAGCTGAGCCGGCAGCGTGTCGACGAACTCGTCGCCGGTGCCATCCGGCTGGAAACCGGTTCCCGTGTTGGTGATGACGATGGTGTAGGTCACCGTGTCACCCGGGTTGGGCTGGGCGGGAGCGACGCTCTTGGTGGCCGCGAGCACGGGGCTGACCGCGGCGGCATTGCAGACGGCCGGGGTCGCGACGATCGACCAGGCCCGGATGTTGCCGGTGTCACCGATGAAGAAGTCGGTGGCGTGCAGCTCCCAGGTGCCGTTGATCGCCTGTCCACCGAAGGCGGACAGCGGGTTGGCCGGCTTCCAGGTACCCGTGAAGGGCGCCGTCGCCGCCGACTGGATGCTGGTGGCGGCGGTGTCGTCCAACACGATCTGGCAGAAGTTGTTGCCGCCGCCGTCGATGCGGTTGATGATCGTGGCCAGCGTCCCGCCCGGCGACTTGAGGTCGAACTGCAGGTCGTTGGCGAAGGTGTGGTCGACGCCCACGGTCGTCGAGCTGACGGTGGTGTTGCAGACGGTTCCGTCGATGCTGGCCTTGAGGCTGTAGACGTTGCCGGCGGAGACGACCGGCAGGGTGGCAATCGCGGTGACGCCGGCGACGTTGCCGCCCGCGCTATCGGGAATCGGCACCGGCGGGCCGGCGTAGCTGAAGGTGGCCGGCGCGCCCGGCGAGCCCGTCGGAATGGAGAAGCTGAAGGCCTGGGGGCTCTGGTTGCCGCCGGTGTAGGTGACCGTCAGGGTGAACTGGATTGTGGCGCCGCAAGCGAGGGGGGCCTTGGTGGTGAAGACGTACGGCGTTGTATTGTTGAGGAACGCGTTGACGGGCGCATGGACGGCGCCGGGGGCGATGTCGGGATAGGAGGAGGTGTCGGAGAGGATCACCACGCCGGGGGTCGACGAGGTCAGGACGCCGGTGACGGCCGTGGCGGTGACGCCGCCCGAGTTGGTGAGCGGGATGATCAGGCTCCAGTCCTCGCCGATCTCGACGAAAGCGTCGCCATCGCCGCCCACTTCAGTCGGGACCGGGGTGCCGGCGGCGAGAACGGCCTGCGGCGTGGCACCGCAATTGACCAGGAGTGCATGGGCCATGACGATGCCAGCGCCGGTGTCACGGTCGACTCCGGCCGCCTCGATGTCGATCGCCGAGTTGATCAGGGCGGTGCGCAGCGCCGCCGGCGTGATGCTCGGATTCGCCGATTTGCAGAGCGCGGCGAGGGCGGCGGCATGCGGCGCCGCGGCCGAGGTGCCGTAGAAGGGGGTGAAGCCCGGCGCCGCGCAGGAGACGCCGTCGGCGGCCGTGATGTCGGGCTTCTGGCGGACGGTACCGCCGGTGCTGGTGCGGTTGCCCGGCGTCAGCTCGTTGCCGGTGGTGCCGTCGAGGATGACCCGCCGCGGACCGTCGGAGGTGAAGTCCTCGCTGGCGTTCGCGGCGGTGAACAGGCCGGGGTACGGGCCGTCCGGCGAGATGCCGTCGAACGAGGCGGCGGCCGGCGTCGCGGCGACGCTGAAGGCGGCGACGGAGGCGCTGTGGCCTCGCGTGGCGCCCGGCGTCACCAGGTTGTCGTCGAGCTCGCCGCGGAAGACGATGAGGTTGAACATCGGCACGCTCGAAGTCGTGCCGGCCGCGAACTTGTCGATCAACAGGCGCTCGCCGCCGAACGTGCCGCCGCCGATGAACTCGATGGGGAAGTCGTCACCGCCGGAGCCGTCCTGAGTGTCGACGCTGGCGTCGAAGATGGTGGTCAGGCCGCCATCCATGTCATAGAGGTCGAAGTCGGTCGAGGCGTTGCCCGTCAGCAGATCGTAGTGCTCGGCCCAGATGAGCAGCGGCGGGTTGCCGCCGCCGAACTCCACCAGGATCGAGTTGCCGCCATCGCCGAAATCGTGCAGGTTCGCCCCGGCGAGGGGGGCCGGATCCGCGGCGGCGCTGGCGAGGAAGTCGCCTTCCCAGGTGCCGGAGGTCAGGTCGTCCACGTTGCCTTCGTTGCCCGCCGAGGAGAAGTAGATGACGCCGGAGGCCGTGACGTCGTTGACCGCCTGGGCCACGGCGCCGTCCTCGAACGGCGACTCGTCGAGGTAGATCACGTCGTCGACGATGACCATGCAGCCCGCGGTGGCCAGGTCGCGGATGTTCTGCGCGAAGACGTCCTCACCGTTGTCCGCGGTCGCGAAACCGAGCGACGCGGCCGGGGCGAGGTCGTGCACGATCTCGAGCATGGCCGAGCCCTCGTCGCCGGCACCGGCCTGGCCGGCCAGGACGTCGACCATCGGCGGCAGATCGCCGCTCGCCTGCAAGGAGGCCAGGGAGTCGACGCCGTCCGACAGCACGCAGACCTTGACGCCGGCGCCGGTGGCGCCGAAGAAGCCCCGCGCCTCGTCGGCGCCGTGCGTCTTGTCGCCCTCGGAGACGTTGACCGCGTGGGTCAGCGCCGGAATCGGCTGGCGTACCCTGCGCACGTCCGGCATCGCGGCGAGCGTCTCCAGGTCTTCGAGGTGAACGCGGGCGTCGATCCGCTGGGAGCGGAAGCTCTTGGACTTGACCACCGCGCCGAGCGAGTCCAGCTTGTTGATGACGGTCTTTACGCCACCCTGGCTGGTGACGATGATGTCGACCGGCACCCGGCCGTCCGCCTCGGGCCTGACGAAGCGGAAGTCGGTCAGCGGAGCCAGCCGCGAGTCGTTGCGCTGGTGCAGCAGGCCGAGGAACAGCCGTGAGTCGATCTTGTTCTGCGTCGTGCTTCTCGAAGTCTTGATGCCACGGAGCGCCTGCATCTGTGTCACCGCACTGGCCTTGAGCTTGGGCGCACCCTGGGCGTACAGACTGGGCGACGAGGCCAGCGCCGCTAGCAGGAACAGGGCAGCTCCCAGCACGGCCATACCTCGTCTTGCGCCGGTTTGAGGTGAGTCTTTCTGGACCATCAGCAATCCCCCTGACGGTTAGGCCGGCAAGCTTCACGCTTGCTCGGAGTTTCAAGAACTACGGCTCGATGGGGGCGCCACCGGAACCGAGGACGAACGAGCTGGCCGAGTAACTCTGAGGCTCTCGAACCCTATGCGACTCCACTCGACAAGTCAAGCCGCCGCTAAAGCTACAGGGCGAGTAAAAAATATATCGATGATGCCGTATGAAATCCGCGGCTCGCGGGTTCCAGGGATCGGAGCAGCCGTTTCACCCGCAACCCGCAGTTGAGATCGAGAAAGGAGACATCCCATGAACCGGAGCCTCAAGGTCTTTGCCGCCGTCGCCGTGCTGGGTCTGCTGGCCCTGCCGCTCGCCGCGCAGTCCGTTCCCTTTGAGTCCGACACTCCCTCGGGCCGAGCCGGAAGCGCGGACTACATCCTCAGCCATCCGCGCGCGTTGGCGAAGTACCTTCACCTCTCGGCCGACCAGAACACCCAGCTCCAGGGGTTCTGGACCACCCTGCAGAGCTCGGTCTCCGCCCTGCGCACGGCCCGCGGACCGCTCTGCGATCAACTCCGGACGGACGTCAGCGCCACCAACCCCAATCCGGCGACGGTCGGCACGGACTCGATCAACCTCTTCAACAACAAGGAGGGGATCCACACCGCGCGCCAGACCTTCGACACGGCCTTCTCGGCCATCCTGACCCCGGACCAGCTCACCAGGTACAACGCCCTGAAACAGATCGCGCACTTCGACAACGGCCCCGGCACCGACATCCTGGGAGAGTGCCCGCCGGCTTCTTCGTAGCCCCGGCCGGCCGGGAAGGAAGGGCGGTCCGCAGAATGCCTCAAGGCACCCTGCGGGGCCGCCCCGCCGCGGGCGCCGGGCAACTCCTGCGCTCCGGCGCCGGCCCCGATTGGATTGATCACGTTTTCGGCCAGACGCCCGCCGCTCCGCCAACATCCGCATTCCCCTTTTTGGCAAAGACGGCTCCGCCACGCTGTAAACGCTGCCTGAGGGAAACACCCCAGGCCCCCTGCAGCCATCCCCCGAATCCGCCACTGGCCTGCCTTTCGCATAGTACAGGCTGAAAGGTCTGGAGCTCCGGCAGCGCCGCGAGATCCTGAGGTATCTGGAATGATCATTTCGAAGAGGAGATGGGAAATGAACGCATTATTCGGCCGTCGCTTTCGGGCCGCAGCTCTGCGGGCTTTCGCCCCGGCCCTCTGCGCGGCATTGCTCCTGGCAGGACCCGGCGCCCGTTCCGCATCCGCGGCGAAACTGGGGCCGTCTCTGGTCACCAAGCTGAACGGCCTCGCCAACACGGCCCAGGTGGGCACCGTGATCGTGGCGTTCAACACGAACACCGGCCTCGCCGCCTCGCACCTGACGACCCTGACGCTCGCCGGCATCGTCCGCGGCACCACGCTCCAGAACCTCGGCATGGTGGCGGTGCCGGCGACCGCGGGCCAGGTCCGCGCCCTGGCCGCCAACCCGTCCGTCCGTTCGCTCTGGCTCAACGAGCGCCTGAGCTATCTGAACGATCAAACCCGTACGCTCACCGGCGTCGACAAGGCGCAATCGGATCCGGATTTCGCCCAGCTTCACCACGGCCTGCCCGTCACCGGCCAGGGCATCGGGCTGATGATCAATGATTCGGGCATCGACGGCACCCACCCGGACCTCAGCTTCCAAGGCCACGTCGCCCAGAACGTGCTGTCGCCGGTCGACCCCACGACGGTGGGCTTCCTGCCGCCGCTGAACGTGGAGAACGTGCCGGACACCGATCTCAACGTCGGCCACGGCACCCACTGCGCGGGCATTGCGGCGGGCACCGGCGCCGCCTCCAACGGGCGCTATGCGGGTGTGGCCCCCGGCGCCAACCTGATCGGCTTCGGGTCGGGCGCGGCGCTCTTCGTGCTCAACGCCCTCGGCGGCTTCGAGTACGCGCTCGCCAACCAGGGCCGCTACAACATCCGCGTCATCTCGAACTCGTACGGCGGCACGGGCGCGTTCGACCCGAACAGCCCGCTCTCCATCGCCAGCAAGCAGGCGCACGACCACGGCATCGTCGTCGTGTTCGCGGCCGGCAACTCCGGCCCGGGCAAGGACACGATCGGCCCGGACTCGAAGGCTCCCTGGGTGATCAGCGTCGCCGCGGGCACCAAGGAAGGCGGCCTCGCGAGCTTCTCGTCGCGCGGCGTGCCGAAGGCCCAGCGCGCGCCCGGCGACTTCAACGCGCCGACGATCACGGCGCCGGGCACCGGCCGCGAGTTCGCGTCGGACAGCGGCAAATTCACCTCCGACGTCGTCTCCACGCGCTCGAAAACCAACATCTTCGCCAACGGCGAGACCTCGCAGGCCGACCTCGAGCTCGCCCCCGCCGACCTGCCCTACTACACGGAGATCAGCGGCACCTCGATGGCGACGCCGTTCATCGCGGGCACCGCGGCGCTGATGCTCAGCGCCGACCCGACGCTGACGCCGGACGACGTCAGGTCGATCCTCGTCCAGACCGCCTCGCAGATGCCCGGCTTCTCCGAGTTCGAGGTCGGCGCCGGCTACGTCAACGTCTACGCCGCGGTCGACAAGGTCTTCCACCGCAGCAAGAGCTACGGCAGCTACGGCGGCCCGCTCGACCTGCAGACCTATTACCTGCAGATCGCCAACAACACCGTCTCGCAGATCCCGTTCCACATCGACTTCAGCCCGGCGGCGACGCCGGGGCCCGGCAGCGCCAATTCGACGACCTTTACCGTGGCGGCCGGCATCTCGTTGCTGGACGTCTTCGCCAACATCGACAACGCGCTGCAGACGGGCGACGGCAACACTGTGGGGCTGCTGTTGACCGCCCCGAACGGGACCGTCTATTCGAGCGGCCTCGCGCTGCCCGTCCTCGACGCGCCGAACCGCGAGGTGGTGGTCAAGAACCCGGTGGCGGGCCCGTGGCTGCTGGAGGTCCGCGGCGTGCGCGGCCTTGCCGCGCTGCCGGAGGTCTCGCTGCCCACCTCGGGCCTGGCGCTGCCGGGTCCGGTCGACGGCTCGATCACCCAGCAGGTGTTCGTCCTGCCGGCGGTGGCGGACATCCAGAACGATCCGGCGCGGGCCGAGATCGAGCTCGTCCTGAAGAACCGCATGATGGACGTCAGGAGCGACGGCCGGTTCCATCCCGCCGACCCGGTGACGCGCGGCGACTTCGCCCAGAGCCTGGTATTCAACACGGCGCTGCGCCAGTCGCTCGCCAACGTCCCGCGCTACCTGGACGTGGGGGGCTCGTTCGCCGCCATCGCCGAGGCGGTGACGACGGACGGCTCGACGCTGCGCGATTACGACTTCACGCCCACCGGCATGCTGGCCGCGGCCGCCCCGGGATCGAGCTTCTTCCCCGACTCACCCGTCACCCGGCTGGACGTGGCCGTCGCCCTCGTCAAGGCCCTGGGTCTCGACGCGGCGGCGCAGGCCCTGGCGGGCTCCGACGTCACCGCCACCTCCAACGGGCAGACCGTGGCGGTGAGCGATGAGTCGGCGATTCCGCCGGCCCTGCGCGGTTACATGCAGCTCGCGCTCGACCGCGGCATCCTGAGCGCCGCCTTCACCACCACGCCGCTCGCCGCCACGGTCTCCCCGGCGGCTTCGGTGACGCGGTCGGCACTGGCCTTCGCCCTCGATCATTACCGGCAGGCCTTCGCGGCCGGGAACTAGGCCTCGCGCGCCGTAGCCCTCGTGGCGCCATAACCGGGAGGGAGTGGCGCCACGAGGATGTTTTTCCTACAAGCGGGCCAGCCGACGGTTAGCGCTTCCATTCCACAGGATAGACTATCTCTTTAGGAATTCCCGGGAGGCGCAATCGCTTGAGTCAGCTCTTGATCCAGCAGTACCTCAACCAGCTCCACGACCTGCGCAAAGTAGGGGGGACGCACCGCGAGTCTGTGGTGCGCGAAGCCTTCAAGGACCTCCTCAAGAGCTGGGGGCGAGAGCACGACCTGACCTTCGTCCCTGAGTACGGATTCGTTACACCCGCAAAGGAGAGGCGCTACGTCGACGGTGCCCTGCTGCACGAGTTGCGCGTGCCCTTCGGTTACTGGGAAGCGAAGGACGAAAAGGACGACCTCGACAGCGAGATCGCCACCAAGCTCCGGCGCGGCTATCCGCAGGACAACATCATCTTTGAAGACTCAAAGCAGGCGGTCCTGATGCAGGCCAAGACCGAGGTGATGCGCTGCGCTGTGGACGACGTGGAGAGGCTCGAAAAACTCCTCCGCCTATTCTTTGACTATACGCGGCCCGAGGTGGTGCAGTTCCGGAAGGCGGTGGAGCAGTTCAAGGCGGATCTCCCCGCCGTGCTCGAAGCTCTGCGCGACATGATTGAGGCGGCCCACGGCAAGAACGCAGCGTTTCGCCGAGCGGCCCAGATTTTCCTCGACCACGCAAAGGACACCATCAACCCCAGCCTGACCGCGGCCGACGTTCGCGAGATGTTGATCCAGCACATCCTGACCGAGGAGATCTTCGTCGCGGTGTTTCCTGGCACTCCTTTCCACCAGGATAACAACGTGGCGCGCGAGCTTTACAAGCTCGAGGCAACCTTCTTCACCGGCAACACCAAGTTCCAGACGCTCAAAGGTCTCGAGCCCTACTACGCGGCCATTCGCTCCGCTGCCACGCAGATTGCGACCCACCACGAGAAGCAGAGCTTCCTCAAGGTCATCTACGAGGGCTTCTACAAGGTCTACAACCCCAAAGCGGCGGACCGACTCGGCGTGGTCTACACACCGAACGAGATCGTGCGCTTCATGATCGAGAGCGCGGACTGGCTGTGCGATAAACACTTCGGTCGCAATCTGATCGACAAGGACGTCGAAATCCTCGACCCAGCCGCCGGTACCGGTACCTTCGTCTGCGAGCTGCTGGAACACTTCCGCGGCCAACCGACGAAGCTCAAATACAAATACCGCGAGGAGCTCCACGCCAACGAGGTGGCGATCCTGCCGTACTACGTGGCGAACTTGAATATCGAGGCGACTTACGCGGCAATTAGCGGCGTGTATGAGGAATTCCCGAACCTCTGTTTCATCGACACTCTCGACAATGTGGGAGAGCACACCGCCACGCCTGGTACACAGATGGGTCTATTTGGAAGCGTCACCGAGGAAAACGTGGCGCGCATCCGGCGTCAGAACAGCCGCACGATCAGCGTAATTCTCGGCAACCCGCCGTACAACGCAAATCAGCTCAACGAGAACGAGAACAACAAGAACCGCGAGTATCCGGAGATCGACGCGCGCATCAAGGCCACTTACATCGTCGAGAGTACGGCGCAGAAGACCAAACTCTATGACATGTACGCGCGTTTCTTCCGCTGGGCAAGCGACCGCTTGGCCCCGAACGGCGTGTTGGCGCTAATCACTAACCGCAGTTTCATCGACAGCCGCACGTTTGACGGCTTCCGCAAGGTGGTGGCGGAGGAGTTCAGCGAGATCAGGGTAGTGGATCTCGGCGGGGACGTACGCGCCAACCCGAAGCTCTCGGGCACGAAGAACAACGTGTTTGGTATTCAGACCGGGGTGGCGATCAGCTTTCTCGTGAAGCGCGCGAAGCGGCAAGGCTGCCGCATCTTTTACACCCGCCGGCCGGAACTCGAGACCGCCGAGGAGAAGCTCGCGTTTCTCGGTGGCGCGACGATTGGCGCGCTGCCGTTCGAGGAGCTGCGACCAGACACGAAGCACAACTGGATCAATCAGACGAGCAATGACTTCGATACACTTTTGCCGATCGCCACCAAGGAAGCGAAGGTTACAAAGAAAGCCACGCAGGAGAAGGCAATCTTTAAGCTGTTCTCGTTAGGCGTCTCCACTAACCGAGACGAGTGGCTATACGATTTCAGCAGGTCTTCTCTGGGGAAAAAGGCCAAGTATCTAGTCAGTGCCTACGACTCCAGCCAAGCTTCGGGCAATCAATTCGACCTGGGCATCAAATGGTCTGAGACCTTGAAAAGGCGCCTGCACGCGAGCGGGCGTGAGCGCTTTGATGCTTCTCGCATCGCTCCTGCTGCATATCGTCCATACGTCTCTGCTTACTTATATCGGTCAGAGCTTTTCATTGACCGGCCAGGATCGCTTCTGGATATGGGCGCGAGCGGAATCCCCAACCAAATGATAGTCGTAACGGACCCTACAGCAATGAAGCCCTGGATGGTTTGCGTCGTGAATACAACCCCGGACTTGCATTTCGTTGGCGCAGCTTCCGGGGCAGTATGTTTTCCGAACCGTCGCTCCGCTGGCGATGCATCTGGCAACAACATTACCGACTGGGCTCTGGATCAGTTCAAGAATCGCTATCTGCTCGACCGCGGCAAGAAAAAGCTGCCGATAACCAAAGAGGCCATTTTCCACTATGTCTACGGCGTACTGCACGACCCCGTGTATCGTGACAAATACGCCCAGAACCTCAAGCGTGAATTCCCACGCATCCCCTTCTATCCCGACTTTTGGCAGTGGGCCAATTGGGGCAAGACTCTTATGGACTTGCACATCGGCTATGAGACCGTCGAGCCCTGGCCGCTCCTGCGCACCGACGTTCAGGACAAAGCGGCACGAGAGGCCGGCTTAGCGCCCCAACCGATGCTCAAGCCAGACAAGGAATTCGGCCGTATCCGGCTCGACAGCGAGACCACTCTCGCTGGAATCCCTCCCGAGGCCTGGGACTACAGGCTCGGCAACCGCTCAGCGCTCGAGTGGATCCTCGACCAGCACAAAGAGAAGAAGCCCAAGGACCCCACCATCCGCGCCCGCTTCGACACCTACCGCTTCGCCGACTACAAGGAGAAGGTCATCGACCTCTTGGCGCGCGTCACGGCGGTGAGCGTCGCGACCGTCCGAATCACCCGCGACATGCTCGGCGCTCGGCGGTAGGCAAAGGACCTGCTCGGCCTACTTCGGACGATCCACCTCCCCATAGCGATCAGGTCTACCCCGCCGAACCCCTGGCACCCGGCCTCACCATGGTCGAGCTGCACAGCAACTACACGTTCACGGGCATGCGCGACCCCATACCGGCCGGCGAGCGGTCGGAAGCCACCGAGGAAGATCTATGAAACCAACTCGTACACCGCGGCGTCGGAGCCGCTGGGCTCCATCTTGACTTGTTCCGAATACGTGAACCCGAGCTTCTCGAGCAGCTTGATGGACGGCGAGTTGGCCGGGGACACCAGGGCGATGATCTTGGGGAGCTTCAGCGTGCGCTTGCCGTAATCCAGAACTGCAGAAGCCGACTCGTAGGCAAAGCCTTGGGACCAGAACTCGGGCAGGAAGGCATAGCCCAGGTCGGCGTCCGGGAACTGATCGCGCCTGAGCAGGCCGCAGGTGCCCACCGGCTGAAGCGAATTCTTGAGCACGACCAGATACAGCCCGTGACCATGGAGCTGGTAGCTCTTGATCGGCCCCTCGAGGAGATAGGTGGCCGCTTGTTCGAGCGTCCTTACACCCTTGTCCCCAATGTATTGCAGGTAGGAGGGCTCATTCAGGAGCCGGAGCGCGAACTCGGATTCGCTGGGACTGGCGGTGAAGCGCCGGAGGAGGAGTCGATCCGTTTCAAGGACGGTCATGGGGCGAATCCTACTATGGCCTCCGCAGTCTCTGGCCCGAAGGGGCGAAAGCGACCGGTCGCCAGAGCGCTGCTGTCGCCCTTTCAGGGCTGTTTAACAGGTTTTGTGAATCGGCTTGTCCTGGGGCTTACGCCGCCAGGCTCTATGCTGTCCGACCCTTGGGGGCTGGGCAAGACTTGGCACAATATTTTGTGACAAGCCTTAGGAGCCTGCGCGGCAGGAACCCAGCAGCACACGCACGAAGGACAGCAAGGACAGCAGAGACAACAAGGGCGGAAAGAAGGACGCCGATACAGAATTTTCTTGTCCTTGGCGTCCCTGTTGTCCCTGATGTCCCTGATGTCCCTGTTCGGTTTTTACCCGTTCAATGTTCCTCTGTCCGGACCGTCTCCGCCTCGCGGCTCTCGCCTGCCTACCGCGTCGTCTGCTCCTCCGGCGACGCCGGGCCGGGCAGGTCCCGCGCCAGCACGCCGTAGCCCAGGGTTCCCAGCAGCAGCCGGCCGTCGATCACTCGCGCCGCCGCGATGTCGCGGGCGGGGACCGGGATGGCGAGCGGCTGGAACTTGCGCACCTCGCGGTCGAAGAGGCGGACGGCGTCGCCGCTGATCATCACGGCGGGGAACCGCGCGTCGCCGGTCGCGAGGAGCCGGGAGCTGTCGGTCGTCAGCTCGGTCCAGTCGCCGTCGGCGCCCGTCCGGGTGAAGGTGCCGCCGGTGCCCCAGAGGAGGAGCTGCCCCTCCAGGGGCTGCAGCCGGCCGCCGGGAAAGGGGGCGGGAACAGGGCTGCTGGAGTCCGCCGTCAGCCGGTAGAGCCCCTGGGAGTCCGTCACCCAGAGGGCGTTGCCGTAGTAGGCCGCCGAGCGCGGCGCGCCGTGCTGGAACGACCGGCGGACGAACAGCTTGCCGTTGAACTCGAAGATCGCGTCCGGGGTGCGGGCGAGGAGGCGCGGCCCCTCGGTGATGAACTCCTCGACCAGGCCGACCCCGAGGTCGCGCACCCAGTGCCAGCCCTTGCCGCGGCGCTCGAACAGCCCGTTTTCCGTGGCGGCGAAGACCCTGCCCTTGTAGACGGCCAGGTCGCGCACCGTCGGCAGGGAGGCGAAGTCACCGAAGCTCTTGCCGGCGTCGTGCGACGAATACACGCCGGAGAACGGCCCGGCGTGGTTGACGGCCACCATCAGCTCCTTGCCGGCCACGGCAAAGGCGCCGACCCGGGTGTTGATCATGCCGCCGCTGCCCGGGCGCAACGTGGTGCCGCCGTCGTCGGAGGTCCAGACGCCCGCGCCCTCGGTGGCGACGACGATGCGCTGCGGCTTTGCCGGATGGTACGCGATGGTCAGGATGGAGATGCCGGGGTCGCCGATCCGCCGCCACGTCTTGCCGCCGTCGTCGGAAACGTGCAGGCCGGCCACCGTGCCGGCGAGGAGGCGGCCGTTGGGCAAGGCCGCGAACGCCGTCGTGCGCCGCTCTTCGAAGCCGTCCTTGAAGCGCTCCCACTTGCCGCCGCGGTCGTGGGTGACGTAGACCCAGCCGCAGGTGCTGGCCCAGATCTCGCCCGGCTTGCTGGGGACGGGCGTCAGGCTGAAAATCTCGGAGTCCAGGACCATGCCCTCGAAGACTCCCGCCCAGGTCTTGCCGGCGTCGTCGCTGCGGTAGGCGCGGCGCCAGGTGCCGGCGATGACGGTATCCGGCTGATCGGGGTCGACCAGCAGACTGGTGACCTTCTGCACCTCGGGGAGGCCGGGCGTCAGGTAGTGCCACGTCTTGCCGGTGTCCTCGGTGCCGTAAACGCCGGAGACGGTGCCGGCGAAGACTCTCCCGGCATGGCCGGGCACCAGGGCCAGGGCGTAGATGGGCTCGTTGGGGAGGCCGTCGAGGGCGCGGGAGACCCAGGTGCGCCCATAGTCGTCCGACGAGGCCACGTGGCCGCCGCCCCAAATGCCGCGCAGGGCCGCCCACAACCGCGGCGGCCGGCCGGAATCGTTGGGCTCGGAGTTGGGGTCGAAACGCAGGCTCGACACCACCCAGCCGGGAAACGGCAGGGTCGGGCCGGCGTCGACCCAGGTGCGCCCGCCGTCGCGCGAGAGGTAGACCTGCCCCGCCGAAGTGCCGGCGAAGACCACGTCCGGGTCCTGAGGATGGATGGCGAGGCTCCAGACGTCGCCGCCCCACAGGGGGAGCGAGCTCCAGGCCGGGCCCGGGGGGGTAGGGGTCGCGGCGATCGCGAAAACCGGTGCCGCCAGAGCAGCACCGAGCAGCAGGGCCGTGAAGATCCAGAGACGCCGTTTACGACTTGACTGCAGACTTCTCATACCGCTTTCCAATGACCTCCGCCAGAATGGAGATGGCGATTTCGCCGGGACTGTCGCCGCCGATGGGCAACCCGATCGGCGCGTGAAGCTCAACATCACCCAGGGCCTTCAGATCCAGATTCCGTGCCGCGAGCTCGTCGCGCACCCGGGCGACCTTACGCCGGCTGCCCAGCAGCCCCAGGTAGCGCAGCGGCGTCTCGGGAGCCTGCCCCAATTGTCGCAGCACCGCAGCCAGGGCGGCCGTGTCCGTCTCCCAGCAGCGGGAGACGACAGCCACATAGAGGTCGCGGTGGCGGAAGGGGGCGAGGAAATCCTGCTCGTAGTCCCGATTCACCTCGATCAGCCGGGTGCCGGCGGGAAACAGGTCCGGATTGCGGAACTCCGGCCGGTCGTCCGCCACCAGGATCTCGAAGCCGGACGTCGCAGCCGCCCGCGCCACCGCCTGCCCCACCGGGCCGCCGCCGCAGACCGCCAGCACCGGCGCCGCGACCATCACCTCCAGGAACACCTCGGCCATGCCGCCGCAGACCATCCCTGTGGCCTCGCCCCGGGTCGCCTCCTCCGTGAGGTAGTAACGCTTGATCTCGGAGGAGTCGACCCCGGCGCCCGAACGGATCTTCTCCAGCGCGTCGGCCTTCACCATCGCCTCGAAGGCGCCGCCCCCGAGATTCCCCACGAACGTGGCATCCGGCCGGGCCAGGAGCTTCCAACCCACCTTGCCGGGCGTCGAGCCCTCGGCGCGAACGATCTGGCACAACACCACCCGGCCAAACGTCTGCAAAGAACGTTCCGTCTCGCTGAGCACTTCGGGAGGGGCGGCTGCGATCATACGGAGAGCAGGATACATCGGGTTCGCGGCCTCGGCACCCACCAGGCCGCCGCCGCCGCCAGGGACAGCGCCGCCAGCACCAGGCCCGCCACGAAGGAATCCGGCCGGTACAGCAGGTCCACCTGCCGCTCGCCCGCCGGCAGCCAGACGCCGACCAAGGGACCGTCGACGAGCACGTGGCGCCGCCACTTTCCTGCCACGAGGACGTTCCAGT
The DNA here is from genome assembly GCA_049284515.1 of Thermoanaerobaculia bacterium. Lineage (GTDB taxonomy): Bacteria > Acidobacteriota > Thermoanaerobaculia > Multivoradales > UBA5704 > DATARR01. Next base: position 18,664 of record JBAPYB010000433.1, read on the forward strand.
TGCGGTCCTGGTAGACGCTGGAGGCGAGGAGCCGGGGCTCGGCGAGATGCACGCGGGCCTGCACGTGCTCCGGCTCCGGGACCGCGAGATCGAGGCTCGAGGCCTCCGGCTGGCCCGCCCGCCAGTCTTCGGCGTCGCCGGGAATGGACTGCACCAGCGAGCGCAGGGCGAAGTCGTGGTTCGCCTCCAGCCAGTCCCACCAAGCGCCGCCCTGATACGCCACGGCCCGCTCGGGCAGAAAGAGCCGCGGCAGGGGCCTGGGGCGTTCGTAAATCCAACCCGACGGGTCCGCGAACACCCGCTTCATTGGCAGGCCGGCGTTCGGCTCCGTCATCACGTAGCGAACGCCCAGCAGGTCGTACATGGCGTGACGGGGGCGGGCGAGGCGATGCGCCGGGTCTTCGCGCCGCAAAGGCCAGGTCAGTTGCGAGTAGCCGAAGGGCACGGAGGGGTTGTCGATGCGGACGTCGCGCAGCCCGTACATCAGGGAGAAATTGGGCGGCAGGACCCACTCCCCCAGGCCCAGCATGCGCGAATCTCCAAGGTGCTCCTGCAGAAAGTGCAGAGGCGGCATCACCGGATACGCCAGGCGCCGCGGCGCCGGGGGCACGGCTGGCAGGTGCACCACCAGCAGCTCGCCGGCGACGAGGCCGCAATAGAGCCATGGGACGGCGCGCCCCCAACGCCCTGCCGGCCCCTTCGGCCCTTTCGGCCCTTTCGGCCCTTTCGGCGATATCGCGAGCAGGACGGTGGCAAGGGCGAGCGCCACCAGGTGGGCGGCGAGCATCTGGCTGCGGAAACCGGCGAGCAGAGACGGGTCCCGGGGATTGGGGTGCGCCCGGTAGCCCCAGGTCACGAGGCCCGCGAGTCCCGCCGCCACCGCGAAGACCGGCCAGCGGGAGCCCTCTCCCCGCGTCCGGCGGTCGACCTCGCAGGCGGCGAGGCCGGCGAGGCAGAAGGAGACGAGGAGCAGGATGCGGCGGCACTGGTGGACGAAGGTGGCGCCGACCACCGGCAGCCGGACGAACACGCGGTCGAAGCCCGGCGGCTGGGCGATCAGCAGGAGGGCGGCGATCAGCACGGCGAGGGCC
>JBAPYB010000434.1:0-5845 GCA_049284515.1 Thermoanaerobaculia bacterium
CTCCAAGCGTTCGCCGGACAGCCCGCCGCCCGCCGCAGCCGCGGTCATCCAGTCGTCGTCCACTCCGGGCAAGGTCGTGTTGCAGCCGCGGTCCGGCAATGCCGGCTCGGTGCCCGCCGGACCCCGCGTCGGCTCCGGACCGGTCGAGGTCGCCGGCGCCAAGCAGACGCCGGGCTCCACGTCGGTCCTCAAGCCGAAGGGCCCGAATGAAAAGGAGCGCACCTACGTCGGCGAGCCGATCGACCTCAAGGTGACCAATGCCGACGTCACCGACGTGCTGCGCACTTTCGCCCAGATCAGCGGGCTGAACGTCATCGTCCAGCCGGGCGTCACCGGCACGGTCACGGCGGAGCTGGAGAACGTCCCATGGGACCAGGCCCTGGAGCAGATCCTGAAGATCAACAACCTGGACTACGAGCTCGACGGCAACGTGATGCGCATCGCTCCCACCAGCGTCCTCAAGAACGAGGCGAACGAGCGGCAGCAGCTCGCGGCGGCCAAGGCCCTGGCCATTCCGCTGCGCACGGTCTACCAGCGCCTGAGCTATGCCACGGCCGCCGAGGTGGCGACGCTGCTCAAGACGGGCCAGGCCGGCCTGCTCTCGCAGCGCGGCAGCGTGGTCGTGGACGGGCGCACGAACGCCCTGATCATCAAGGAGCTGCCGTCGAACATGGACGCCGTGCTCTCGGTGATCGACCTGCTCGACGCGCCGGAGCCGCAGGTGATGATCGAGGCCCGCATCATCGAGACGACGAAGAACTTCACCCGCGACCTGGGCATCAACTGGGGCTTCCAGGCGATTGCCGACGCCGCCCACGGCAATACCTCCGGGCTCGTCTTCCCCAGCAACGGCACCGCCAACGGCAGCGTCAACCTCGCCGGCGCCGGCAACAACGGCGTCCTCAACCTCAAGTTGGGCAACGTCCTCAACACCTTCAACCTCGACGTCGCCCTGCAGGCGGCGGAGAGCGAGGGTCTGATCACCATTCTGTCGGCGCCCAAGGTGGCGACGCTCAACAACCAGATCGCCTCGATTCAGAGCGGTCTGCAGATTCCGGTGCAGACGGTGCTCAACAACACGGTCACCGTGCAGTTCGTCAACGCCACCTTGCGGCTCGACGTCCTGCCCCAGGTGACCGCCGAAGGCACCATCCTGCTGGTCATCAACATCTCGAAGCGCGAGCCGCAGACGGCGTTCCTGATCCCCGGCGCCACCAATGCGCCGATCGCCACCAAGGACGCCCGCACCAGCCTGGTGGTCCGCGACGGCGGCACCGCCGTCATCGGCGGTATCTACAAGATCACCAGCAACACCGGCGAGAGCCGGGTGCCCGGCCTGGCCAACCTCCCGATCATCGGTTACCTGTTCAAGAACAAGTCGCGGAGCGACGTCAACGACGAGCTCCTGATTTTCGTCACCGCACGGATCATCAAAATCTGAGAAACTATCGGGAGCACCTTCCCATGAAGAACCATCGCATCGTCCTCTGGACCCTGATCGCGCTGACCGTGCCCCTCGCCGTCGCCGGATGCCGGGCGCGGACCGACCGCAGCCAGGGCACCGTGATCTTGTCGGTGTCCTCGTTCGACGGTCTTCCCGTAAGCGTCTCGCTGAGCTCTTCCACGTCTTTCCAGATCGACCGCGTGACCCTGCGCAACATTGCGAAGGATCCCAACGGCACGACCGGAGACCTGCAGACGATCGAGCTGCGCAACTATCAGGTCACCTACCGGCGCCGCGATACCGGCACCCGGGTGCCGCCGCCGGCCGTGCAGGCGATCTTCGGCCAGGTGCCGATCAATGGCACGGACGACATCATCAACCTGCCGATCCTGTTCAGCGACCAGATCCTGAGCGAGCCGCTGCTGGACCTCGTCAACTTCGGCGTGGATCGCGAAACGGGGACCGCGGTGGTCGTCCTGGACGTCTCGATGACTTTCTTTGGCCGCACGCTCTCCGGCGACGAAATCGCCTCCGCGCCGGCCACCTTCACGATTGAGGTCCGGCGATGAGCCCGGCAGGAGTATCAGTATGGAAGCCTTGAGGAACGCCCTTCGACCGCTCTGCGCCCTGGCCCTCCTGGTGGCTCTGGGCTGCACGTCCTCGCCCACGGAGCCGAAAGGGGGCAGCGGCACCCCGCAGACGCCCAAGCCGCCGCCGCCCACCGTGAGCTTCACCGTCTCCGTCACGGCGAGCCCTTCGGAGATCACGGCAGGCAGCTCGGGCTCGAGCAACATCGTGGTGAACGTGGTGCGCTCCGACGGCCAAGTGCCGGCGGACGGCTCGACTGTCCATCTCACGACCACGCTCGGCGTCTTCGGTAGCATAACGGGCACCAACGCCGTCGACCTGCAACTCGTGAACGGCCGCGCCTCGGCCACCCTCTTCGCCACCGCGGACACGGGCACGGCCGCCGTCACCGCCACGTTCTCCGGCTTCACCGGGGCTGCCAACGTCCGCATCGGTCAGCCTGCCACCTTCTTCGTCTCCTCGGTCAACCCGAGCGTCGGCAACCCGAACGGCGGCGAGACGGTGCAGATTCTCGGCGGCGGTTTCGTGGCACCGGTGCGGGTGACCTTCAACGGCGCCACCGCCACCGTGAAGTCGACCACCGGCAGCGCCATCACGGTCCTCACTCCGTCGGCGGCGGCGGCGGGCGTCACCGTCGGCGTCGGCCAGACGGCCCCGGTCACGGTCGCCGTCACCATCAACGTCAACAAGCCGAACCAGCTCGTCGACTCCATAGCGCAGGGCTTTACCTACGCTCTCGGCGGCGGCACGCAGCAGCCGCAGGTCTTCTCCGTCTCGCCCACCCTCGGCACCAATGACGGCGGCACCGTCGTCTCCATCGTGGGCGACGGCTTCCAGGCGCCGGTCCAGGTGCTCTTCGGTCTGGGCAACAGCTCCAGCAGCTTCAACGGCGTGGAGGCCACGGTGCAATCGGTGACCACCAACAAGATCGTCGTCGTCACGCCGGCGGCCAACGGCTTCGGCCAGAACCTCAGGAACACGGTCGTGAACCTGCTGGTCAAGAACCTCAACACCGGCTTCAGCACCGTCGCGACCCAGGCCTTCAAATACGGCTCTCAGGTACAGATCACCGCCATGACGCAGGGGTCCGGCTCCTACTTGGGTGGCACCAGGGCCTCGATCCAGGGTTCCGGCTTCAACGACCCGGTGGCGGTCTCGTTCACGTTCGCCAGCATCGGTGTGGCGCAGCAGCCGGTCTCGGTCACCGGCACCGAGATCGTGATCCTCACCAGCGCCGCGCCGTTGACGGGCACCTGCCCGAAGAACGGAATCATCTCCTCCACCGCCGTCAGCGTCACCAACATCGACAACGGCGACAGTGCCACCGCCCCCATTGGCTTCAACTTCATCGTGCCGATACCCCAGATCAGCAGCGTCAACCCGAGCAGCGGCGGCACAGGATCCTCGATCACCATCAACGGCAGCGGCTTCTCGACCCTGCCGAACAACGTGCAGGTGACCTTCGGCGACGCGGCCAGCGGCAGCACGGCGACCAACGTCCACGTGGTGAGCGATTCGACCATCACCGCGACCGTGCCCAATCCGCCCTCGGGCTTCGCCTTCACCACCCAGCCCTGCACCGTGGGTAGCGTCAGCGGCACGCAGAAGATTCCGACGGCGATCAACATCAACGTCCAGAACCTCGACACGACCTGCATCGCGACGCTGCGCAACGGGTTCCTGCTGAACCCGCCGGATCCTAGCTGCCAGGTGACGCAGCCGCCGCCCACGCCGCCGACTGCGAGCTTCACCTCTCAGGCGCTGGCAGCGCCGCCCCACACCATGCAGTTCATCGACACCTCGACCGGTTCGCCGACCTCGTGGTCCTGGACCTTCTTCGGCACCCCGGGCCCGGCCACCAGCAGCGCGCAGAACCCGATTCAGACTTTCCCGGCCGCCGGCACGTTCAACGTCAAGCTGACGGTCAGCAACGCGGCGGGCTCCAGCACGGTGACCCAGCAGGTGACCGTGCCGTAGACCCCTTCCTCCACCTGACCTCATTCCCGGGGGCGGCGTCTAGACGGATGGCCGCCCCCGTTCGTATACTCAGTACTATGATGCGCCGCGCCGCCGCCCCGCTCCTGCTGTCCATCCTCGCCGTCTTCTGCGTGATCTCGATCATTTCCGTCGCGGGCTGTGACAAGGCGACGCCCGTGGCGCCGAACGGCTCCATCCTGGTCATTTCCGCCAACCCCACGAGGATCGCCCTGAACGGCACCTCGACGATCACCGTGATCGGCCGCAAGCCGGACGGCCAGCCCTTGAACCCCGGCACCGAGATCCGCCTGAGCGCCACCAACGGCTCGATCCCGTCGATCGTGATGACGGACCACAGCGGCACGGCGACGGCCATCTATCAATCGAATGGCACTCCCGGAACGGCCACCATCACGGCGGCGACCGGCACGGGTAGCGGCAGCGGCGGCACCACCACCTCGGATGGCGGCACGGGATCGACCTCCGGCTCGTTGACGGCGTCGGTCACCATCCAGGTTGGAGTGTCGGCCAAGACGATCACCGTGCAGCCGACCCCCACCGTCATTCCGGCGACCGGCGGCAACGTGCAGTTGCTGGCGCTCGTCCGCGACGCCAACGGCCAGCCGCTGGCCGGTCAAGGGGTGAACTTCAGCACCGACCTGGGGACGCTCGACTCCCGCGGCGCCATCATCACGACCAACGCCAACGGGCAGGCCCACGACACCCTCCGCGTCAAGGCCTCGGACCTGCTCAACAACACGACCATGATCCACGTCACCGCCCAGAGCGCCGCCAGCGATGGCAGCCTGGTCAGCGGCATGGCGACGATCCAGGTGGTGACCGGCCGGCCGGTCGCCCACTTCTCCTACACCCCCTTGGCGGACAACCATGAGGTTCAGTTCACGAACCAGTCGTCCGGCGGCAGCGGCACCTTGACCTACTCATGGGACTTCGGTGACGGGACGAGCTCCAGCGATCAGAATCCGACCCATACCTATACGGGGAACCAGCAGTTCACGGTCCAGCTCACCGTGAGCGACTCGGCGGGCCAGTCGAGCACTTCGGTGGCGACCTTCACGATTCCCTTGACGGCGGGTGGCAGCAGCTCGCCCTGAGCCGTCTCGCCAGGCAGGTCCTTCAGGGCGAGCGCCAATCCTTCCGGAGCGCTCGCCCTTTCCCGTCTTGGGCCGCATGTTGCTATAATGCGGCCACTTTGGCGTCGCTCTTGACACCGTGCTCTTCGTCCACCCTCGCCGACCCTCCGCCCAAGGTGTCTCCTGATGAGTGACGGCGCGTTTCCCGACCGTCTCACCCAGCTTCGCGCACGCTGGGAATCCGATCCTTCTTCCCGCATCTTTCTCCAGCTCGCGGAGGAGTATCGCCATCAAGGCCGAGTGCGGGAGGCGCTGGAGGTGCTGGAGAGGGGCTTGAAGGAGCACCCCGGCTACCTCTCGGCGCTGGTCGCCAAGGGGCGCTGCCTGCTGGAGCTGGGCGAGCCGGAGGCGTCGCGGGCGGTGCTGGAGCGGGTGGTCAAGCAGGATGCCACCCAGATGGTTGCCAACAAGCTGCTGGTGAGAGCGTACATCGAGACCGCCGAAACGGAGCGGGCCCGTGAGCGCCTCGACCTCTATACGCTGCTGAACGACAGCGATCCTGAAATCGAAGAGCTGCGCCGGAGGCTCCGCGCGATGGACCAACCGAGTCACGCCGAAATGCCGCGTCCCCTGCCGCCGCCGCCGTCCCCTCAACCGGCGGCGTCCCGCACGGCGGGAGAGGACGTCTTCGACCTCGGCCCGCCGGCAGCCCGCCCCGTCACGGCCGCAGCCCGGGAAGAGC
>JBAPYB010000435.1:0-1546 GCA_049284515.1 Thermoanaerobaculia bacterium
GGCGAGGGCCCGCGCCAGCTCCAGGGCGTAGCGCTCGCCGCCGCCGAAGACGCCCTCGGCGCCGAAGGGCATCGGGTAGACGACGGCGACCCGGGGAAGGGAGGAGGTCAAGACCAGTAGACCCACCGCGGGCGCGCGAAGCCGGCGGAGACCGTCAGGAGCTGGAGCCCCAGGGCGATGCAGGCGCTGAGCAGGTTGAAGCGCAGCACGTTGAAGGTGCTCGACAGCGGCAGCAGGGCCACCAGCACGGCCTGCGCCGCCACCTGGACGGCGAGGGCCGCTCCCTGCCAGCGCGTCCACGACCGCGCCAGGTTGACGCTGACGGTGTAGCCGTCCAGCAGGTTCATCCCCGCGCCGGCCACCAGCAGCAGGAGCTCCGAATCGAGGCCCCGGTACTTCGGCCCCAGCAGGAAGAGGAAGAGCGCGGGCGCGACGGCCGCCACCAGGGTGAGGCTGGCGGCGGCGGCGGCGAGCAGGCTGCCGAACTGGAGAAAGCGGCGGCGATAGAGGCGGTCGTCCACCACGTGGGCCAGCCGCGGCAGGAACACCGTGCCGGTGAGGCTCGAAAACAGCCCCACCACCAGGCCGAGCCGTCCCAGGGCGCCGACTTCGGCGATGTTGCGGGTCGAGCCGAAGGAGGCCGAGAGCCAGACGATCAGGGGGCCCTGGACGGAGAAGTACAGGGCCGCGGGGAGCGTCGGCAGCAGGTAGCGGAGGATCTTCCGGCGATAGGGCCCAAGGGCCCCGGCGGGCGCCGGCGCCGCATCGCTCGCCGCCGCGGGCCGCGCCAGCAACGCCGTCAGCCCGGAGCCGACGGCCGTGACCGCCACGCCCAGCCAGGCCTGGAGACGGGAGGTCAGCACCATCAGCCCGGCGAACCCCAGGCGCAGGCCGGCGCCCGACATCTCCGCCCGGTAGGAGCGGCCGAGCTCGGAGCGCAGCCGCAGGGCCAGGACGCGCAGGGAGACGCGGATCTGGAACCAGACGCAGAGCAGGATGCTCACGGTGACGAGCGTCACGTCCCAGCCGCCGAACCCCTTCCTCGCCGCGATCACGGGGAAGGCCGCCGTCACTCCAGCCGCCCCCAGCAGGAACGCTCCGCGGCGCAGCGACAGCACGGCGGCGTAGTAGGGCTGGAACTCCTCCCCCTCGCGGGCCGCGCGGTGGAAGAAGTGGAGGAGAGAGGTGGTGCTCCCCAGGTCGGAGATGAAGTTGAAGAAGGTGATCACCGAGAAAGCCAGGGTGTAGAGAGCGAACTCGCGCACCGGCATGAAGTTGACGAACAGCAGGCCGGAGGCCACCCCCAGGAGCTGGGTGAGCGTCTGGGTGGTGAAGTAGGCGGAGAGGATCTTCACCCAGCGCACGAGGCGCTCCCGGCCCGCCGGGACGGGGATCAGCTCCGCAGCGAGAACCGCCTTCATCGCCTTCAACGAGCCTCAACTCCCAGCTCCTCCAGCACCCGCAGCGCGAGGCGCCGCGACTGGTCCCCCAGGGGCGCTCCGGCCCCCTGCGGCTGCAGCCATTCCATGACCGGGACGTAGAACCC
>JBAPYB010000436.1:0-2198 GCA_049284515.1 Thermoanaerobaculia bacterium
ACGCATCCTTGCGCGGGCGGCCGCGGCGCCCTACGTTCTCGTTCTTGATTTCATCGAAAACCGGCAGCGCGCTCTCGGGATAACGCTGCTTGCGCCCTTTGCCCACCGAGGGGATGCGGGCCTGGTAAAGCTTCTTGTAGCGTTGCAGGGTCGGCATCGAAATTCCGCTCTTCTGCGAAATCTCGGAGAGTGTGTAGAGCTTGTCTTCAGCCGTATCGGACCGGCGGGTTTCGGTTTCTGCCATGGCGTTCCTTTTGCCTCCTCGGGTCTATTGGAATCGATTGGATGACGCGGTTCGGATCGAAAAACCGGACTCATTATCAAAAAACCAGACCCTATCTGTCAATAGTTCTGTGAAAAATTCCTGCTCAGAGGCTCTGCGACCGTTCCGCCGCGCCCCGTTCTGCCGTAGAATTCCGGCCCATGAACGGCGATGCAAAGACCGAGATCTACCGCGAAGCCTACCGGGAGCTCGAAGCCGTGCTCGCCGGCGTGGACGACCCGATCACCGCCATGGCAAGCTGTGCGGCGGTGCTCCACCGGAAGCTGCCTTACGCGAGCTGGACCGGTTTCTATCGCGTGGTGGCGCCCAGGCTCTTGCGGATCGGCCCCTACCAGGGGCCGCTCGGCTGTCTCGAAATTTCCTTCGACCGCGGCGTCTGCGGCGCCGCTGCGCGGCAGCGCAAAACGCAGCTCGTCGCCGACGTCGACGCGTTTCCCGGTCATATCGCTTGCGACGCGGCGGCCCGCTCGGAGATCGTGATTCCGATCTACGATCCGCGGGGGGTGCTCGTGGCCGTGCTCGATCTCGACTCGCATCAACCGGCCGCTTTCGACGAGATCGATCGTGAGGGGCTGGAGCGCATCGCCGGGCGGCTGCGCGCCAGCCTGGGAGGCGACGCCGCAGCGTTTTACATTCCCTGACGCGCGCCGGTGCCGTCGATCCCGAACTGCCGCATGAGATAGGAAAGCGTCTGGCGCGAGACGCCGAGCCAGCGCGCAGCCTCGCTGAAATTGTCGGGATGGCGCGCCACCGCCTCGGCCACCAGGTGGCGCCGCAAGTCGTCGAGCTGGCGGTGATAAGAACCCCGAGGCGATCCTCCGGAACCCGGAAGCTCCAGGTGCTCGGGTTCGATCGGTCCAACACCCGCCAGTGTCAAGGCAAGCGACATCACGTTCTGCAGCTCTCGCACGTTGCCCGGCCAGCGATGCGCGAGAAGGGCGGCGCGCACGGCGCCCGAGAGCGACGCCGTGCCCTCTGATCGATTCGAGCGATCCTTTTGCAACCGCCCCAGGAAGTGCTCGGCGAGCCGGATGACGTCGTCGCCCCGATCACGAAGCGGCGGCAGCTCGACCGATCCCCCGCGCAATCGAAAGTAGAGATCGCTGCGAAAGGTCCCTTCCTCGACCATGCGCGCCAGGTCCCGGTGCGTGGCTGCCAGCACCCGTACGTTCACCCGCCGGGGCTCGCTCTCTCCCACCCGCACGATCTCCCCCTCCTGCAAGACGCGCAGGAGCAATCCTTGAGCTCGCGGCGGGAGATCGCCGATCTCGTCGAGGAGCACCGTGCCGCCATGAGCGGTCTCGAAAACTCCTTTGCGATCACGGTCCGCTCCCGTGAAGGCGCCGCGGGCGTGGCCGAAGAGCTCGGAAAGGATCAGGGTTTCGGAAAGGGCCGCGCAATTGACGGCGAGGAACGGACCGCCGGAGCGGCGGCTGGCGCGATGGAGCTGGCGCGCCGCGAGCTCCTTGCCGGTGCCGCTCTCGCCGCGGATGACCACCGGCAGGTCGCCTGGCGCGAGGCGGGCGATCCGCGTCAGCGCTGCCTGGAGGGCCGGGCTCTCCCCTACCAGACCGCCGGACGGAGCCGGCGGCGGCGCAGCCTGGATCGTAGCAGGTGCCTCTCGGCGACCGAGATCGCGGGTGGCGAGAGCGAAGACCGCCCTCAGGGCATCGTTCTCCACCGCGGCCCGCAAGGCCAACCGCCCGGCCTCCAGGTCCGTCGCCAGCTCCACCGGCCCGCCCGGCCCCGACACCAACAGCCGCAATTCGTCCGCGTTCGAGAGCGAAAGCTCCGCCTCGGGGTGGCCGGCGCCCGCCAGCAGGGCGGCGAAGCCCTCCGGATCGCCCGGCGTCCGGCCGAGATAGGCGGTGAGAAGGCGCCAGGGGCCGCCGTCGCGGGCCTCCAGGATCTCCGC
>JBAPYB010000437.1:0-6026 GCA_049284515.1 Thermoanaerobaculia bacterium
CCCGAGCGCCACCCCGACGTCTTCCCCTTCCCGGCCTGGGACCTGCTCGACGCCGAGCGCTACCGCGCCGCCTGGCGGCAGGCGCACGGCCGCTTCAGCCTCAACCTGGTCACCACCCGCGGCTGCCCGTTCCATTGCAACTGGTGCGCGAAGCCCATCTGGGGCCGGCGCTACGCCATGCGCTCGCCGGCCAACGTGGCCGAGGAAATGGCCCTGGTCAAGCGCACCCTCACCCCCGATCACCTCTGGTTCGCGGACGACATCTTCGGCCTGCAGCCGAAGTGGGTCGCCGAGCTGGCCCGCGAGGTGGCGGCTCGCGACGCGGTGATTCCGTTCACCATCCAGTCGCGCGCCGACCTGATGACGCCCGTCGCCGTCGACGGCCTCGCCCGCGCCGGCTGTGTCGAGGTCTGGCTTGGCGCCGAGAGCGGCAGCCAGAAGGTCCTCGACGCCATGGACAAGGGCACCCGCGTCGGCCAGATCGTCGACGCCACCCGGCGCCTGCAGCAGGCCGGCATCCGCGCCTGCTGGTTCCTGCAGTTCGGCTATCCCGGCGAGACCTTCGAGGACATCCTCGCCACCGTCGAGCTGGTGCGCGAGGTCCTGCCGGACGACGTCGGCGTCAGCGTCTCTTATCCTCTCCCGGGCACCCGCTTCTTCGACATGGTGCAGGCCGAGCTGGGAGAAAAGACTCATTGGCAGGACAGCAACGACCTCGCCATGATGTTTCAGGGAACCTACCAGACGCCCTTCTACCGTAAGCTGCGGCTGCTCGTGCACCGCGACCTCGATCTGCGCCTCCGGCTGCGCTCTGGAGAAGACCTGGGGCTCGAGATGGCCTGCTTGAACGACGACTGGCGCGAGCTGGAGCGCCTGGAGCCGGTGTCGCGAAGTGCCCTGCCCACCGTCGTGCAACGGACCTACGCCGAGCTGCCGGCCCCGGACCTATCGCAACCCTGGAACTAGTGCTTGGAATAAAAACGGCCATGCCGGACCTCCTGCTCGCTCACGGCTACTTCCTGTCCGAGGACGAGAAGGAACGGGAGATCATGAAGCCCTACCCGACGCTGGGGCTGCTCTATCTCTCCTCCTACCTGCGCCGGCAGGGCTTCGACGTGGAGATGTTCGACACCACGTTCGCCAACCGTGAGGATCTGTACGCCCGGCTCGCCGGCGCCGGGAGCTCCGGAGTCCTCGGGCTCTACACCAACCTGATGACGCGGCGGCCGGTGCTCGAGATCGCCGCCTTCGCCCGCGACCACGGCTGGACGGTCGTGTTGGGCGGCCCGGAGTCGGCCAACTATCCGGAGCAGTACCTGGCCCACGGCGCATCCGTGGTGGTCAACGGGGAAGGGGAGGAGACGATGGCCGAGCTCCTCCCGGCTCTCGCGAAGCACGGCCCCCACCGGCTCCACGGCGTTGCCGGCACCGTCTTTCGAGACGAGGCGGGCACCGTTGTCCAAAATCCGGAACGAGCGCAGATCGCAGAGCTCGATTCGCTTCCGTGGCCGGACCGCGAGCAAATCGATCAGCAGCGCTACGTCGACGTCTGGCGCACGCACCACGGCATGGGGAGCGTCAACCTGATCACCGCCCGCGGCTGCCCCTACAGGTGCCGCTGGTGCTCGCACGCCGTCTTCGGCTTTACGCACCGCCGCCGCAGTGTCGCCGACGTGGCGGGCGAGCTGGGCGAGATCCGCGACCGCTGGCAGCCCGACCAGGTGTGGTATGCGGACGACGTCTTCACCATCAATCACCGCTGGCTCTTCGACTACGCCGCCGAGCTGAAGCGTCGCGGTCTGCGCCTCCCTTTCGAAACCATTTCCCGGGCCGACCGCATGATGCGGGACGAGGTGCTGGAGACGCTGGCGGAGCTGGGCTGCTACCGCATCTGGATCGGCTCGGAAAGCGGCAGCCAGCGCATTCTCGACGCCATGGAGCGCGGCGTCACCGCCGAGCAGGTGCAGTGGGCCACCCGCGCCGCGCAGCGCCACGGCATTCAGGTGGGCATGTTCCTCATGTGGGGCTATGAAGGCGAGACCCTGGAGGACATGGAGGCCACCGTCGAGCACGTGAAGAAGGCGAATCCGGACGTCTTCTTCACCACCGTGGCCTACCCGATCAAGAACACCGGCTATTTCGAGGACGCCGCCGATCGGGTGATCGCGACGAGATCCTGGGAGGACGCGACGGACCGCGATTACGCCATCCGCGGTCGCCGCTCGCGGGCCTACTACAAGCAGGCGGACCGCTGGCTGCGCGGCGAAGTGGCTGCCCATCGCGAGGTGGATGCGGAGCTTGCGGCGGCGCGGCGGGCCGAGGCTCTGGCGGCGCGCGAGGCGATGATGGCGTTGGCGGGGGAGGTGGAGGCGTGAAGACCCTCATCACCCCGGCCCTCTTCTCCCAGCCTCCCCCCCGCCCGCCGGGAGAAGAGGGAGAACAGCAAGAGCGCTCCAACCGGGTTCCCCTCTCCCGGCCGGCGGGAGGGGGTGGGAGAGGGGACAGGGGTGAGGGATTGGGTGGGGGGACCGCCTTCGAATCCCTCGCCGCCGACTACGACAACCACTTCACCGCTACACCCCTCGGGACGCTTTTGCGCCAGGCCGTACAGCGGCGCCTGGACGCCCGCTTCGCGCCCGGGGACCGCGTCCTGGAGCTGGCCTGCGGCACGGGGGAGGACGCGGTCCACCTCGGCCGCCGGGGCGTTCACGTGGTCGCGACGGACGCTTCGGAAAACATGATCGAACGGGCACGGGCCAAGTTTGCGGCTGCGGGTCTGGCAGACCGGATCGAAACGCGACGCCTGGCGATCGAGGATCTCGCGTCGCTCTCCGGCCCTTTCGACGGCGTGTTCAGCAATTTCGGCGGGCTCAACTGCGCGGCGGATCTGAGCGCTTTGGGAACGGCCTTAGGCGGTCTGGTGCGGCCGGGCGGCGTGGTTCTGCTATGCGTGATGGGGCCTTTCGTTCCCTGGGAGTGGGCGGGGTTTCTGTTGCGGGGCGAGCTGGGAAAGGCTTTCCGACGGCTGCGGCGTGGAGGCGTCGAATGGCGCGGCATCACGGTTCGCTATCCGACTCCCGCGGCCCTGCGGCGTGCTCTCGCTCCCGCCTTTCGTCCCTTGAGACTCAGTGCGGTCGGCGCGCTGTTGCCGCCCACGGAGTGGGAGCCGTGGGCGCGCCGCCATCCTCGCCTGCTCGCGGCTCTCGCCAACTGGGAGCGCCGTTTGGAGACGGTGACTCCACTGCCCTGGCTCTCCGATCATTACCTGCTGGAGTTGGAGCGGCGATGACCGTCCTCGCTCCCAGTCCGCGGCCGGAGATCGGCGAAGCGCCGCTCCTTTCGGCCTTGCCTCGCGTCGACCCGGTGACCCGGCTGCCCATCCTCATCCTCTACCCCCACAGCCGCTGCAACTGCCGGTGCCTGATGTGCGACATCTGGCGCGACCGTACGCGGGAAGAGATCTCGGCGGCCGAGGTCGAGCGCTGGCTCGCGGAGTGGAGGGACCTCGGCGTCCGCCGGGTGGTGCTCTCGGGCGGCGAAGCCCTGCTCCACAGCCATCTCTGGGATCTCTGCGCGTTGCTCCACGACGCGGGAATCGGCATCACAATTCTCTCCACCGGCCTCCTCCTCGCCCGCGACGCCGCGGCACTGGCCCGGGTGTGCGACGATGTCGTCGTCAGCCTCGACGGCCCCCGCGAGGTTCACGATCTCATCCGCAACGTTCCTCGCGCTTTCGACCGCTTGGCGGAAGGTGTCGCCGCCGTGCGCGCCGCCGGGCCGGGGATCGCCGTCTCCGGCCGCTGCACCGTCCAGCGGGCGAACTTCCACGTTTTGCGGGCCACAGTGGCTGCCGCCCGCGAGCTTGGGCTCGATCGCCTCAGCTTCCTCGCCGCCGACGTGACCAGCGAAGCCTTCAACCGCCCTGGCGGCTGGGGCGGCGAGCGCGCCGCCGAAGTGGCCCTCGGTCGCGAGGATCTGCCCATCCTCGCCGCCGAGTTGGAGGCCCTGGCACAGGAGTACGCCGCCGATTTTGTCAGCGGCTTCATTGCGGAAAGCCCGGAGAAGCTAGAGCGCCGGCTGCTGCGCCACTTCGCCGCGCTCCTTGGCGAGGACGATTTCACGCCCGTCGAATGCAACGCCCCGTGGGTCTCCGCCGTCGTCGAGGCGGACGGCACCGTGCGTCCCTGTTTCTTCCAGCCGCCTCTGGGAAACCTGCGGCAGTCGGGGAGCTTGGTCGCGATCCTCAACTCCGCTGCGGCGATCACCTGGCGGCAAGGGCTCGACACGGCGCGCGATCCGATCTGCCGCCGCTGCGTCTGCTCGCTGTCCCTGCGCAAGGGGAGCGCATGAGTCGCCATCGCGTCGTGCTCTACAACCCGCGGGCGGTGTTCTACACCATGCCGCTCTCCCTCCTCGCCGTGGGCTCGCACCTCGATCCCGAGCGCTACGAGGTGCAGATCGTGGACGGCCGCCTCGAAGCCGATCCGATCGCGGCCGTCCGTGCGGCTCTCGACGGCGCTCTCTGTTTGGGCGTGACGGTGCTGACGGGCGCCCCCATCGCCGACGCGGTGGCCATCTCGCGCGCCGCCAAGGCCCGCCGTCCGGACCTGCCCGTGATCTGGGGCGGCTGGCACCCTTCGATGTTCGGCGCCGAGTGCCTGGCGGAGCCGAGCGTGGACGTCACCGTCCAGGCCCAGGGCGAGGTCACCTTCCACGAGATCTGCGACCGTCTGGCGACGGGGGAGGCGATCGAAGGCCTCGCCGGCTGCACGGTCCGCACCGCGGACGGCACCGTGATCCAGAACCCGCCGCGCCCGCTCACCGACCTCAACCGCCTGCGCCCGCACGACTACAGCCTGCTGCCCGTCGAGCGCTATTACGAGCTCAAGGGCAAGCGCCAGCTCGACTACATCTCCTCCCAGGGCTGCGCCTTCCGCTGCGCCTTTTGCGCCGATCCGTTCGTCTACAACCGCAAATGGATCGGGCTCGCTCCGGAGCGCATGGGCCGCGAGATCGAGGAGTTGTACCATCGCTACGGATTCGACGATCTCTCCTTCCAGGACGAGACGTACTTCACCTACGCGCCGCGGGTCGAGGCCGTGGCCGGCGAGCTTCTACGCCGCGAGCTTCCGATCACCTGGGCGGCCACCATGCGGGCCGACCAGGGCGCGCGGCTTTCCGAAGAGGCGATGGCGAAGTGCCGCCGCTCGGGGCTACGGCGGGTGATCATCGGCGTCGAGTCCGGCTCGCAGGAGACGATGGACCGCATCAAGAAAGACATCAAGCTGGAGCAGGTCTTCGTGAGCGCGGAGAAATGCCTGCGCCACGGTGTGAACGTGATCTTTCCCTTCATCGTCGGCTTCCCCGGCGAAGACGACGCGAGCGTCCAGGCCTCGCTCGACGTGGCCAAGCGTCTGCGCTCCCTCTCGCCCGGTTTCGAAACGCCGATCTTCTACTTCAAGCCCTACCCCGGCTCGGCGCTGACCGACGACGCCGTCCGCGACGGTTACGTGCTGCCGAGCACCCTGGACGACTGGGCCCGCTTCGACTTCATCGGCTCCGCCGGCCCCTGGGTGAGCCCCGAAAGGCACCGCCGCATCGAGCGCTTCAAGTTCTACCAGCGCCTCGCCTGGAACCGGGGAGCGCCCTGGACGCGTCCCGCGAGGGCCGTGGCGCGCTGGCGGTTGAAGAGGGACCGGTATGCCCTGCCGGTGGAGAAGGTGGTCAGCGATTGGTTGTGGCCCCAGGCGGAGATGTCGTGATTATCCAGCGACGCGATTTGGTACCGGTTCTGAGTCATTCCGTAAGGGTGCGGAGCGACTCCGTTAAGGGTACTGAGTGACTCCGCACCGGTACGGAGTCATCCAGTACAGGTACGGAACGACTCCGCACTGGTACTGAGCCATTCCGTAAGGGTGCGGAGCGACTCCATAAGGGTACTGAGTGACTCCGCACCGGTACGGAGTCATCCAGTACAGGTACGGAACGACTCCGCACTGGTACGGAGCCATTCCGTAAGGGTACGG
>JBAPYB010000438.1:0-10188 GCA_049284515.1 Thermoanaerobaculia bacterium
TCTTCTCCCGGTGAGGGGGGTGGGAGGGGGCGGGAGAAGAGGGCCGGGGTGATGAGGGTCTTGGGAGGGGGCTCTGACGCGTCAAGGTTGGTGCCTGCGATGCCCCCAACGGGGCCGGCCCGGTCCAGCCGCGCAGGGAGGGGGACAGGCGCGGCCGGACCAGGGACCCAAGCCGGAGCCCGGGAGGAGGCCCCTGGGCTCACGGCCTGCCGTTTTACGGCCGGCTTGAGGCCTCCACACCGTATCGCAGCCTCAACGCATCCGCTGTGAAGCGCTTCACAATTCTCCTGCGCGAAATCTCACAGCGATTTCCACCGTCCAGACGCGATATAATCCGCCGGTTCCGAATCAGGTCCGTCTTTTCGAGCCGTGTCTTGATGTCGTACTCTTGATGGGAGGACGAAGCCGTTCCGGCGCGGAATTGGATGCAGAATGACGACATCTTTCGCCTGATCGTAGACCGCCTGCCGGACGGTCTCGGGGTCTGCGACGCCGAAGGACGCCTGGTCTACGTCAACGACCGCTTCTGCGCGATGCTGGGCTACCAGCGCGACGAGCTCCTGGGACGGCGTTGCTCCGAGTTCCTCGACGATGCCAACCGGCAGCGATTCGAGCTGGAATTCGGCCGCCGCCCTCAGGGCGACAACTCCTGCTACGAGCTCGAGGCGATCACCCGCGACGGCGGGCGCATCACCACGCTCCAGTTCCCGCGCGGGCTGTTCGACGCCGGCGGGCGATTCGTGGGTTCTTTCGCCGTCGTCGCCGACATCGCCGAGCGCAAGCAGGCGGAGCGCGCCCTGCTCGAATCGGAGGCGCGCTACCACGGCCTGTTCGAAGGCGTGCCCGTCGGCCTCTACCGCACCACGCCGGCGGGCGCCATGCTCGACGCCAACAGCACGCTGGTCAAGATCCTCGGGTTTCCGGACGTCCAGTCTCTGCTCGAGACCCACGCCGGCGATCTCTACCAGGATCCGGAGGACCGCCGCCGCTGGCAACGGGTCGTCGGCAGCGCCGACTCGGCGCAGAGCTTCGAGGCGCGGGTGCGCCGCTTCGACGGCACGGTCATCTGGGTGCGCTTCACCGTGCGCCCGGTGCGCGGCGACGACGGCGAGATCGTGCGCTACGACGGGGCGCTGGAGGACATCACCGACCGCCACCGGGCGGAGGAGGCCCTGCGGTCGAGCGAAGAGCGTTTCCGCTCGCTGGTGCAGAACGCTTCGGACCTGATCTGCATCCTCGACGCCCAGGGGATCGTGCGCTACGAGAGCCCGTCGCACCTCCGGGTGCTGGCCACGGACCCGGAGCAGCACCTGGGCCGCAGCCTGCCGGAGCTGGTCCATGCGGAGGACCGGCCGGTGCTGGAGAACGCCTTGCGCCGGATCGTCGAAGAGCCGAGCGAGATCGTCACCGTCGAGTACCGCCTCCGCCACGGCGACGGCGGCTGGCGGGTGCTCGAATCCACCGCCTCGAACCTCCTGGGCCAGCCCGCCGTGGCGGGCATCGTGCTCAACGCCCATGACATCACCGCTCGCAAGCGGGCCGAGGCGAAGCTCCTCCACGACGCCCTGCACGACGAGCTCACGGGTCTGCCCAACCGCGCCCTGTTCATGGACCGCCTGAGCCACTCGATGGAGCGTTCGCGCCGCGAGCCGGAGCGGCTCACCGCCGTCCTCTTCCTCGACCTCGACCGCTTCAAGCTGGTCAACGACAGCCTCGGCCACCTGGTGGGCGACGAGCTGCTCATCCAGATCTCCGGCTCGCTCGCCGCCGCCCTGCGGCCTTCGGACACCATCGCACGGGTGGGCGGCGACGAGTTCGCCATCCTGCTCGAAGGCGGGCGCGACGTCGGCGACGCCGTGCGTGTGGCCGAGCGCATCCACGACCGGCTGACGACCGCCGTCAACCTCGGCGGCCACGAGGTCTTCATCACCGCCTCCATCGGCATCGCCGTGCACACGCCGGAGTACGAGCGGCCGGAGGATCTGCTGCGCGACGCCGACACCGCCATGTACCGGGCCAAGTCCTCGGGCCGGGCCTGCCACGTGGTGTTCAACCGCGTGATGCACCGCTTCGTGATGGCCCGCCTGCAACTGGAGACCGACCTGCGGCGGGCCGTGGAGCGCGGGCAGCTCCGGGTGCACTACCAGCCCTTCGTGGACCTGGCCACGGACGAGGTGACGGGCTTCGAGGCCCTCGTGCGCTGGCAGCATCCGCGGCGCGGGCTGCTGCCGCCGGACGAGTTCCTCTCCGTAGCCGAGGAGACCGGGCTCATCGTGCCCATCGGCCGCTTCGTGCTGATGGAGGGCTGCCGGCAGATCCGCGAGCTGCAGCGCAGGTACCCCGAGCATCGTTCCCTCAAGCTCACCGTCAACCTCTCGAACAAGCAATTCTTCCAGCCAGACCTCTTCGACCAAGTCGCCGAGGCCCTCACCGCCTCCGGTCTCGATCCCGGCTGTCTCGGGCTGGAGATCACCGAGGGGGTGATCATCCGCCAGGCCGACTCGGCGAGCAGCCGCTTCTCGCGCCTCAAGAGCCTCGGCGTGCAGCTCTACCTGGACGACTTCGGCAAGGGCTACTCCTCGCTCAACTACCTCCACCGCTTCCCGATGGACATCCTCAAGATCGACCGCTCCTTCGTCTCCCGCATCGAGGAGGCGGAGGGGAACTTCGCCATCGTCAAAGCCATCGTCACCCTCGCCCACCAGCTCGGCATGGAAGTGGTCGCCGAGGGCATCCAGACGGAGGACCAGCGAGCCCGGCTCCGCGGCTTGGGCTGTGAGTACGGTCAGGGCTTTTTCCTCGCCCCGCCCGTTCCCGTCGACGAAATGGAGCCGTTGCTGATGCGGCGGGCGCGGACGGTGGCGCCCTGACCCCATCGTAGCGGGAATGCGCTACATCGTACCCGTGTTACGGGTCACGGTATGGAGATTGAGAACCGCGCGCCTACCCCGCCGACAGTGTTCCTTCTCTCCCCCGCCAACCTGACCGGGGCACGGGCGGCGCAGCTCCTGTCGCCCGAGGCCGGTTTCGAGACGGCGATGCGCTACCGCAGCGCGGAAGGCGTACCTATCGCGGAGGTCTACAGCTTCGTGAGCTCCCTCTATTTCCGGGGAAAAATCGCGTACGCCCGGCGCTTCGGGGAGGAGGCGAGTATCCTGGTGATCGCTCCCGGCGTGGGATTGGTGCCTCCGGATTGGCGGATCACTCCTGAGCGGCTGGCGACCCTGCGCACGCCGGTCGACCTCGCGCGGCCCGATTACTGCGTCCCCTTCAACACCCATGCCCGGGAGCTCCAGGCCGCGATGCCGGAGGGCGGCCGGGTGGTGCTGCTCGGCAGCGTCGCGACCGGCAAGTACGTGGATCTCCTGAGGCCGGTTTTCGGCGACCGCCTCTTCTTCCCCCGCGAATTCGCCGGCATGGGTGACATGCAACGCGGCGCCCTGATGCTGCGGGCCGCACGCGAAGGGCGGGAGCTGGAGTACGTCACCCTCGACGCTCCCAGGCGGCGTCAGAGGATCGATCCTGGAAGTGTATGATGAAGGTGTCATCCGCCATCGCGGTGCTATAGGAGAGAGAGCTGTCGAGCATGAGGTCGACGATGCGGCGCAGTCAATCCTGCAGAATTCGGAATTCTTTCATTAATTTTCCACTTCGGTGGGAAAAATAAGTCTAGCGGCGATCGAGAAGGCGTAAAACGGGCCTTGATGCGCGACCTGTTGCTCGCCAACTGTGGCGCCGCTTCGCGACAATACTTGTCAAGCTCGCAGAAAAGGCCTTGGCAATCGATAGCGTGCAGCGGGCGTCCCCAAAGACCTGAGAATTCTAGTCCAAGACGTCGAAATTCATCTTGCTGTCGCTCAACCATCATGTGGATAATATCGGACGGCGAGTAGCTACCGGTGTTAATAAACGCCTTTTTAATGCCCCTGATCGCACCTGGACCTGCCTGGGAGTAATCGTTCTCGCCGAAGTTGATGACATCAGAATAGTTCAAATCAATGGCAATCTGGTACGACATGAATGGCCCCATGAGGGGAAAGCTCTGGAGAAATTGAACTATCTGCGCAAAAGAGCGAGCCTCCTGGATGTGCATCGCTGCATCGCACTGGAGAAACATCATCTTGAAGAGTGCTGCGTGGTTCTTGTGCTTCTCATTAAAACCAAAGGCCTTAGTAGCACAGAGTATGAATGCGCCAGTGTACAGGCCTCCATTTTCTATCTTCACTTCATCCAGTGCGGACTGAAAAGCGCCAGATCTCAAATCTTCGAGAGTTGGTGGATGAGAGAGCCGATCGATAAGTCCTTCCCAGGTTTCTGGCTTGCTGAAGGTGCGGAAAGCGACAATCTGGAAGATCCGATCTGCCACCGAGTCGCCTCTTTCGCAGTAGGCGACACGGCGGATGAGATACTGAGAGACGCGATCCGACGCGCGGAACACATTACAGAACTTGAATTGCTGAAGTATCACGTCGTCAGTCCACGGCTTCGAATGACCTGCGAGCCTACGCTCGAACGCGGCTTGGCGCCGCGCAGCGAAAATCCAATAGAGATCATAGATGTCTGGGCGTGGAGTGGGTAGTAGCGAGGTCATGGTTCTTCCTCTGCGCAATCCTCAGCGCTGTCTGATGAACACGCCAGTGTCGTGTAGGTTGAAATAGCGTCTATCACTTAGAAGTCGCTTGGCAGCAATCCGCTCACCCAAAGTATAGAGGAATCGGTTACGGCCTGTAAAATGGTCGAACACAATCGCGCCACCAACGACGACTTGGTCCTGTATAGCATCGAGGACAGCGACCGCGGAAGTGTAGTTATCTGTGTCGACGAAAGCGAGCACCACATCCTCGTGCCTAAGTCGCGAGGCACTCGCCACGATATCCCCAGCAATGATCTCAACGTTCCGTGATGCTAGATACTGCCGGACACTCGCCTCATCCGAAAAGACGCATCCCGGGTGATCGTACATGTCGAGGATACTCCGTCGTAGTGGGAATCCTGCAAACGTGTCGAATCCGATCACCTTCCACTTTTGTCCGAGTCGCTCGATAAAACGAGAAAGTAGCATTGTGGTGCCGCCCTTAAACATCCCGAATTCGGCTACGACGCCATTCAACCCTAGGCGGGCCGCATTCTGGAGGCACTGGAAGAGGTGAGTTAGGGTATGAGGATAGCCGTTTGCCAGGGAGGGGACCATGCTGTCGCGAACTACGGTTTCAAAATCATGGTCCCGAAACTCGAAGTGCCCGTAGCCAGCGAGAACTATCCTTGTGGCCGGAGTTAGATGCGGTACCACCTGCTCTAGAAGGTCTTCTTTGTTTGTGTCCGATGTGATCACTGCGACAGAAGGCGCATCCACTCTGAGTTCAGGTAGAGGTTTCAACTGAACGCCAGATTGAGGCCGACCGACGGGGACGGCCGCGTCATAGATGCCGAGTAGGCGGTGCATGGCCTGACATTGCCCGAAAAACGCAAGCAGGTCATAACAAAGTGATGTATGCCCGATGAGAGCGAAACTGGCGTCGAAGTTGCTCGCCAGCGCATCTTTGATGTCGGCAAAGAGCTGCTCATAGTCGCCGGACTGCATCTCTTCTCCTAAGATTAGTTGTGCTTAATTAAGATGTGCCAAGATAGATTTCACCGAGCAGTGCACCCTGGTGGCCAATCTGGATTGCCGTCCTCCTTCTCGATCCGAGAGAATTTCTCAATTAAGTGCGGGCTCTTGGCGGCGAGCACAGACAGGAGACTCGTCGCGGCGGACCAGAGTCTCCTGGTGCGTTGGAGCCTTTCTTCGACGGTCGCGCAAGGTGTGCTGGCAAAGACATGTAGACCCTCAAAGAGGCTTGAAATCTCGCCAACGTGCTCAGCAAAGGACAAGTTGTCGGTGGCATCGAAGGAGGCTAGGTCGACGATGGTATCAAAGTTAGCTACATGATCGCTGAAGGGACGCTCAGCGCTCGGCGGCAGCACTATGGCATGCTCGGGTGCCATTTCCAACAAAAAGAGCCAGTACTTCGATAGGTATACGAAAAGGTCGATCGCGGTATCAAAGATAGACTCATCCACAAAAGAGGTATGTCGTTTGGCGAAGACTTCGAGCCGGTCGACTTTTCGCGCAATGTTAGCGAGAATGCTTGTGAACTCTCCGCGCCGCTTCCAGGCATCTGCGTAACCTGCATCCTTACGCCGGTGCAGTTCCTTAATAACCGAAGAGAGAAGGCCGGTGTTCGGTTTGACAGCTTGAGGAGGCTCGGAACGGTGGTAGGCAGAAAAAAAAGAGGCGATAGCCGGCTGAGGGATGTTGTCGAGAAGCTCAGGAGACTTCCGGCCTAGAAACTCGTATGCGGCGGCGGTAAGGTCTGTCTCAGGCAGAATTGCTAGCTCTTGGCGCACCCGAGTTATGCTCCAGCCCTGCCGCGAGCCATTATAGAGTCGGAGGAGGCCAAGGGTGCCTTCCAGGAGCGGGTCATCGAACTCACTCGGCGGTGTTGGAGCGTCGGCAGACCGTCGGATTTGCTCTTCCAGAGCGAACCACCTACGCAGTGCGTCATCAAAACCGTCCCAGGGTGTCCTAAACGCTGAGCAGCCAATGCCATAGTCGTACGGTGTGATCCCATGGAAACCAGTCACGACTCTCTGTGCCAATGCGTAGTGCCGATCATACAGGTGAAATGAGGACGCAAAAAAAGTCGCCTCCCCTACAGGTACGCCGACCCAGTAAGCCATCAGTTCATGAAGAACGCTCCATTCGAAGGCGTTGATGCCCGAAAATCCCCAGACAACATCATTACTGCGGACGCCAATGTTGAGATGCAGTCGGTTATCGCGCACTAACCAGTGAAGCCAGTTATTACAAGGAATGTCCCGGCTCGGCACGAAATCCTGACCGGGATCGTAGAGCGACATCACGGCCCTGCGCGTCAGAAGTTCCTCTAGGAGGAGCTTTCGCACAGAATCGATTTGGTCGACCCCTTTCCAATTCCGGAGGCGAGGACCATAGGCTGCCCGCCATGTGAGGTTATCATCCGAAAAATCGGGTGCGCGGCGAAGATAGTGCTGCAGCCAAGCCACATCGTTTCGTCCCGCAAGAACCCAGAACGTCTCTGCAAGCCCGACGAAGACATTATGGCAGCGATGGTGCAAGAAGAGGCAGCGCTCGAGGGGGCGCTGGAGGACGGTTGTCCGGTTGCGGATCTCGCGGACCTCCTGACCACGGACTCGGAGGACGGCTCCATGTGCAAGGAGGTCCCGCAGACCCGAGGCGGTCGCGAAGCTCACATTACGCGAGACTACGCTAGTCACAGACCATCCGATCCCCTGGATTCGCGCGAGCCGACCCAGGCCACCCAAGGACCGCACACCTCAAAAGCCCCACTGGCGTGAAGTCGCCAACTCGATGGGGTCGATTGTAAGGGAGCCTCGCCGGCTTAGGCAAGGGCTTGCTTAGGGTCGGTGGTTATGATAGTATAGACAACTTGGGTTCGGAGGAGGGTACACACTGTGGCCGAAAAAGTCTGTCATGTGTTCATCAGTCACCGCCATGAGGACGATGCTGAACTTAAAGCCATGAAGGATCTCCTGGCGAAGAATGGCTGTTCGGCGCGTGATAGCTCGGTCAACAGCTCCACACCGAACGATGCTCGAGATCCCGACTACATCAAGGCAGAGATCCTGGCGCCAAGAATCCAGTGGGCCGGGACTGTTGTCGTACTGATCTCTCCTGGCACCCACGAGAGCACTTGGGTAGACTGGGAAATTGAGTACGCCAACAAGCTAGGAAAGAGAATCGTGGGAGTTTGGGCACACGGTGCGAAGGACTGCGACGCGCCAGCAGCACTAGAAGAATTTGCCAGCGCGGTGGTTGGCTGGCAGGCAGATCGAATCATTGACGCTATCTTCGGCAAGATCAACAACTGGGAAACGGTTTCCGGTGAGACTCGCGCGATACGTGAGATCGCACGGTACAACTGTTAGTAAATCGCATCATTGCGCCTGCACTCCTACGTCGTCGAGCACGACTTCGGCTTCGCACCAAATCCGTTCCATGGAGTGTGCACCCTAGCGACGTGCAAGCCCGTTATCCGCCAGCACGCGAGGGTTGGTGACTACGTAGTCGGAACTGGCTGCGCTAAGCGCCAGCGTAGCGGCCACCTCGTCTACTTTATGCGCGTTGAGGAGATCATGACCTTCGATCAGTACTGGCTTGATCCGCGCTTTGAATGTAAGCGTCCGAACCTGCGCGGGAGCAAGATGCAAGCCTTCGGGGACAATATTTATCATACCGACCCAGCCACCGGGGTTTGGCTCCAAGAGAGCTCCTACCACAGCCTGCGAGATGGAACTCCGAACCCTCTGAATGTGGCGCACGATACCAAATCGGAAAAGGTGCTGGTCGGATCTGAGTTCGCCTATTGGGGTGGGATGGGACGGTCCCTGAGTGAGGCTCAATTTTGTGACTATAGTGGGCTTGACATCTGCGCTAGGCGAGGTCATCGAAACCACTTCCCCGAGAGTTTGGTCAGCGATTTCGTTTCTTGGCTCCGCTCGCTTGGAGCTAGCGGTTGCATTGGCAGGCCGCTGGATTGGACTCGGACTGCCTAAAGAATTGGCTGCTGTTGTGAGAAGGTGTGGCATGTGTGTGGCATGCCATGGACGACACGTCTCCTTGCCACTGCTCCCGACACCCTTGGTCACCTCAATCGTGATCTTATGAGTTTCTCGCGCTGCCCCTTATCGGCGTCTTTTATTGGAGGAGGACGATGCCCGATCCCGAGCGAAGCTGCAAGAGGGCCGGGGTGATGAGGGGCCAACGGTACGGACTGCGATGACGCTCCGTCCCTACAGGTGTTTCCGGCCGCCCAACGCCCCGGTTCGCACGAACTGCTCCCACAGCTTCGACCACGCTTTCCACTCGTGCCCGCCCGGGGCGGTGAAGACGTGGTCTTTCGGCAGCTCTTTCGCCAGCAGGCCGTTGGCGCGGGCGAAGGAGTCCGTCTCTCCCCAGCCCAGGTAAAGAGGAAAGCGGGCCGGCCCCCGGGTATAGCCCTGGAGCCAGATCCAGATCCGGCGCTGGAAATCGTTCGGCGCGAGGGTCTTCGGCACCTGCCAGCTCGCGAGGCCGCCGGCCGCCGCCACCTCGTCGATCACCCGGTCTTCACCCAGGTACGGGGCGAAAATGACGATGCCGTCCACGTCCTCGGGGTGTTGCGAGGCATAGAGCAGCGAGCCCGTGCCGCCGATGGAGATGCCGGCCAGCCAGATCCGGTCGTAGTGCCGGCGGGCGGGGCCGATCACGTCCTCCCGCAACCGATCCACGATCATGTTCTTGTAGTAGTAGTTGAGGTGCGCGTCCACCGCCACCATGTCCACGTGCGCGCCGGCCCGGGCCGCGATCTCCGGAAAGCCATACGTCCCAAAATCCCGCGGACGATCCCATTGGCCGTGGAGAAGAACCACGAGAGTCCGCGGCTGTCCGGCGTTGGGTGCCGGACCGGGATAGTGGACGACGTGCAGCGGCACCGGAGTCGGCCGCAGCCGGGCAGGCAGGTAGCGGACGCAGCCGGCGAGCACGGGTAACAGAAGCAGCGCGGCGATCCCCGGCCGCAGCGTCTTGCTTTTCTCCCTCTTCTCCCGGTTGGGGGGAGGGCGATGGGAGAAGAGGGCCGGGGTGATGAGGGGCCAACGGCGCGGACTGAAACGACACTCCGCCTCTACGGGTTCTTCCGGCCGGGGTGATGAGGGGCGCCGATGATGGAATGGACCTTGCATCTTCAGCCTCTTGTCAGGAAGTCAACGCCTCGAACCCCTTGAAAGATACGTCAAAGCAAAGGAGAAGCTCTCATGTTCAACAATCCAGGAAAAAAAGCGGCGCTGCCGTTCCTGCTGAGCGCGGCCCTGTTGACCGTCGCCACGACCGGCTGCAAGGTCACCAAGACCCAGGAAGGCAAGATGCCCGAGGTGGAAGTGAAGGGCGGCCAGATGCCCAAGTACGACGTCAAGGGCCCGACCGTGGACGTGAAGACCACGACCAAGGAGATCAACGTCCCCACCGACGTGCAGGTGAAGACCAAGAAGAAGGAGATCAAGCTGCCGGAGGTCTCCGTCACGCCGCCGAAGTAAGCCCGCCGCCTCTCTTCCAGACGCCTCTTTGCTTAGGGTAGGGGCGGGTCTGGCCGGTCGGGAGGGGGCTCGACC
>JBAPYB010000439.1:0-19484 GCA_049284515.1 Thermoanaerobaculia bacterium
CCAGACCCGCCCCTACACGAAGCAAAGTTAGCGCCTATGCCCCGACGGGTATACTGGTCCCGTGAGCGTTGTCGTCGTGGACGAAGAGAAACTCGACCGGCTGCGGAGCTATTTCACCGAGCACCCTGAGCTCGGGGTCGCTTCCGTGTACCTGTTTGGCAGTCACGCCGAGGGTAGAGCGCATCGCGAGAGCGACGTGGATATCGATCTGGATTGCGCGCTCTACGGCCAGGTAGAGCATGGGATTTTGAGAGTATTCGGTATAGGTCACGCCGCGCGTGAAGTCAAGGATCTGACGGACAGCCTCCAACATGTCCCAAAGATACGAGGCGTCGCGTTGATCAGGCTGCATAGACCACTTGCCGGGTATTCAGGATTTCATGTCGCCGGAACGGGTTGCGCAAGCTCCCTCGGCTGACGAGGTCCACTTCGCGGTGAAGAATCTTTTCCAATTCGTCCTGCATCTCCACGAAGTCGAACAGACTCAGCCCGGCCTGAGGGGAGAAGGTAACCAGGACATCAATGTCACTCTTGGGCGAGAAGTCCTCCCGTAGGACCGAGCCGAAGAGAGCGAGCTCCTCGACGTTCCATTTGCGGCAGAAAGCCTGGACGGCTTCGAGCGGTAACGGGAGCCGCGCGTGGGATGGGGTCTGGAGGGTCATGGGAGGAACGTAGCTTCCCATCCTCGAGGTGTCAACCCCGCAACCCCACCTCATGCCGCCGTTCCCAAACCAGCAGAGCCGCGCTGCCGGGCGGAAAGGGCAGATCCGCCCCGGCATTCTGGGCCAGGACGGTGAAGCGGTCGCCCTGCTCGTCTTCGACGATCCACTCGGTGCTGGCGCCGTGGTAGACGCGGTCCACGACTTTCACCGGCAGCCCGGTCTCTCCGGACGGCCGTAGGGCGAGCTTTTCAGGGCGGACGACGAAGCGGCGTTCCTCTTCGCCGAAGACGTTCGTGGCGCCCAGGAAGCGGGCCACGAATTCGGTATTGGGCGCTTCGAAGACCTCCATCGGGCTCCCCACCTGCTCGACCCGGCCGCGGTCCATCACGGCGATGCGGTCGGAGAGGGCGAGGGCCTCTTCCCGGTCGTGGGTGACGAAGACGAAGCTGATGCCGAGGCTGCGTTGCAGGCCCTTGAGCTCCACCTGCACCTCGCGCCGCAGGTTCGGGTCCAGGGCGGCGAGCGGCTCGTCGAGGAGCAACACCTGCGGCTCCAAAACCAGCGCGCGGGCGAGGGCCACCCGCTGCCGCTGGCCGCCGCTCAACTGGTCCGGCCGGCGGCGCTCGAAACCCGTCAGCCGCACCTGGCCGAGGGCGGCGGCGACGCGCTCGCTCTGGGCGGAGCGCGGGAGCGCCTTGTAGCGCAGGCCGAAGGCCACGTTCTGCTCGACGGTGAGGTGAGGGAACAGGGCGTACTGCTGGAAGACCATGTTCACCGGCCGGCGGTGAGCGGGCACCGCGGTGACGTCGGCCCCTCCGATCCGGATCGACCCCGCGTCCGGCTCTTCGAGGCCGGCGATCAGCCGCAGCAGGGTCGTCTTGCCGCAGCCGCTGGGGCCGAGCAGGGCAAAAAGCTCGCCGCGCCGGATGTCCAGGGTCACCTCGTCGACGGCGGTGACGCCCTCGAAACGCTTGGTGACGCGATCGATCTCGACGCTGAGGTCGGTAGACAGCATTGCGGGCGGAAACCCTAGCATGCCCCTGGCGTACAATCGAAGCAGTCTCCTGAGGAGGTGACCCGTGCGCAAAGCGTTCCAGGCTGGTCCATCGTTCCCGCGGCTCGCCTTCGCGGTGCTCCTCGGCGCGGCGATCCTGGCCCGGCCGGCAGGCGCCCGCGATCAGCGTTGGCGCCCCTTCGGCCCGGGCGGCGGCACGGTTACCGGGTTGGCGACCGATCCTCGGGATCCCCAAGTGGTCTACGCCGCCGCCTACCAGGGTCTCTTCGCCAGCCGCGACGGCGGCCGGACGTGGACGGGCTTCTCCCTGCCGCCGCCGATCAACGTGGTGGCCGTCGCTCCCGGGCAGCCCGCCACGATCTACGCCGGCGGCGAGAAGATCTTTCGCAGCGGCGACGGCGGCCGGACCTGGCAGACCGTCGACGGGGACGCGGCGGACCTCCATGCCCTGGCCGTCACTTCGGGCCGGCGGCCGGTGGTCTTCGCTCTCCTCTCGAACGACGTGAGGCGCAGCGCGGACGACGGCCGGACGTGGACCTTCCTGCCGCGGCCGCTCGTCCGTCCCGGCCTGCATGGGCTGGCCTTCGATCCCACGGACCCTGATCTGTTCTATGCCGCCACCGTCACGGGCGTCTGGAGGACGCAGGACGATGGCAGGACGTGGTCTCGGCTCCGGGGAGGATACTTTGGCCAGGTGGCGACGGCGGGGCCCGGCGTCCTGCTCGCCGCCGGCGTCTGCGGCCTCGATGAGTCGCGCAACGGCGGCAACACCTGGCAGACGGTGGTGCCCTGTACCTATCCTCAGAACCACGACTTGGGGCAGATCGTCTCTCAGCTCTAGGCGGACCCCGCCGCTCCGGACTCGCTCTACGCCTACGTGGTCCTGGCCGGCGACACCCACCCGGAAGGCGCCGTGATCCTCGCCAGCACCGACGGGGGGACGACCTGGCGGCAACTCTCCCTGACGCTTCCCTTTCCGTTCGCCGTGGCGCCGGGGGACTCCCGCGTCGTCTATGCCTGGGAAAACTTGAACGGCGGTGGGAAACTGAAACAGAGCCGGGACGGCGGATCGACCTGGGAGGTGGTTCAGGAGCGTCCGCCCAACCGAGGTTCCTTTTTCAGTCTCGCGGTCGACGCCCGCGACCCGGAGACGATCTATCTCTCCAACTCCGGGCAGATCCTCCGCAGCCACGACGGCGGGCGCACGCTGGAGGTGCTCGACAGCTCGTTCGGCAATGCCCTTCTGATCACCGACCGCACCCGTCCCGGGCTCCTGTTCGGGCAGGAGGTGGGGGGCGGAATGTTCGTGATGCCGGTGGAGTAAGCGAAGGGATCGGGAGGCGGCAGGGCCCAATCCCCTGGCCGCCTCCCTCGAAAACAGCGCGCCTTTGAGCGTCTCTAGCTCGCCAGCACAGTACGCAAAGCCGGCGCTGAAGTTTCACTCAACAGGACCGCTTCCGGCGGCCGGGCGGGCCGGGTGGGAGCGCCGACGTAGTACTGGCCGGGCAGCAGGGTCTCGTGCTTCATCACTACG
Source organism: Thermoanaerobaculia bacterium (assembly GCA_049284515.1). Classification (GTDB taxonomy): domain Bacteria; phylum Acidobacteriota; class Thermoanaerobaculia; order Multivoradales; family UBA5704; genus DATARR01. Next base: position 3,212 of record JBAPYB010000439.1, read on the forward strand.
CTGCCGTCCTCGACGTAGGTGCCCTCGCCGACGTCGGCCCCGTAGAGCATCACCGCGCCGTTGCCCACCGTGCTGCGCGCGCCGAAGCGGGAGGGGGCGATCTTCAACACCCGGTCCTCGAAGCTGTGCAACTGCAGGAGGCAGGAGACCGTGGCGTCGTCGTCGATGATGAGCATGTCGGGATCGACGACCTGGGCGAAGCGGGTGCCGAGCACCACTCGCTTGCCGATGCGGGCGCCGATGGCCCGCAGCCACCAGATCATGAAGGGCGTGCCTTCGAGGCTCGTCAGGCTGCCCCGCATGTACGCCGCCCACAGCACGTAGAGGAAGTCCCAGCGGCTGCACCAGCAGGACCACAGGGGGTGCCGCCCTTCGCGGACGCGCCCGAGGAGCAGCCATTTGGCGATCAGCACGAGCGCCACCAGGCAGGCGCCCTCGGCCAGGGTGAAACCGGGCAGGGTCAGGCCGTAGAAGACGTCCCGCGTCTCGGTGGCCCGCCAGTGGGGCAGGAGCTTGAACCAGAGGATGCCGAGCAGCGCCGGGACCACCGGCACCAGCCCGCGCAGGTACTCCCAGAAGAGCCGCGTCACGTAGCGGTACCAATCGGGATCGTGCGTCAGCCGCCGGTCGCTCTCCACCACCTCGCGGCGCGGCAGCTCGAAGGACGGATGGCCGAACCACGAGGTGCCGGGCCGGATGCGGCCGGCGTCGGCCACGGTCGAGATCCCCACCAGGATGTCGGTGGGGAGCTCGGCGCCGCCGGGGATCACCACGTGGTTGCCGAGGAAGGTGTTCTTCGACAGCGTCGTGCGGGCGGCTGTGATGGTGCCGCGATGCAGCCACGGCCGGCCCAGGTAGATGCCGTCGGCGAAGAAGCTCTCGTCGCCGATCTCGATCAGCTCCGGAATCACCTCCATAATGGTGCTGATCTCGCACTTGCGGCCCACCTTCATCCCCGCCGCCCGCAGCCAGCCCGGCCACAGCAGGGTGCCGCTCAAGGCGTTGCCGGCGCTCTCCAGCAGGCTCTCCTTGACGAAGACGACGAGCGAGGTCCAGCCGAAGAGGGGATAGGTGCCCGGCCGCACCGAGCCGATCAGCCGGACGGCGAGCGCCTCGGCCGGCAGCGCCAGGAAGAAGCCGGCGGCGACGATGGCCAGCGCGATGAGGATCGGCGACGCCGCGTACGACGACGGCGAATAGAGCGTCTCCAGCCAGGGAGTCTTGAAGAAGCTCTCGCACATCGCGGCGAGCGCCACCATGGGCAGGAAGGAGATCTGGGCGGTGAGGCCGCGCGCCAGCAGCACCATGGCGCCGTGGAAGGCCGCCGGCCACGCCCGGCCCCGGGTGATCGCTGGCGCCGGCGGCGCCGGCCCCTCGAAGGCCGCCGGCACGCCGTTCCACGTCTCGCCGGCCGGAATGGTGGAGTGCGAGGTCAGCGTCGAGAGGCTGGTGAGCACGGCTCCCGCTTCCATCCTGCTGTTGGGAGCCATGCGGGCGCGGGTGTCGAGCGTGCAACCGGCGCCGAGGACGACAGACCCCAGCAGCATCTCCTGGTCCTCGAATTCGACGAGCCCCAGGGAGGCGTCGCGGCCGATCGTGGCGCCGTCGCCGATCTGCAGCAGGTCCCAGCCGCCGAGGCGCAGGTCCACGCCGCGGTGGATGTGGACGTCCTTGCCGATGCGGGCTCCCAGGGCGCGCAGGAAGCCGTTCTTGAACACGGTGCCCTCGACCAGCTCCCAGGGGATGAGGCGCGCGAGCTGCTGCACGATCCAGTTGCGCAGGTAGAGGCCGCCCATGTAGGGATAGCGGCCCGGGCGGTACTTGCCGATCAGCAGCGTCTTGGCCGCCACCGTCACCAGCAGCGCGAGCGGCGCGTAAAGGGCGAGGCCGGCGAGGGCCAGGGCCGGAAACAGCAGCAGGAAACCGGTGATGCCGAAGTCGCCCGCCACCGCCGGCAGGAGCCGGAAGGCGACGAGGTAGGCAGCGACCGAGCCGGCGAGCACCGTGCCGAGGATCCATGCGAGCTGCACCACGGCCGCGGCCGGCGCCAGCCGGGAGATCTCCCGCTTGGCGCGGTGGCGGTCCGGGTGATCCTCCGGCGAAGCGCCGCGGGCGACCCGGGCGGCGAGCGCCGCCACCGTCCGCGCCTCGTAGACGTCGCGCACGGTCAGCGCCGAGGTCAGCTCGTGCTTGCGCAGGTCGGAGATCGCCTGCGCCACGAGCAGCGAGTTGCCGCCGAGGTCGAGGAAGAAATCGTCGTGGATGGACACCGGCGCGCCGTGGCGGAGCTGCTCCGAGAAGGCCCGCGCCACCGTCCGCTCGGTCTCGTTGCGCGGCGGCACCAGGTCGCGGTGGGCCTCGACCTCCGGCAGCAGGTCGGGCAGGGCCGCGCGGTTGAGCTTGCCGCTCGAAGGGCTCGCCGGCATTTTCTCCACGAAGCCGTAGCGCACGGGCAGCATGGGCTCCGGCAGGCGCTCCCGCAGCTCGGCGCGGATGCGGTCGAGATCGGGCGGCGCCGCGGGGTCGGCCACCAGGAAGGCCACCAGCTCCTTGGCGCCGCCCCGCGTCTGCACCTTGCAGGCCGCCGCGACCACTCCGGGGAAGGTGCACAGCTCCGCCTCGACGGCGGAAAGCTCGATGCGATGGCCGCGGATCTTCACCTGCGCATCCGAACGCCCGAGGTAGACGAAGTCGCCGGTGCCGAGCTCGCGCACCAGGTCGCCCGAGCGGTAGATGCGCCCGAAGCGCGGGTGGTCGACGAACTTCTCGTGCGTCAGGTCCGGCCGGTTGAGGTAGCCGCGGGTGACGGCGATGCCGCCGATGCAGAGCTCGCCGACCTCGCCGCGCGGCACCTCGTTCAGCTCGGCGTCCAGGGCCCAGGCCAGGGCGCCCCGCAGCGGCTTGCCGATGGTCACCGGCTCGCCCGCGTAGACCCGGGTCCGCACCACCGTCACGGTGCACTCGGTGGGGCCGTAGCCGTTCTCCAGCCAGCGGCCGGGCGCCCATTTGTTGGCCACGTCGGCGGGCAGCTCCTCGCCTCCCAGGTAAAGGAGACGCAGGCCGGGCAGCTCGCGCTCCGGGTCGTCGCAGGCGCACATGCGCAGCAGCGTGGGCGGCGGGCAGAAGACGTTGATCCGCTCGTCGCGCAGCCACGGCACGAGGTCCGGCCCCAGCCGCACGACGTCGTCGTTCATCACCACCAGCGTCGCGCCGACGGCGAAGGCGAGCCACATTTCCTCGACGGACGAGTCGTAGGCCGCGGAGGAGCTCTGGCCGCAGCGGTCCTGCGGTCCGAGACCGAAGCGCTCCGCATCCGCGAGGACGAGGTTGACGACGCTCTCGTGCTCGACCATCACCCCCTTCGGATTGCCGGTGGTGCCGGAGGTGTAGATGACGTAGCAGAGCGTCGAGAGGTTGAGCCAGGGCGTCGAAGGCCGGGGAGCGACGGCGTCCGGCGGCGCGGGATTCGCGATCACCGTCTTCTCGGCCGGGAAGCCCAGCGAGGCGAGCTGGCCGCGCAGCTCCACCGACGTGATCGCGGCGACCGCCTGCGAGTCTTCGAGGACGAAGCGCAGCCGTTCGGCGGGGGCGGTCCGCTCCAGGCAGGTGTAGGCGCCGCCGGCCTTCATCACCGCCAGTTGCGCGACGTAGATGAGATGGTCGCGCCGCGGCAGCAGGATGGCGACGACGCTCTCGCGCTGGACGAACGGCGCGAGACGTGCCGCGAGCTCGTTCGCCTGCGCCTCGATCTCCCCATAGGTGAAGCGCCGGCGGGGAGTGGAGCCGCTGGGTGGAACTTCGATCGCGACCTGGTCCGGCATCCGGCGGGCGATGCCTTCGAAGATCTCGTGCAGAAGCTGCGAACCGGTCTCGGGAACCGGCTGGATTTCTGGATTCATGGTGGATCTACTTTTCTTTCGCCCCGTCAAAGAGATTGCGTGCGGTATTGAACTCCAGGATCGGGCGGTCGTCCAGGTTCAGGGAGTCGACCCCCACGAGGAAGGCGTCCACCTGGTCGGGCCGCGCCGCGGGGGAGTTCATGAATTGAAGAACGCCGCTCCCGGTGACGCCGATTTCCGTGAAGTCATTCTTGAGCTTTGGGTTGTACAACCTCGCCTTCACTTGCTGCAGTTCCATGCCGATGGTTTGCGGCGAGGCGAGGACGACCACATCCGAGCCCACCCGCCAGAAGGCGACGTTGGGGAAGACGGTGTGGATGGTGTGGATCATCATGCGAAAGTCGTTCCTCTTCAATTCGTAGAGCGGCAGCCACTGGCAGAGAATGCCGTCGGCGGTCAGCCGGTTGGCCGCCGAACGATAGAACTCCTGGGTGAACAACCCCGAGGCTCCGGACACCCAGAGGTTGGGGGGCTCGGAGGTGATGACGTCGAAGCGCCCTGTCCCACCGTCCACGAAGTTGCGGCCGTCGTTGGTCACCACCCGCACCCGGGGATCGTCCAGAGCGTGGTCGTTGAAGGCCGCGAAGTGCTTGCGGGCCATCGCGACCACCCGCGGATCGATCTCCACCACGACGATCTCCTGGGGCTCGGGGTGGTGGACGATGGCGCGCAGCGTGCCGCCGCCGCCCAGGCCGATGTCCAACACCCGCCGGGGGTTGGGATGGAAGAGCAGCGGCAGGTGCCCGAGCATGAGCTGCGTGCGGTTGTCCATCGCCGCCGTGCTGGCGTCGGTCTTGCCGTTGTCCTTGAGCAGGAGGTTGGAGCCCTGGCTCACCACCGTCACCTGGCCGTAGAGGCCCTGGCTCTCGTCCACCACCTGCATCGTCCTGACCGCCGCCTGGTAGTCCGGCCATTTGCCGATGCGCAGACCGTGGTAGTAGAGAGCATGGAAGGGCGGCGAGAAGGGGAGCACCGCCGGCGACAGCGCCACCGCTCCGGCCAGCAGGACCGTCACGGCGGCCACCGGCACCCACCGCTTCCACCCGGGCGCGCCCAGCGCTCCGCGAGACAGCGCGAGAAAGACCACCGCCGCCAGCGCGAAGACCGCCAGCGTCACCGTAATCAGCCCGGAGAGGCCCCAGGCCGGCATCAGGACGAGCTCGGCCAGCAAGGCTCCGGCGACGCCTCCCAGGGTGTTGACGAAGAAGGCCAGCCCGGCCGCGGTGCCGCGCTCCTTGCCGGCATCGGCTCCGGCGCGGCCCTGGGTGGCGATACGCATCACCAGGGGGAAGCCGGCTCCCAGGGCCAGGGTCGCCAGCAGCACGATCACCAGGATGAGCAGGCACACCGTGAGCTGGAAGGGGTTGTAGCCGTCCTGCCAATGGAGGATGCCGAAGTAGGCCCGGGAGAAAAGGTCGGCCGAGCGGAAGACTGCGATACCGCACAGGGCCACGGCCGCGTAGAGGCAGGCGGCGGCGGCGAAGGGATCCTGGATGCGGTCGTTGAAGCGCGACATCAGGACGCTGCCGAGGCCGATGCCGGCCAGGAAACCGGCCAGCACCGTGGCGGTGGAGAAGATATGGGTGCCGTTGAGCAGCGAGAAGAAGCGGTTCCACCCGGTCTCCAGCAGCAGGGCCGCGGCGCCCGAGAGGAAGAAGGTGAGGAGGACGATCCGCAGCCGCGACGGCGAGACGGCCGGATCGGGGAGGGCCGCAGTGGCGGGCTCCGCCGCTGCCAACGCCGCCTGCCGGCTCGCCTTGCGTTGCCGTCTCCCGGACGCCTTGCCCTCCCGCTTCCGCAACAGGATGAACAGTCCCAGGTCCAGCGCGCCGACGCCCAGGATCCAGGTTGACGCTGAAAGCCCGCACTGCGGCACCAGGAAGAAACCCGCGAAGAGCGATCCTACTGCGGCCCCCAGCGTGTCGAGCCCGTAGATCAGCGACAGGTCTCTCCCCAGGCGTCCTGGACGTCCTGCCGCGGGGGCCGCGAGGCGCACGGCGAGGGGGAACACGGCGCCGATGACGAGCGTCGGCGCGAGCATGCAGACGGCGACCATGGCGAGCTTCAGCAGCGCCGCCGACAGAGGTGCCAGGTCCGCGGGAGCGGCGGCGAGGAAGAGATTGCGGCCGAGCTCGAAGATGGGGAGGCTCACTGCCACCCAGGCGCCGAGGAAGATCTGCAGCCATCCCAGCAGCCGCCAGGGCCGCCGCGTGCGGTCCGCCACCCGGCCTCCCCACAGAGCGCCGCCGGCAAGCCCGAGCAGGAAGACGGAGAGCACGGTGCTGAGCACCACGGCGGTCGAGCCGAAGAGGAAAGAGATCTTCCGCAGCCAGAGGACCTGGCAGGAGAGCGACAGCAGGTTGGTGAAGAAGACCGTCCCGAGCAGTAGGGTTCTGCCACCCGGTGCAGGCCCGGGCGGGGCGGTCTGGCGGGAGCCTCTCTTCATGAGGCGGGGAGTGTACCAGTTCCCCCGGGACGACCGGCGTTCCGGCGGATGACCTTACTCCGTCTTAACAACTTCAGCCCTGGCCGCGCAGGCGGTCGAGCTCGGCGCGGAGGCGCGCGATCTCGTCATCCGCGGCACGCTGGGCGAAGCGTACTTCCTGGCTGGGGAGGATGGTCTCGCCGGTCGTGGAATCCACCAGCCGCAAGCCGGTGCCTTCCTTCCGGAAAAGGGCTCCGACGGACTGACTGCGAACCGCGCCGCCAACCTCCAAAGGTATGGGCCGGTAGCGCCCGTTCACCAGCCGAAAACCCTGGAGAGAGGGTTCCAGGTACTCTTCCAGAGGATCGTGAACGATGTACTCCTCGACTCCGAGCTGTTGGTAGAGGGCCTTCTTCTTGACGATGTCGTCGTCGCGGCTGCTGTCGGAGGTGACCTCGACGATCAGGCAGGGGACCTGCCTCTCTTCCCACAGCTTGTAGATCCGCCGCTGCCCCCTGGGGACTCCTTTCGCCACGAAGACGTCCGGTGCGACGACGGCCCTCGGGTCGCCCTGCACGTAGTAGAAGAACATGTTGGCGGCCACGTATACGTCCCGTACGTCCCGCAGCAGCCAGTCGAAGGCCTCCAAGAGGTACAGACTCTCCCTGACGTGGATTTCGGTCTCGCCCATCGGCGTGTTGTCGGATTCCGGGTAGTCGACCTCGCGCCTCAGGGGAATCGCGGTCATCGGAGTCATCCTTTCTCCAACGGTTGCGGGATCAGATCACGGCGGGGCTTCAGGGCGCAACCCTCGTTGCAGGCAGTCTAGCATGCGGCTCCGTCCTCAAGGGCGCAATTCATTGCGCTCGCCTTCACGCTCCAACGAGCGGAGGTCGCGGCTGAGCTGACGGGTGGCGCCGCCAAAGGAGCGCGTCTCTTCAGCCGCTTTGTGAGACACCGGGGCCTATGAAAGTGTCGGGCATTCCTATGAAAGACAGCGCCGTCAATCCACGGCGCGGATCCGCCCCTATGATTTCGTCATTCGCCCCTTTGCTTTCGTCGCCCGACCCGAGCTCCGCGGGCTTCACGGGACGAGGCGGCTCACGCGTGAAGGAAAGCGGGGCGTTTTTTCATAGGTTTCGGCGCCAAATTCATAGGCCGGGGATGTCGCCACGGGGTCGGCGGTCTTCGCCGCATAGGAATCTGCGGCAGATTCATAGGAAAATCTGCCGGGCCGGACCGGCGGAGGTCCAAAATCATAGGTCCGGATCACAGAATCATAGGAGCGGGACACGGCAGAGCGGGGCGCGGTGACGGAGCCACGCACTGGTGTGCTCTGAATTCGCGTGGCTGACATCGAAATCGGCAAAAAGTACCGCGCCGGGTCGTTCCCCTTAGAGGGTGTCTCCAAAGTCGTAGACGATGAGGCCTGCGTCGCCAGGGATTGAAATCCTTGGCTACTGAAGCTTGTCCCTCCGGGACCGCCATTTCGTTTCTGTGTCCCGCAGGGACTACCGAGGGTAGCCAGGTGATTTCAATCCCTGGCGACGTAGGCCGCGCTGAGACCCCTGTCGAGACACCCTCCCAGGAAGAGGGGCCTTACCCCTCCTCCGCCATCGCCGCCGCCATGGCCGGCGACTCCGCGGTCATCCCCTGGGAGCCCTTGCGGCCGGCGCGGGCGATGTGCTCGGCCTCGTAGGGCGTGGTGAGCAGGATCTTCGCCATGTCGACCGCCCGGCCGGCCAGCTCGCGGGCGGCCTCGTGGAGGGCCTGGCTCCCCTGCACGAAGGCGACGTTGCGCTCCATGTCCTCCGCCGTCCAGCCGCGGGAGTGGGCGATGTAGGGGAACTGCGGGAAGACGCAGCCCACCTCGGCGAAGAAGCCCAGCATCTGCCCGGCCACCGCCTGCACGTTGTCCTGCCCGCCGGTGATGATGAAGGCCGCCACCTTGTTGCGCAGCAGGATGCGGTTGCGCAGGGTGACCTGGTTCTGCACGCAGTTCATCCGCTCCACCATCTTGTAGTAGAGCGAGCTCGCCGAGCCCCAGCGGATGGGCGTCGCCACCAGGACGGCGTCCGCCCAGTGGACGAGGCCCTCGTAGATCTCCTCGAGCTCGTCCGCGGGGTCCATCTGGGTGATCGAGCACGGCCAGGTGCAGGCGTGGGCGCTCTTCGAGTAGTAGCCCTCGCAGGAGCGGAATTTGAGATGCGAGAGGCGGCTCAGGCGCGTCTCGGCGCCGTGCTCCTGGGCGGCGGCTTCGAGGGCCGACTCCAGCAGGGCCTCGGAGGTGGAGTAGCGCGGATGGGCGGGGTCCATCACCGTGGTGGAGATGCCCAGTACCCGCACCGGCCCCGGCGCACGCTCGATCGCCCGGTCCAGCGGATGGTGGGGATGGGGCTTCTTGTGCCGCTTCGCCGCGGGCTCCAGGTTGACGTAGAGCCGCCCGTGACGCTCCTGCACCTCGTAGCAGGGCACCTGGTCGTCCTCGAACCCGGGCTCGCCCTGGCCGGTGCGGCAGTGGAACTTCCAGTGGTGCCATGGGCAGACCACGTAGTCGCCGTCCAGCTTCCCCTCGCCCAACGGGCCGCCGACGTGGTTGCAGGCCCCGGAGATGGCGCCGAATCGGCCGTCCTTGAAGCTCAGGGCGATCTTCGTCCGCCCGATGGAGATCTGTCGCAAGGGCCGCCGGGCGAGATCCTCCACCGGACCCAGGTCGTGCCAGCGCGCTTCGCTCATACGTGTCCTCCGTCCAACAGTTGTCGGGAGCCGGCGACGGCCGATTCCAGGAAATCCTCGACCCGGCGGGCCTGGGAGCCGTTGGTGGCGGCGTTGGTGAAGCTCGACGCCAGGAGCACAGCGCCCACCCAGCCCGAGGTGTGCCAGCGGCCGCCGCCGGCGAGCCGCGGCAAGTCGTGGCCCGGCGGCGCCGGCCAGGGCAGGACGTAGAAATAAGGCTCCGCCATGGCGTCGTCGCCGGGCGAGAGCCCCACGCCGATCGAGCGGGCCTTCTCGGCCTCGGCGCCGGGATCGAGCACGATCAGCGTGGCGAGGTCGAGATGGTGGGGCCAGCAGCGCACCGCCGAGGCCCCGGGATTGCGGTCCGCCAGCGCCCGCAGCACGCGGTCGGCATTGGCGAAGTAGCGGCTGAGCTCGGCAAAGCCGGTGCCGGTCATGGAGAAGGGCGCGCCGTGGAGCACGGGGTGATCCGGGAAATCCTCGCCCGGGCGCTCCAACGGCGCTTCCAGAGGCCGGCCCAGCAGCCCCTCCACCTCGGTGCGCGTCCACTCATAGGCCTCGTCGAGCGTTCGCCCCTCCAGGGGAAGCTCGGCGAGGACCGCGCCATCCTCCCCGAGCATCAACAAGGCCGTCGGCGACGGCCGCAGGGCGGCGCGGAACGGTCGTTGTCCGGGGACGAGCCCCTGGGCGAGGGTGCGGGGCCCCGCCTGCCACTGAAAGCTCTGCTCGCTGTAGTCCGGCTGGTGCGGCACGAGTTGCTTGCCCACCGCCGCGGCGGCCTGCGCCGCCCAATGAAGCTGCAAACGGGCGTCGGTCAGCTCGCGAGGATCGACCGCGCCCAGGGTTTCCCAGTCACTCATCACCAAGACCTCCCGCGCTTTGGATGCCGGCGGGCTGGAGACGTTTCAGTGGAAGCGAGCTTATCTCAGAGACTCGCCGGAGTGACTTCTTATACGGGCGGGAGGGGCGGGAGGATTGGCCTGGGATAGAATTTCCGCAAGGAGAGCCATCATGTGTCGAAACATCAAGCCCCTCTTCAACTTCGAGCCGCCCGTCACCGACGCCGAGATCCGCAACGCCTCGTTGCAATTCGTGCGGAAGATCAGCGGCTTCACCAAGCCGTCCAAGGCCAATGAAGAGGTCTTCGAGACCGCGGTCGAGCAGATCGCCGCGGCGGCCCATACCCTGCTCGCCTCGCTGGTCACCAACGGCACGCCGCGCAACCGCGAGGTCGAGGCGGCCAAGGCCCGGGTGAAGGCGGCGCGGCGGTACGCCCCGGGCGAGGTGGCCAGAGAGACAAGGACCTAAAGGACAGCAAGGACGGCAAGGACGCACTCGGAGATTTGCGTCCGTGTTGGTCCGTGCCGTCCTTGGAGTCCTTTTTGTCCTTTGGGTCCCTTTCCTTCCATCCTGCTTCTCCATAGACTTGGTTGGACCTATGCCCAAACCCGACACCCCAAACCCGCCCACCTACCGCCGGCTGCGGGTCTATACCCTGGACCCCAGCCTGGCCACCAAGCTCGACACCGCGCTGATCAACCAGACGGTGTTGAAGGTCCCCTGGGAGACGGAGCTGGCCGTGGGACCTACGGGGGAGTACCTCGAGGTGATGGACTTCGATCCCGCGAGCGGCTGCTTCTACGAGCCGGTGGATTTGAACGATCCCTTCCTGCTGGCGGAGGACGGTCTCGTGCCGTCGGAGGGGAACCCTAAGTTCCACCAGCAGATGGCCTACGCCGTGGCGATGACCACCATCACGAACTTCGAGCGCGCGCTGGGACGCAAGGCCCTCTGGGCGCCGCGCCTCGTGCGCGATCCGCAAACCGAGGAGGTGCAATCGTCCGAGCCCGTTCCCAAGCTGCGGATCTATCCGCACGCCCTGCGCGAGGCCAATGCCTTTTACAGTCCGCAGAAGAAGGCGCTGCTCTTCGGCTACTTCCCGGCGCTCCTCGCCAATCCCGGAGAGAATCTGCCGGGCGGGCTGGTCTTCACCTGCCTGTCGCACGACGTGGTGGCCCACGAGACGACGCACGCGCTGCTCGACGGCCTGCACCGCTACTTCGCCGAGTCGAGCAATCCCGACGTGCTGGCGTTCCACGAGGCTTTCGCCGACGTCGTGGCCCTGTTCCAGCACTTTACCCAGCCGGAGGCGCTGCGGGACCAGATCGCGAGGACGCAGGGCGATCTCGGCACGCAGAACCTGCTGGGCGAGCTCGCCCACCAGTTCGGCCAGGCCATCGGCAGCCACGGCGCGTTGCGCGACGCCATCGGCCGCTACAACAAGGATACGAAGAAGTGGGAGCCCCAGCAGCCGGATCCTGAGGACTATCAGGCGACGACGGAGCCGCACGACCGCGGCGCCATTCTCGTCGCCACGATGTTCGACGCCTTCCTGGCGATCTACAAGTCGCGCACCGCCGACCTGCTGCGCATCGCGAGCGGCGGCACGGGCCGGCTGCCGGAGGGCAACCTCCACCCGGACCTCGTCAACCGCCTGGCTGCCGAGGCGAACAAGACCGCCAGCCACATCCTCCGCATGGCCATTCGGGCGCTGGATTATTGCCCGCCGGTGGACATCACGTTCGGCGAATATCTCCGCGCCCTGGTGACGGGCGACTGGGACCTGGTGCCGGACGACGAGCGGAATTACCGCGTCGCCGTCATCGAGGCGTTTCGGCGCCGCGGCATCTATCCGCGCGACGTGCGCACGCTGGCGGCGGACGCGCTGCGGTGGCAGTCCTGGCCGGCAAGTCTCCCACGCTTCAGCTTCGCCGGGCTGATCCAGAAGCTCAAGACGGAGTCCCAACCCCAATCGCCGACGTTCGAATGGCAGACGACCGGCACGCGCGAGGAGATCGGCGAGCGCAACCGCCAGTATCAGAGAGCCACCTGGGGCTGGCTGATGGATCAGCTCGTGAATCTCGAGACGGGCGAGGAGAAGGAACCGGAAATCATCAAGGCGCTGGGCCTGTGGCTCGGCAGCGACGCCCCGCCGACGGTTTATCGCGGCAAGAACGGCTACCCCTCCCTGGAGGTTCATTCCGTGCGCGCCGCCCGTAGAACGCATCAGGATGGCCGCACCATCCTCGACCTGGTGGTGGAGCTCGTGCAGCGCCGCCGGGGTTATTTGACCGCGGCCAAGCAGGCGAAAGCCGAAGACCTGGTTGCCGGCGCCGACGAGTGGAACACTCCGGAATTCAAGCCCGATTTCAAGATGCGCGGCGGCTGCACCCTGCTGATCAACGGCGAGACGGGCGAGATCCGCTACTGCATCCTCAAGGGCATCCGCAGCGAAGGCCGGCTGGCCCGCCAGCGGGATTTCGCCGCGGATGCCGGGGAGCTGTCATTGCGCGCCACGTATTCGACGCCGGTGCCGGGTGCCGAGGTCCGCGAGCCGTTCGCCCTTTTACATCGCCAGCGCTGAAGAGAGGGAAGATTCGATGAGCGCGAAGCCATCCGCGACGAAAAAGGGTAAGAAAGCGGTCGCGGCCGCCACGCCGCCACCGGCGCCGGCTGCACCTCCCACTGCGGCCGCCGTGATGGCACCGCCGCCCAAAGGGGTCAAGGTCCGCATGTACCGCACGGGCCTGGGCGATTGCTTTCTCCTCGCCTTTCCCAAGAGCCCCACGCCGCCCGATTCGCGCGACGTCTTCTACCTGCTGGTCGACTGCGGCGTCTATTTCAAGACGCCGGAGCCGAACAATCAAACGCGCATCCAGGCGATCGTGCAGCACATCGCCGCGGCCACCGGCGGCGTTCTCGACCTGCTGGTGATCACTCACGAGCACTGGGACCACGTCTCGGCCTTCCATGCCTCGCAGGCGCAGTCGATCTTCGAGCAGAAGATCAAGCTGCGCAAGCTCTGGATGGCGTGGACGGAAAACCTGGACAATCCGCTGGCGAAGGACCTGCACGAAGGGCGCAAGGCCGCGCGGGCCGCCCTCACCAATGCGCTCAACCGGATGCAGGGTCTCAAATCCCAGGGCCTGGCGGCATCCACCGAGGCCTGCGACCTGGTCGGCAATCTCCTCGATTTCTTCGGCGGCCCCGTCGCGTTCGGCGCGAAGAAGAGCGTGCAGACGGAAGAGGCCATGCTCTGGATCAAGGAGACCTATGGCCAGGGCAAGGCGCAGTTCCTCCAGCCGGGCGACGGTCCGCTGGCGCTCGACGGCGTGCCCGATTCCGAGGCGCGCGTCTACGTGCTCGGGCCGCCGGAAGATCCCGATCTGATCAAGAAATACAATCCCAGCGCCTCGGGCGACGAGGTCTATCCCAAGGCCCTGGCCGCGGCCATCGAGGCGTCCTTCTTCGCCGCCTTCGGCGTCGTTCCCAAGAATGCGGACGCCCTCCCCGGCAGCGACGACGTGAAGGAGGCCCAGCGCATGAGCCTGCCTTTCGATGAGGCTTATCAGACTCCCATGGCGCAGGCGAACGACAACCCCTTCTTCAACCGCTACCTGGAGTCCGACTCCTGGCGGCGCATCGACGGCGACTGGATGGAGGCTGCCAGCGAGTTCGCCCTCCAGCTCGACAGCGCCACCAACAACACGAGCCTCGCCTTCGCGCTGGAGATCGGCCCGCCGGGCGCCGGCAAGGTGCTGCTCTTCCCGGGCGACGCCCAGGTGGGCAACTGGCTCTCCTGGTTCGGCAAAGTGCAGATCGGGAAACGGGAGCTCGGCAAGGACATGGTGTGGACCGCGGGCAACGGGGGCGTCACCGGGCTCAAGATCACGGCCGAGGACCTCCTGCACCGCACCGTCTTCTACAAGGTCGGGCACCACGGCAGCCACAACGCCACCCTGCGGGACCAGGGCTTAGGCTTGATGGGCCGCTTCGGGGGCACCAGCGACCTCGTGGCCTTCCTCCCCGTCGACGAGCACGTGGCCCGCGACCTGGCGCACTACGGCGAGATGCCGCTGCGCTCCCTGGTCAAGGACCTCGCCATCCGCACCGGGGGCCGCGTGGCGCGCAACGACGCTGGAGCGCGGCCCAAGGACGAGACCTCGACGCTCGCGCCCATCCCGGGGGCCCCGGCGCTGCGCCTGGATTTCCTGGATGGGGAGCCGGACGACCTCTTTTTCGAGTACACGGTGGTGCCGTGATGAAGACGGTGTATAAATCACCGGCACGATGAGAGTCCTGATCCTGGGTTTTGGCAACGTCGGCCGCCGTCTGGCGGAGATCCTGGCGGAACGGGCGTCCTATCCGGGCCTCGACGGCCTCGACGTGTCGGTGGTCGGCATCACGACGGGCTCGCGGGGAGCGGCGGTACATCCTGCCGGTCTCAACCTCGGCCGGGTGCTGGCCTGGCACGCCGGCCACGGCGGCTTCGGTGACGGCTTCCCCCAAGGCTCGGCGATGACCAGCGAGGAGGCGCTTCAGACCCTGGACTACGACGTGGCGGTGGAGATGACGCCGCTCGACATCCGGGGCCGGGGCGCCGCGGCCATCGGGCACGTCCGCGCGGCGCTGGCGCGGGGGCGGCACGTCGTCACCTGCAACAAGGGGCCTCTCGCCTGGGCCTGGCGGCCGTTGCGCGACCTGGCGCGGGAGAAGGGGGTCTCCTTCCTCTACGAGACCACCGTGATGGACGGCGTTCCCGTCTTCAACCTGGCGCAGCGCTGCCTGCGGGGCAACGCCATCCTGCGCATCGAGGGCATCCTCAACTCGACGACCAACTTCGTCCTCTGCGAGATGGAGCGCGGCCTGTCGCTCCAGGCGGCGGTCGCCGGCGCGCGGCGCCTGGGCGTGGCCGAGGCCGACCCCACCTACGACCTCGACGGCTGGGACGCGGCGGTGAAGGTTGCGGCCCTCGCCAACGTCCTTCTCGACGCCGAGCTGTCGCCCGAGGCCGTGGAGCGCGAGAGCCTGTCGGCGGTCTCGGCGCAGCGCATCGAGGACGCCCTCACCCGCGAGCACCGCCTGAAGGTGGTCTGCGAGGCGTTCCGCGCCGCTCCCCACGGCGGCAACGGGGTGGTCGGCCGCGTGCGGGTGCGGGAGGTCCCCGTCTCCGATCCGTTCGCCCTGGTGGAGGGCACGGGCTCCATCCTCCGCCTCACCACGGACATCCTGGGGAGCCTCGTCCTCACCGAGGAGGACCCCGACCTGTCGACCACGGCCTACGGGGTGATCTCCGATCTCATCCGCCTGCAGGAAGAGCTCGACGCGCCGCATTGACGAACCCGGGAGGATCTCGCGATGTCCCAGCTCCAATCCCCGACAACCCCCTGGCCCGCGCTGCCGTTTCCCGAATGGCGGGAGACCCGCGAAACGCTCCACCGCTGGTCCCAGGTCGTGGGCAAGACGCGGCTGGCCCTGGAGCCCATGGTCAACCACTGGTGGGAGGTGCCGCTCTACGTGAGCGCCCGCGGCCTCACCACCTCGGCCATGCCCTACGGCAGCGGCGAGCTCCTCGAGATCGAATTCGACTTCCTCGATCACCAGCTCGCCTTCCGCACCAGCGCGGGCGAGCGGCGATCGATGAAGCTCGCCGCCCGCAGCGTCGCCGACTTCTACGGGGAGTACCGCCACGTCCTGGAATCGCTGCGGATCGGCGCCAGGATCTGGGGGGTGCCGGTCGAGCTGCCGGATGCGCTGCCCTTTGCGGAGGACCAGGTGCACACCTCCTATGATCCCGCCATGGCGGAGCGTTTCTGGCGGGTGCTCATCCTGGTGGACCGCGTCTTCAGGGCCTTCCGCGGCCGGTACGTCGGCAAGTCGAGCCCGGTCCATCTCTTCTGGGGCGCCCTGGACCTCGCCGTCTCCCGCTTCTCGGGCCGGCCGGCGCCGCCGCACCCCGGCGGCATGCCCAACGTCGGCGACTGGGTGATGCGCGAGGGCTACTCGCACGAGGTGTCGAGCGCGGGCTTCTGGCCGGGAGCCGACGCGCTGCCGGAGCCGGTGTTCTACTCCTACGTCTACCCGATCCCCGCCGGCTACGCCGAGATCCCCGTGCGCCCGGCCGCCGCCTACTACCACCAGCAAATGGGCGAGTTCGTCCTCCCCTACGAAGCGGTGCGGACCGCGCCGGACCCCGAGGCGGCCCTCCTCGACTTCCTGCAGAGCACCTACGAGGCCGCCGCCAACACGGCGAAGTGGGACCGCAAGGCATTGGAGCGGGCTGAGGCGGAGAGGGCATAGGGTAGGGGCGGGTCTGGACGGGCGGTTGGGGGCTCGACCCGCCCTGTTGCGCACGGATTCGGTGGTGCAGGGC
>JBAPYB010000440.1:0-17952 GCA_049284515.1 Thermoanaerobaculia bacterium
GCGCCGCCCAGCTTGCGGGCGCCGTCGGTGGTGAGGAAGTACGAGCCTTCGGTTGCTTTCGCGGTGCTGGTGGTCGGCTGCTGCGCGTGCGCGGCCGGCACCGAGAGGAACATCAGCGCGAAACCGAGGGCGATCATCGTCAACGCGAACCTGGCAGATCTCTTGCTCATCGAAAAGAATCCTTTCCCTTCAGGGTTCAAAGGCCTATCCGGCCGGTTCAAATCAGTGCGCCTCTGCCTCGGCATGGCCGTCGTGCTCGTGATGGTGGTGTAACACGATGGCCTGGCCGATGAACAGGGTGGTCAAGAAGGTGAAGATGAAGGCATGGAGCAGGGCGACGAAGAGCTCCAGCAGGGTGATCGCGACGCTGCCCAGGACCACCGGCACGGCCACGCCCAGCGCGGCCATGACGCTCTTCTCCGCCGCCTGGAGGATGAAGCTCAGCAGCACCGCCAGCAGCACGTGGCCGGCGATCATATTGGCGCAGAGACGGATGACCAGGGCGACGATGCGGGCGAAGAAGCCGATGATCTCGATGGGGATCAGCAGCCACGACAGCCAGATGGGACCGGGATTGAAATGGGCGAGGAAGTGCTTGCCGCCGATCCGCAGGCCGTTGACCACGATCATGACGAGGGTGACGAAGGCCAGGGCCCCCGTGATCCAGGGGTTCGCCGTGGCCGAGCCGCCGATGTGCGCCCCCAGGATGCGGATGCCGCTGAGCGGCAGCAGCCCCAGCAGGTTGACCGCGAAGATGAAGAAGAACACCGTCCAGATGAACTTGATGAAGCGGTCCGTGTACTGGTGGAGGATGGGCTTCGCCACCCCGTCGCGCAGGTACTGGCAGATCGCCTCGATGGCGTTGCCCGCCCCCGCCGGCACCAGGGCGCCGACCTCGTCCGTCCCGCGGCGGCGGCGCACCCCGATGGGCAGCAGCAGGATCAGCAGGATCGCCGCCAGCATCATCATCACGATATGGCTGTCCAGCAGCGTGAAGCCGTTGCGCTGGATCATCGGATGCCGCACGATGTGCTCGAGCGGATTCTCAATCAGGAAAGCGAGCATCCATCCTCTCCAATCTCTTCAACCTCAAAAGCCGCGGGTCGCGTACCGGGTGTCGAGCGCCAGTTGCGCCACGTACCCCAGGGCGATCCAGGCCACCAGGGGGCGGGGCTCGAACCAACCGGCGAGCCCGACCGACAGCCCCAGCACCAGAGCCGTGACGAAGCGCAGCGCCATCGCCGCCAGCATGCCTTGCAGCGGCAGCCCGGTGCGTCCTGCGCGCCGCGCGTTGAAGACCGGCAGGGCTCCCACCGCCGAGGCGACGACTCCGATGGCGCACCCCGCGAACAGGGCCGGGAGCGCACCTTCGCCTCCCAGGCGCCGGGTCGGCGCATACCCCAGAAGGGCCAGCGCCGCTCCGACCCCGACCACCCAGCCCAGGAACCGGAGATACTCCGCGACCGCTGGCCGGGCGACGCTCATCGTTTCGGGTCGCCGTCGGATGTCTTGCCGCCGTCCCCGTCCTGCTTGAAGGCGGACAGCGACCGACGAATCATGTTGTACATGCCGCCGATCAGGCCCAGGATGGCGCCGGTCAACAGTCCCCAGGGGCGGCTGCCGAAGTGCCGGTCCCACCCGTAGCCGATCAGCGTGAGCCCCGCCACCGCCGCGACCAGCTCGAAGCCGATGCCGCCAATACCGGACAGCCCTTGCCAGCCCCCTCCCGATCGCGGTTCTTCAGCCATCGCCAACCGTGCCGATCGCTACTGCACCTGCCCGAACGCGGGCGGAGCATACCAGCTTGTGCGACCTTTCACAAGCGTCCGATGAGGAGGTCTTCCGGGGATCGATCGGAGGGGTCAATCCGTGATCACCGGCAGCAGCGCCGCCCGTGTCGAGGACGTAGCCGAGGGGAGGTCGAGCGGCACCGAGATGTGCTGTGTCGAGATCTCGCGCTGGCGATTGACCATCTCTTCCAGGGTGGTGGCGGAGAGGATGCGCTCGACGGCCTTCTTCACCTCCAGGAAGACCTCGCGGATGGCGCAGTGCTCGGTGCCGACGTCGATGGTGCAGGGGAGGGCCAGGATCTGGTCGATGGGCGTCGTCTGCCCTTCGAGGGTGATCAGGATGTGCCGCAGGCTGATCTGGGACGCCGCGCGGCCGAGGACGTGGCCCCCCTGGGGGCCGCGGTTGGAGAGGATCAGGCGGTCCTTGGAGAGCAGGGCGAGGATCTGGCGCAGGTACGGCTCGGGGATCCCCTGGTGCGTGGCGATCTCGTGGCTCGTCACCGGGCCCTGGTCGGCGTGCATTGCGATGTAGAGCATCGCGCGGATGCCGTACTCGCCCTTGGTAGAGATCTTCATGTCATGTCCGGTCGCTCAGAAGTCTAGCACAGGGTCGGGCGGCCGGCGGCCCGTCCATCCGGCGCGTCCGGACGCGATCCGCTCCGGCAGGCTGGAGAGGTCCCGCAGATCGCTGGCGGGCTCCTGGCGGCTGGGCCGGCCTGGGAGGGGCTTGAGATGGTCAGGACGAACGAGCCGGAGAGCGCTCATGCCCGTGGCCACAGCCCCTTCGACGTCCTCCAGGCGGCCGTTGCCCACGTGCAGGGCGGCGGAGGGCTCCGCTCCCAAGTCGGCTAGAGCGCGCAGGAAGATCCGCAAGTCCGGTTTCTCCATGCCGGCCTTCTGGGAGTAGGTGATGGTGCCGAAGAAACGGGCGAGATCCAGCTCCTCCAGCAGGGCCGGCAGCCGGTGGTCCCAGTTGCTGATCACCCCCAGCCGCAACCCCCGGCCGGCGAGGGCGGCGAGCACCTCCGGCACCTCCGGATAGACCTCCCAGGCCTCCGCCTTGCCGAAACGGTGGAAGAGCTCCGCCGCCGCGAACCGCGAGGGGACCGGCGCCTCCAGGTGCTCGCACATGCGCTCCAGAAACCGCCGCCACCAGCCGCGCTCCCCCTCGGGGTGGGCGGCGAAGCGGTCCTGACCCGGATCGGCGCTGCACGCCATCTCCTGCCAGACCTCGCGCACCAGGCGCAGGGCCTCCTCCGGCTCGACCTCGACGCGGTACTTCCCCAACACCTCGGCGTAGATCTCCCCGAGGTGCGGCGAGTGGATCAGCGTGTGGGTGACGTCGAACGTCACGGCCTGGAGCATGAGAGCAGGATATCCGACTGGAGCTATGATAGTTGACTGAAATGCGATTCCTGGCAATCCGTGCCCTTTCCGGCCTGATCCTGATCTCCGGCTGGCTCGCCCTCCTCTTCTCAGGGTGGGCCTTCGGCGGCGCGGTTCACCTGCTGCTGGTGGCGGCCCTGGCTGTCTTCCCCTGGCGGGAGGCCGCGGCGGCGCGGCGCGGCGGCGCGGATTCCGAGTAGGGCCGGGTTCAGCCGCCCCAGGCGGCCACCGGGTTGGCGAGCACGCCGAGGCCGGGGATCTCCACCTCCACCCGGTCGCCATCCAGGAGCGGGCCGACGCCCGCGGGCGTGCCGGTGAGGAGGAGGTCCCCCGGCTCCAGCGTCATCATCCGCGAGCTGTAGAGCAGCAGGTCGAGAAGGGGGAAGGCCATCTCCCGCACGTGGCCGCGCTGGCGCTCGACGCCGTTGACCCGGGCCACCACGGCGAGGTCCTCCAGATCCGCGCCCACCCAGACGGCCGGGCCGATCGGGCAGAACGTGTCGAACGACTTCGAGCGGGCGAAGACGGGATCCTTCTTCTGCAGGTCGCGGGCGGTGACGTCGTTGGCGCAGACGACGCCCAGCACGGCGGCGCGAGCTTCCTCGGGCGTGGCGCCGCGGCTCAGGCGGCGGCGCATCACCACGGCGATTTCCCCCTCGTGCTCCACCCGCTGGCTCTCCGGCGGCAGGACGATCGTCTCCCCGGGGCCGATCAGCGACGACGGCGCCTTGAGGAACAACAGCGGCTCCTCCGGCACGGCGTTTCCCAACTCCTTGGCGTGCTCCATGTAGTTGCGTCCCACGCAGACGATCTTCGTGGGGCGCACCGGCGCCAGCAGCGAGGAGCTCCCGCGGGTGACGTCTGCCCCGTACTCCCAGTCGCCGGGGGCCGTTTCGAACGGATCGGACTTGAGGAGACGCAGCCGTGAGGGCAGCGGCGACTCGGCCACGGCCCAGGAGCCTTCGGGATAGACGCGGTAGAGGAGCATGGGCAGGATTGTAGCGGCTCCGGGTGGTCAGAGGGACGGCGAGTCGAGATCCGAGGCGGCGTCGATTTGCACCATGCTTTATGGAAGGGTACGATTCCGTTCCACGCAAAGACGATATGGGTCGGGAGGGCGATGCGACGATGGCTCGCTTCGAGAAGGTGGACCTCGAGGAATGGCAGCGAGAAGCCGGGCCCTTGGTCCGGCTCCTCAACGGAGTCGACCGCGCTCCAGACGCCGAGGAGGACCTTCGGAATCTGCTGGCCCAGCCGGAGGGCAAGACTCTGGAGTTCAAGCGCGACCTGTCGTCGCTGGCACCCGTGCTCAAGACGCTGACCGCCTTCGCCAACACCGCCGGCGGTACCCTGATTGCCGGCCGAGCTAATGACGGAAGCCTTCACGGCCTCCCCAACATCGAGCATTCGGAGGAGCGCCTGGCCAGTGCCGTCGCGGATGGCATCGGCCCGGCCCTGCTGCCGGACATCGAGACCGTCGTTCTGGACGGGGTGCGGCTCCTGGTCGTGCGGGTGGCCAGGTGGCCCGGCCCGTTTCATCTCAAGGCAGACGGAGGAGTGTACGTTCGGCTGGGCTCGACCAACCGCCGGGCAGGAGCTGAGATCATTGCCGATCTGGAACGCTCGGCCCGCCATCTCGCTTTCGATCAGCTTCCGTGCGCCGGCGCCGAGCTCGACGATCTGGACCGGGAGGCCGCTCAACGCGCTTTCGCCGCCGTGGGCGGGACGTCGACATGGCGCGGCTGGAGAGCCTCGGAGTGCTCGTCCGCTATGGCCGGAACCTCCTGCCGTCCAACGGCGGCATGATCCTCTTCGGCCGCGAGGAAGCCCGCCGGCGCTTCTTTCCGGACGCCCACGTCCGCTGCGCCCGCTTCGTCGGCACCACTAAAGCTGAATTCCTGGATCGCCTCGACATCGAGGGCTCGGTTCTCGGCGCCCTGGAAGAGACTCCTCGCTTCATCCGGCGCAACGCGCGGCTGGCGGCGCGGATCGAGGGAATGTTGCGGGAGGACATACCGGAATACCCGCGCGTTGCCCTCCGCGAGGCGCTGGTCAACGCCGTCGCCCATACCGACTACACACAACGCGGCCTGCAGATCATGGTCGCCATCTTTGCCGACCGCCTGGAGATCCAGAATCCGGGAATGCTGGCGTTCGGTATGACCCTCGACGACCTGCGCGCCGGCGTGAGCCGCATCCGTAATCCGGTCATCGCCCGTGTCCTCCGGGAGCTGAACCTCATGGAGAAATGGGGGAGCGGCTATAAACGGATCGCCGAGGACTGCGCCGCCGGCGGCTACTCTCTTCCGGAATGGGTGGAGCTGAGTGCCGTGCTGCGCGTGATCTTCAGGCCACATCCGGAGGTCATCGCCGCCAACTCCTCGACCGATGTCCCTGCAAATGTCCCTGTAAACGCCCCCGATGTCCCTGTAAATGTCCCCCTAAATGTCCCCCTAAATGTCCCTGTAAATGTCCCTGTAAATATACGCCAGAGGTGGTTTCTCGAAGCGCTCAGCGCAGGGCAGAGACCCAAGCCTGGGGATTTGGCCGAACATTTCGGGGTCACGATAAAGACGGCCAAGCGCGACATCGCGATGCTCAGAGACCATGGCGTGGTGGTGTTCGTCGGCGCCGCCAAGAATGGTTACTACGCGCTCCTGTCGAGCTGACGAGAATCAGTCCACGATGATCTGAACAGGCGCCGAGATCAGCCCGTTGAGGGAGAGCTGTACCGTGTAGGTCCCGGCGGGGAGCTGGACATGATCGAGCCCGCGAGTGAGGCCAGGGCAGTTGGCGATGAGAGCGCCGAGCTCGGTCATCCGTCGCACGGCTTGGCCGGGAGGGATGCTCACGCGGTCTCCCGGCATTTCGCACTCCTTGCCCGTGCAGGGATCCTTGACGGCCGGGCTCCACCAGTCATCGGCATGAGCGTCGCGCTCGTCGCGGGTCAGGAGCCGCCCGGTCTTGTCGGAAACGCGGGCGGCGACGCCCCAGAGCGGCTCCTGTCTACCCTCCTTGTCGTGGTCCTTGAGGCGCACCTCGGCAGACGCCGGTCCGTGATTGGTGACGGTGAGCTGGATGGGAATCGGCCGGCCGGCGGGAAAGTGGCGCCCCTCCGCTCCCCATCCAAGGGGCTTGATCGTCAGCTCAAGCCCGGTCTTCGGCTCGGCGAGCGCCGAGGCGCAGCAAATTGTCCCCAGAAAGATCAGCGCCAGCCAGTGTCGAGGGTTCATTCTCAGAACTTAGCCCCAGGCCGGCTCGGGGTCAAGAAGCTCTAATCCCGCCGCCTCCAAACCAGCAGCCACAAAAAGAAAGGCCCGCCCAAGAGCGCCGTGAGGATGCCCACCGGCAGCTCGGCGGGCGCCATCACGGTGCGGGCTCCGGCGTCGCAGAGGGTAAGGAAGGCGCCGCCGCCCAGGATGCAGGCGGGGACGAGATACACGTGGTCGTGCCCCACGAACCGGCGCAGGATGTGGGGGACGATCAAGCCCACGAAGCCGATGGGACCCGCCACGGCCACCAGGGCGCCGATCATCAGCGAGGTGGCGACGAGGATCTGGAACCGCAGGCGCGTCAGGTCCACGCCGCGGCTCGCCGCCATCTCCTCGCCGGTGAGGAGGAGGTTGAGCTCCCAGCGCAGGGCGAGGAGCAGGGCGCTGCCGCCCAGCACCCACGGCAGGAGCCACAGCACCTCTTGGTAGCCCACCACGGAGAGGCCGCCCATCATCCAGCGCACCATGCGGAAGGTCTGCGTCGAGTCCGCCAGGTACTGAAGGAAAAGGATGATGGCCGAGCAGGAGAGGGAGACCGCGACACCCGCCAGCAGCAGTGTCGAGGTCTCGACCCCCTCGCGCCGCAACGCCAGCCCCACGATGAGCGCCGTGGCCCCGAGCGCTCCCGCGAAGCTCGCCAGCGCCACCAGCGAGAAGCCCAGGAGCTGCCCGCCCTCGAAGCGCAGGGCGATCACCGCGCCCAGGGCTGCGCCGCCCGAGATGCCCAAGGTGTAGGGCTCGGCCAGCGGATTGCGGAAGAGAGTCTGGAAGCCCAGGCCCGAGACGGCGAGACCCGCCCCGCCGAGCAGAGCCAGCAGCACCCGCGGCAGGCGGATTTGCCAGAAGATGGATGCCGCCGTGGGCTCATGGCTGAGCACGTCGTGCAACGTCACCGGCTGGCTCCCCACCAGCGGCGCCACGAGCACGGTGGCCATCCACAGTCCGCAGAGAACCAGCAGCGCGGTCCGCGGGCGCGGCTGAAAAGCGCTCATGCGCCGAGATCCAGGATGGTCACCGGCCTTTCGCCGCCGCGGACGATCTCGAAGCGGGCCTGAAACAGGCATTCGAGGAGGTCCGGCTTGACGATTTCCGCCGGCGGGCCGCAGGCGAGGGGGCGTCCGGCGACGAGGGCCAGCAATCGGTCTCCCAGCAGGGAGGCCAGATTGAGGTCGTGGGTGGCGAGGATCACCGTGCGGTCCGCATCCGCCTTCAGGCGCAGCAGCAGCGAGGCGAGGTCGTGCTGGTGGCGCGCGTCGAGGTGGAGGGTGGGCTCGTCCAGCACCAGCAGCTCGGACTGCTGCGCCAGGGCTGCGGCGATGTACACGGCCTGCTGCTCGCCGCCCGACAGCTCGTCCACGGGCCGCCCCTTCAGCCCCACAATTCCCACCACCGCGAGCGCCTCTTCGACCGCCGCGAAATCGGCGGCCCGGGGGGCGATCTGCAGCCGCGAGAGATGAGGATAGCGGCCCAGGAGCACCACCTCCTCTACCTTGAGCGGCACCCGCGAAGGGCGAATCTGCGGCACATAGGCGATGCGCCGGGCCAGCTCCCGACGCGACAGGGCTGCGAAGGATTGGCCGCTATAGCGAATCTGGCCGCCCGATGGCCGCAGCAGGCCCGTCAGCAGGCGCAGCAGCGTCGTCTTGCCCGCTCCGTTGGAGCCCACGATCGCCAGGCACTCCCCTCGCTGAACGTCGAGGTCGAGAGGGCCGAGGATCGTCCGCTCGCCGGCCCGCCACTCCAACTCGCGGGCAGTCAGAAGGACGGTCATCGACGCAGCGCCTCCCGCATCTCCCGGTAGAACTGCGGAATCCGCGGCCCGGGGATCAGCACAAAATCGCCGGCGATGACCTTGACCTGGCCGAGACGCACCGCCGGCACCCGGGGCAGCGCCTGCCAATCGGCGACGATCGCCGCCACGGCGGCCGGCGTCAGGGGATCGGCCCGCAACTCCAGGATCACGTCCGGCTTGCGGGCCACGATCTCCTCCAGCCCGATCTGCGGATAGAGGGTCGGCGCGTCGGCGAAGGCGTTCTTCCCGCCCGCGCGTTGGAGAAGCTCGTCGAGAAAGGTGTGCGGACCGGCTATCGTGACCTCTCCCAGTTGGCCGGGGCGGCGGCCGACCGAGATCAGGACGCGCCGCGGCGGACCCGGCAACGGCGGGAGATTCAATCCGGTGCGCCACTCGGCGAGCAGGCGGTCACCCGCCTCCGGCACACCGCAGCGCCGGGCAATGGTGCCGAACGAGGCCTGAACGTCGGCCAGCGATTCATTCGGCACCACCAGCGCGTCGATTCCCAGCGGCGTCAGCTTGGTTCCCAGCCCCCGCTCACTGGGAATCAGCACGGCGAGATCCGGCTTCAGCGACACGATTCGTTCCAGATTGGGATTGAACAATCCCCCCAGCCGCGGCTTGCGCGCCGCCTCCGGGGGCCAGCGGCTATAGTCGCCCACACCGACCACGCGGTCACCCAGGCCCAGGGCAAAGAGGGTCTCCGTCACGCTCGGCGTGAGGGCGATGATCCGCCGGGGAACCTTGGGAGAGACTCCCGGGGACCGCTCCCCCTGCCCCCCCTGACACCCGGCGAGGACCGGCCCCAGGAGGAGCAGAAGGAGGAGAATCCTCCTAGAAATCGAACGCCAGACCACCGATGACCGTCCTGCCGGGGCTGGGGAAGCCGAGCGCCGCGCTGTAACTTTCGTCGGCCACGTTCTCCACCCGGGCAAACGGGGCGAGCCAACGGGTGGCCTGCCACTTCGCCGCGATGTCCACCCGCGTATAGCTCGGGTTGACGGCGTTGGCGAAGGTGACGGGGTCGAGATCCTCCCGCTCGCCGATCCAGCGGCCCACGACGTTGAGGGTCCAGCGTCCGGGGCGCGCCGTCACGGTGAGGTGAGCGCTCTTCTTCGGCCGCCGGAGCAGCTCGAGCCCGGTATCCAGGTCCTTGGGGTCCATCCAGGTGCCGTCGAGGGACGCGGAGACGATCCCCTTGCGCACACCCACCTCGGCCTCGACGCCCCGGATCCGGGCGCGGCCGACGTTGACGCTGGTGAAGGTGGCCAGATCGAAGTCGATGAGGTTGCGTAACCGGTTCTCGAATCCCGTCACCGCAAACCGCCAGCCGCTAGCCTCGTGCTCCAGGCCCACCTCGTAGCTGGCGTCCCGCTCCGGCTTGAGGTCCGGGTTGCCGCTGCCGGGGAAGAAGAGGTCGCCCAGCGCTGGCGCCCGAAACGCCTCGCCGTAGCTCGCCCGCAGCCGGGTGTCGTCGCCGAGCTTCACCACGGCTCCCGTCCGCAGACTGGTCTGGCCGCCGTAGACGTCGTTGTCGTCGCGGCGCAGGCCGAGGTCGAGGTGGACCGGGCCGGTGCCCCACGACGCCTGGCCGAAGGCCGCCCACGTCCGCTGGTGTGCGCCGTCGAGGTTGGTGAAGGAGCCCGTGAGGGCCGTCACCTCCAGCCGCTGCACCTCGGTGCCGAAGGCGAAGCGCAGGTCCCCGCTGCCGTGCCAGGTGGCCACGGCCCGGCCGCGCAGGGCCTGGGACTGAGTGTCCGACGAACCGAAACCCGAGGTGTCCTGCCGGTCGCGGAAGGCGCTGTCGAAATCCGTCCGCGAGACCTGCGCCTCCACTCCCCAGGAGCCCTGCTCGGAGCGGAAGGGCACCGCCACCTCCCGCTCCTGCCACGAGATGCTGCGCTCCGGAGTGGGCGTCAGGCCGGAGAACGGAATCCCCGTCTGCAAGTCGTTGGCGCGCACCATCAGGCCCAGGCTGGAGCCGGTGCCGACCGGAAAGAGGATGCGCGCCACCCCCTCTTCGCTGTCGAACGAATCGTTGGCGAACTCCCCGTCGCCGCGGCGGACATGGCCGGTGACGTCGAGGCGCGCCCGCCCGAGGTCGAAGCCGGCGGCGAGGCCGCC
The DNA here is from genome assembly GCA_049284515.1 of Thermoanaerobaculia bacterium. Classification (GTDB taxonomy): domain Bacteria; phylum Acidobacteriota; class Thermoanaerobaculia; order Multivoradales; family UBA5704; genus DATARR01. The sequence continues at coordinate 10,365 of JBAPYB010000440.1, forward strand.
CCGCTTGTAGGCGTTGTCCCCGCCTTCGACGGTCAGCGTTCCGCCCTGGCGCGTGCCGGTGAGCACCTGCACCACGCCCCCGACGGCGTCGCTGCCGTAGAGAGCGCTGTACGGACCGCGCACCACCTCCACGCGGCTCACGCCGTCGAGCGCCACGAACTGCCAGTTGGCGCCGCCGAAGTAGGGATCGTTCAGGGGGATGCCATTCCACAACAGCAGGGTCTGATTGGAGTTGGTGCCGCGGGTGAAGAGGGACGTCTGCTGTCCGGGGGAGCCCGCCTGCACGACGGAGAGACCCGGAACGCTGCCGAGGAGGTCCGCCAGGTCCCGGCTCTGCCGGGCCTCGATCTCCTTGCCGTCGATGACGGTGACGGCGGCCGGCACGTCGTCGCGCACCTCGCCGTCCGCAGATACCGCGGACGCGGTGACCACGACGTTTTCGTGGAAGACGGGAACAGGAACCGGGGCCGGCCCCTGGGCTGCGATCGGCCATCCCCCCCCGAGGATACCGGCAGCGAGGATCAATAGGATCCGACGCATCGTTGTGCTCCTTTCGCAAAAGCAACGCCCCATCTCCGAAGAGATGGGGCGCAGGAGCACGGGCGAAGCCCGTCCAAACCCTCGCCCGCTCCCCGCGGGAGGCGTTGGACGGCAGGCAGGTCTCCTGGCTTCCGGATCTTCCTACTCCCGGTCCTTCCCACACGGGCAACCCTCCCCAGGATCTGGAGGATCCACCCGTACAGTGGCTTTTTCCGGTTTCGTACCCGGTTACAGTGGCGGGGGCCGCGCCGGTTTCGCACCGGCTTCCCTCTGAACGCCCGTTGCTTCCCATGGGAAAGCGCGGGCGTCACCGTACCGTCTGGTCTGTCAAAGAGGTCCCTCACGGTAAGGGACTTGAAACGGCTACTTTTCGCTCGGGGGCACCGGGGCGGCCGGTGGCGCGCTCGGGGGCGGCGCCGTCACCACGGGACCGCCGCCAGGGACCAGGCCACCGCTCCCATAGCCCGCGAAGGACGCCGGGATGCCCTGGGTCTGGTTGGGCTCCACGAACTGCTGAACCGAGTAGTGCTGCTGCCGCTCCGCCGCTTCCAGCGCCCGGCTGGCCAGATCGAGATACTTGGTCTCCTGGGCGTTCGCGTTCTTTGCCGAGTCGGGGAGATCGTTCGAGAACCGCCCCAGCGCGATGGCGGTGCTGCTGATGCGCACGCCGAAGCCGGCGGTGGGGTCCACGGCCTTGATCTCGGCGATCTCGTCCTTCGCGAAGCCGACCCAGTTGCCGACCTCCGTCAGCAGCATGACCACGTTGGGATCCCAACTCGCCTGCTGCGGCTGGACCGAAGAGTCGACCGTGTTGCCGTTGGTGAGAGTCACGTGGAACACCTCGGCCGTCGCCGGCGTGGCGAGCAGGACGAAGGCGAGCACCAAGAGCCAGGCATGAGGAGTCGATCGGATCGATCGGAGCATGGGCACGACCTCCTGCGGCCGACGGCCGCATTGAACGCTGGCTACAAGCTTAGCACCGAAATGTCCAGATCGCGATGCTGCGCCCGTCGTTCCAGAAGAAATTGCCGGCGGAAAAGCCCGGCGCCGCCATGGGCCGGGTGGCGCAGGGCGGGCGCCTCCACCCCCAGCATCGCCAGCGCCGCCTGGGCCGTGCGGCCGACCGCCAGGATGCGGGCGCCGCGAGCACCCACCTCGGCGAGCAGGGCCTCCAGGACGTCCAGGTTGGCCATCACCAGGCTGCGTTCGGGCGTGCGGTTGCTGAGCGGCCCCTTCGCGGCGTACGGGTGCCAGGGGAAAGTGTTCCACAGCAGCACGCCGCGGGTGTCGCCGCCGAGAGCGTCCCAGACGACGCTGCCCGAGGGCTCCAGCCATAAATCCGGATTGCGGCTGGTGGCCTGGAACGGCGGGCCGGCCCACGGCAGCAGGCGGCCCGCCGGCCCCGCGAGCTGCCGCTCGCTGGTGAAAGCGATGCCTGAGAAGCGGCCGCCGCGGAAACCCAGGGCCTCCCCCAGCAGCACCAGCCGGGGTGCTCCCACCCGCTCCAGGTACGCCTCCAGGTTCCCCCGCCGCCGCCGCGCCGCCGCCGGACCGTCGAACTCGGGAAACGACTCCCGGTAGGGATTCACCACCCCCGGAGCCGCCCCCCGGGGACCCCGGTAGAGGCGGCGGAGGACGGCGGAGAGGTCCATGACGGCGGCAGCTTAGCGCGAACGCCGTGAGATTCCTGAAACTGGCGTAACTGGGTGTACCCCCGACGACGATTAATGGGGGCTGCCGCCTTTGGAGAATCCCACGGGAGCCGGTTGGGGGCCGGCTCCCGGGAGCTATCTAATACCGGCCGCCTCCGTAGCCGCCGCGGTCTCCACCTCCACCCCCACGACCGCCGCCACCGCCATAGCCACCACCCCGGCCACCGCCACCGCCGCCGCCCCGGCCGCCCTCTTCCTTGGGCCGGGCCTCGTTGACGGTCAGGTTCCGGCCGTCCACTTCCTTGCCATTGAGCGCGGAAATGGCCGCCCGCGCCTCCTGGTCGCTGCTCATCTCCACGAAGCCGAAGCCCTTGGAGCGTCCTGTATCACGGTCCATGATCACCTGTGCCGAGTCCACGGTGCCATGTGCCGCGAACAGGTCCTGGAGGTCGCTGTCCCTGAGACCGTAAGACAGGTTGCCGACGTACAATTTTCTACCCATTGCCAGACTCCTTACTCGTCCGTCACGGTCCCGTTCGGACGCGACGCCCCCTTTGGGTCCTCCATCTTAGCATCCTCAGTTCCCGCGCAAAGCGCCGCAGCTTCCCGGCGCGGAATAGACCACGCGGTCGGGAGGCTGTTTGAAACCGGCGCTGACGGCCATCCCGATGAAAGGGCAGAGAGCTTCGGTGAGCAGCAGGAGGGCAAGCCCCTCGAGAGGGTCCCCGTTCCGGTTGTTCGTTTGACCGGCCGCCGCGGCGACCGGAGCACAGGCGAGGAGGCCCCATGCATAGCCTTTCCCAGCCCGGAAGCGGACCTGGCGGATCACCTTGCATACCTCCGACGTGGGAACGCTCCGCTGGCGATCGTGGTCGCCGCGCCAGGTGGTGGTCTCCATCGTCACCGTCACGTTTTCGGCCTCCTTGACGACCTCGCCGCTCGCGAGGTGGAGGGAGACCGGCTGGCCCTCGATCGCGTGGTTCACCGTGGCGAGGGTCGCGGCGTCCAGGGAGGTGACCGGGGCTTGCGGGACCCCGCTCGCGCAGCCCTGGGCGAAGAGCACCGGAGGCAGCAGCAGCGCAACCAGTCTTCGCATGTTGGTCTCCTTCAGTGAATGAAGAATACCACGGGGAAGGGATACACGCTCCGGCCCGGCGAGCCGGCGCTGATATCATCGTCCCGAGTTGGATTTACCCCCTGGGGACGCATGACGGAGCCAACCGACTCTTCCAGCCGTACAAGCAATGCCTTCCTCTTCGGCGGAGGGGAGATGGGCGCCCGGATGCGGGCGTTCGACTGGTCGCGGACGCCGCTGGGCCGTGCGGACCAGTGGCCGCAGAGCCTGAAGACCGCCGTCCGCATCATGCTGACGTCCCGCCAGGCGATGTTCGTCTGGTGGGGCGACCAGCTCATCAACCTCTACAATGACGCCTACAAGGCCATCGTCGGCGGCAAGCACCCGGAAGCGCTGGGCCAGCCCGCCTCCCAGGTGTGGCGGGAGATCTGGGACCAGGTCGGGCCGCGGGCGGAATCGGCGATCCTCGACAATGAAGGCACCTACGACGAGTCGTTGCTGCTCATCATGGAACGCAACGGCTATCCGGAGGAGACCTATTACACGTTCTCCTACAGCCCGGTGCCCAACGACGAGGGCGGCACGGGCGGCATCATCTGCGCCAATACGGACGATACGCAGCGCATCGTCGGCGAACGGCAACTGGCCCTGTTGCGAGAGCTGGCGGCGCGGACCGTCGATGCGCGGACCTTCGATCGCGCCTGCACGCTGAGCGCGGAGTGCCTCGCGACCAATCCCAAGGACCTGCCCTTCGCCCTCATCTACCTGGTGGACGCCGACAAGCGGCGGGTCTTCCTGGCCGGCACCTGCGGCATCGAGCGCGGCCATCCAGCCGTCCCGGAAACGGCGTCTCTCGACGAGGAGTCGGCGTGGCCCTTCGCGGAGGTGATCCGGACCCAGAAGGTCTGCCGGATTCCCGCCCTCGACGTCCGCTTCGGCGAGCTGCGCGATCTGCCCATGGGCGCCTGGCCGCGGCCGCCGCAGGAAGCCGTGGCCGTGCCGATCGCGCCGTCGGGCCAGACGGGAAGGGCCGGCGTGCTGATCGCCGGCCTCAACCCCTTCCGGCTGTATGACGACGGCTATCGCGGCTTCTTCGATTTGGTCGCGGCGCAACTCGCGGCGAGCATCGCCAACGCCCAGGCCTATGAGGACGAGCGCCGGCGGGCGGAGGCCCTGGCGGAGCTGGACCGGGCGAAAACCACCTTTTTCTCGAACGTCAGCCACGAGTTGCGAACGCCGCTCACCTTGATGCTCGGGCCGGTCGACGACATTCTCGACAAATCCGGAGACGAGGCGCTGCCGAACAACCGGGAGCTGCTGACGATCGTCCACCGCAACGGCCGGCGCCTCTTGAAGCTCGTGAACACCCTGCTCGACTTCGCACGGATCGAAGCGGGCCGCGTTCAGGCCGTGTACGAGCCGGTGGACCTCCCGGCCTTCACCGCCGAGCTGGCGAGCGTCTTCCGGGCGGCGGTGGACAAGGCCGGCCTGCGCCTCGTCATCGACTGCCCGCCCCTCCCGGAGCCGGTCTTCGTCGATCGCGACCTGTGGGAAAAAATCGTCCTCAACCTCATCTCCAACGCTTTCAAGTACACCCTGGCCGGCGAGATCCGCGTCTCGCTTCGCGCCGGGGAAGGCTCGGCCGAGCTCGCCGTCCAGGACACCGGCACCGGCATTCCCGCGGCCGAGCTGCCCAACCTCTTCAATCGGTTCCATCGCGTCCAGGAGACGCGCGGCCGGACACACGAGGGGACCGGGATCGGCCTGGCCCTGGTGCAGGAGCTCGTCAAGCTCCATGGCGGCACCGTGGGCGTAGAGAGCGTCTACGGCGAAGGGAGCACCTTCACCGTCACGGTGCCCTTGGGTAACGCGCACCTGCCGGCCGACCGTCTGGGCGGCACGCGGACCCTGGCCTCGACGGCCTTCGGCGCCATCCCTTCGTCCAGGAAGCGCTGCGCTGGCTGCCCGATGACACCGGCTCGGGCTCCGCGCCCCGCGAAGCGCTCCTCCTCCAGCCCCTTCAGCCCAGCCAGCCATCGGAAGCGGCGTCCAACGCCTCACGCCCCATGGTCCTCCTGGCGGACGACAACGCCGACATGCGGGACTACTTGCGGCGGTTGTTGTCCGCCGAATATCAGGTCGTCTCCGTCGCTGATGGCGACGCGGCGCTGCGGGCCACGCGGCAGCACCGGCCGGACCTGGTTCTCACCGACGTCATGATGCCGGGGCTCGACGGCTTCGGCCTGTTGAAGGCTCTGCGGGCGAATGCCGCCACCGCCGCCATCCCGGTGATCATGCTGTCCGCCCGGGCCGGCGAGGAGGCCCGGGTCGAAGGCCTTCAGGCCGGCGCGGATGACTACCTCACCAAGCCGTTCAGCGCCCGCGAGCTGCTGGCCCGGGTGGCCGGAACCCTGGCTCTGGCCAGGGCGCGCGCCGAGGCCGACCGCCGCAAGGACGAATTCCTGGCGACCCTCGCCCACGAGCTGCGCAATCCGCTGGCGCCCATCCGCAACGGCCTTACGGTGATGCGCCTGGCGGCCGGCGACCGCGAGGCCGTGGAGAAGGCCCGCGGCATGATGGAGCGGCAGGTGCAGCAGATGGTGCGGCTGATCGACGAGCTCCTCGACCTCTCCCGCATCAGCCGCGGCAAGGTCGAGCTGCGCCTGGAACGGGTCACGCTGGCGTCCGTGATCCAGAACGCCGTGGAGACGAGCCGGCCGCTGATCGAGGGCGCGGGCCATGAGCTCATCCTCGAGCTGCCAGCCGAGCCCCTTTTCGTGGACGCCGACACCACCCGTCTCGCCCAAGTGTTCTCCAACCTGCTCAACAACGCCGCCAAATACACGGAGCCCGGCGGCCACATCCGGCTCGCCGCCGAAACGCGGGACGGCGAGGTTCGGGTGAGCGTGGCGGATGACGGCATCGGCATCCCGGCCTCCATGCTGCCGGCCGTTTTCGACATGTTCACCCAGGTGGACCGCTCCCTGGAGAGGTCCCAGGGCGGGCTCGGCATCGGCCTGAGCATCGTCAAGCGGCTGGTGGAGATGCATGGCGGCACGGTGGAAGCGCGCAGCGCTGGCCATGGCCAGGGCAGCGAGTTCGTCGTCCGTCTGCAGGCCTTCGGCTCGCCCGGCGCGGAGCCGGCCGCGGGCGCGGCGCTCGATCCGGCCGAGCCGGCGGTGAAACGCAGGGTGCTCGTCGCGGACGACAACGCGGACTCCGCGGAAAGCCTGGCGATGATGCTCGAGCTCATGGGCAACGAGGTGAGCATCGCCCACGACGGCCTGCAGGCGGTGGAGATGGCGTCGGAGCTGCGGCCGGGCTTCATCGTCATGGACATCGGCATGCCGCAGTTGAACGGCTACGACGCGTGCCGCCGCATCCGCGAGCAGCCCTGGGGCAAGGAGATCGTGATCGTGGCCTTGACCGGCTGGGGACAGTCGGAGGACAAGCGCCGCTCCCAGGAGGCGGGCTTCGACCGTCATCTGGTCAAGCCGGTCGAGCCCGCGGCTCTCGGGCACCTATTGGCCGCGATACAGAGGGATGCTTCTCCTGAGCCGCTCTAATCGAGCGGCCACCAATAGAACACCAACTCGCGGGGCACGTCCTGCTCCCCCTTCGGGGTGTCGACGGTGAAGTGCCGCCCGTCCCAGCCGTCCTCGACGGCTTTGACGATCCCCGCGGCCCAGCCGTCCGGCGCCGCGGGCTCTTCGAAGGCGATCAGGAAGCCGAGGTCCGGCGCTCCCTCCGGGGTCTCGACCGGCGGCAGGACCGGCTTCGGGTCCAGGGGTACGGAGCGATAGGGGAGGAGAGCGGGGCGCGGAGAAGGGCGTTGGAGCTCGTGCATGCCCCGTATGTCCCGCGATTCGATAGTTCGGTTCTAACGAATACCGCAAGACAACAGAGTCATCGCCTTCCACCCGCCATTCGCGCGGCCTCCGGCAGCCGGCGCAGGCGCTGCATGCTCCAGATGCCGAACGCGGGCCCAAGGGCCAGCAGGGCGAAGGCCCGTTCCCAGCCCAGGAGGTCCCGCAGCGGCGGGATGATGCGCAGGGTCACGGTGGTGAGCAGGAATCCGAGGCTGGTCTGCACGGTGAGGGCGGTGCCGACGTAGCGTGGATCGCTCAGCTCCGAGACGGCAGCGCTGAACTGCGCGCTGTCCGCCACCACGGCGAACCCCCAGACGAGACAGAGAGCCGTCAGCAGGGCCGGATGGTGGAAGACGAAGCCGGCGGCCAGGGCGCAGGCGCCGGAGACGGCCAGGCTGACGACGGTGATCCGCGTGCGCCCCAGCCGGTCGGCCAGCTTGCCGGCCAGGAGG
>JBAPYB010000441.1:0-12890 GCA_049284515.1 Thermoanaerobaculia bacterium
CGGCCAGGCCCGGATCGAGCCCCAGGGCGGGCCGGCAGAGGCCGCTGGTGGTCCTGCGGTCGGCGGGCCAGGGCAACGGTGCGGGGGGAACCATCGCCGGCATCGCCGATATTGCTGCGCCGTCCGAAAGCTCCGCCACGCCACCCTGGGCCGTCGCCAACCCCACGGCGGCGATCACCGGCGGCCCACCGTCCCAAACTGAAGATTCCTCCATGCAGGGCCGTGAGTATACTGCGATCGCATGCAAGGTCCCGGCATGAAAGACGGATACCGCCTCCGCCCCCGGTTCCTGTCCGGGGAGGAGACCGACCGCTGGCGGCAGCAGGTGGGCGCCCGGCGGGACGTCTTCCAGGCGGTCGGAGGACGAGGTGGCCTCAACCTGCGCTACAGCGTCGTCGATGGCCACCGCTCCCGCGAGTACTTTCCCGAGCTCGTCGAGCTCGCCCAGACCCGTCTGCGCGAGGCCGCCGAGGAGACCGCCGGCCGGCCCCTGGTACCGATCGGGGACGAAAAGCGCGCGCTCCGCATCCAGCTCTACGGCGGCCGGCGCGAAGGATTCCGCTGGCACAAGGACGTCAGCTCCTACAGCGCGCTCCTGACCCTGGAGAACACCAGCCGTGGCGCGACCGAGGTCCTCTCGCCCCGGCTGACCCGTCTGTTGACGCCTCTGTACTACCTGTTCTATCCCCTGCGCCAGATCTTCTCGGTGCTGCCGCACCGGACCCTTCACTCCGCTCCCGGCGACCTCCTCATCCTCCACGGCAGCGCCGTCCTGCACCGCGCCCGAGCGCGCGAGAAGTCGGGCGAACGCCTGGTGGTGGTCGCGGCCTTCGAGCCGGCCGGGAGCCGACCGACGCCGATCCGCGACTGGCTCGCCCGGACCTTCAACTATTGAGAGACCTTGGTATGGAAGGCGGGAGCGGGAGGTGCGGTGGTTGGAGGGGACGCTTGGGAGGGGTTGAAAGAGTTCCTGGGGGTGTCTGGATGCTCAGTAAACCCGTCGCGGCGCCCACCTCCGCCCGGGCATAAATGCCGGGGCTATGAACAGCGCCCCCTGAAGGGGACTTAAAGTCGGATTACGGCGGGAGCGGGAGGTGGGGTGGTTGGAGGGGGTGGTGGGGTAGACTGGCTCTGCAATGCGAGCTGCCGAAGAGGCGTCGAAAATGCTCATCTACCTGGACCTCAACTGCTTCAATCGGCCTTTCGACAATCAGAGTCAGCAGCGTGTCGCGTTGGAAACAGCGGCCGTCTTCTCCATCCTTCAGCGGCTCATCGAAGGCCTGGACCATCTGGCCTGGTCGGAGGCTTTAGATTTCGAGAACGCCCAGAACCCGCTGCCCGATCGCCGGGCAGAGATTGGCAGTTGGAGCCGACGTGCAAGGGTCAGAATCAGAATTGACGAGCGGGTGGCGGCGCGAGCAGAGAGCCTCCACGCCGGCGGTATTGGGCCTCTGGACGCCGCTCATCTCGCTTGCGCCGAGGCGGGCGTCTGTGGTTGTTTGGTCACCTGTGATGATCGGTTCATCCGGCGAGCTCGCCGGGCGAACACCCGGGTCATGGTAAAAAACCCGATCGAGTACTTGGAGGAAGTGAAACATGGCTGAAGCATTGACGGACGACGTTCTTCGCGCCAAAGGGATGGGAGTCCTCGAGGCGAACCTCGGTCCCGTCGAGGCATTGCGGTTCCTCGCTCTGTTGAGCCACGAGCCGTTCGACTACCAGAGTTGGCGCGACAAGCACTTCCAGGGTATGAGCCTGGCAGAGATCCTCAACCGGGCCACTGAGACCTCTCGGTAATTTCCCCGTCGCGGGACCCCCCATGTCCTCTCCCGTCCATATCGTCGGCGGCGGCCTCGCAGGGTCAGAGTGCGCCTGGCAGCTCGCCGAGCGGGGGGTGAGCGTCGTCCTCCACGAGATGCGACCCGTGCGCGGGACCCCGGCCCACAAGACGGGGGACCTCGCCGAGCTGGTGTGCAGCAACTCGCTGCGCAGCGACGATCCGCTCCACGCCGCCGGCCTGCTCAAGCGGGAGATGGAAAGCTTCAACTCGCTGATCATCAGGATGGCGAGGCAGGCGTCCGTGCCAGCGGGCAGCGCCCTCGCCCTCGACCGCGACCGCTTCGCGGCCCTGGTGACGGCGGCGATCGCCGGGCATCCGCGGATCGAGCTGCGGCGCGCCGAGGCGACGGAGATTCCGGAGGACGGCGAGGTCGTGCTCGCCACCGGCCCGCTCACCTCCGAAGCCATGTCCGCCCGTCTCCAGGAGCTGTTGGGGAGCGAATACCTCTACTTCTACGACGCCATCGCGCCCATCGTGGAGGCGGAGAGCCTCGATCACGCGAAGCTCTTCTGGCAATCGCGCTACGGCAAGGGCGACGGCGACGACTACCTGAACGCCCCCATGGACGGCGAGCAGTACCTCGCCTTTCATCAGGCCGTGACAGAGGCCGAGGTCGTGGCCCCCCACGAGTTCGAGAAGGCCGTGTTCTTCGAGGGCTGCCTGCCCATCGAGGAGCTGGCGCGGCGCGGAGTGGACACGTTGCGCTACGGTCCCATGAAGCCGGTGGGCCTGCGGACCCCGGACGGGCGGCGACCCTGGGCCGTGGTCCAGCTCCGGCAGGAGAACCTGGCCAAGAGCCACTTCAACCTCGTGGGCTTCCAGTCGCGGATGAAATGGGGCGAGCAGGACCGCGTGCTGCGGATGATCCCCGGCCTCGAAAACGCCCGCTTCGTCCGCTACGGGCAGATCCACCGCAACACTTTCATCAACGCCCCCATCCACCTCGACAAGCACTACCGGGTGAGGACGGCCCCCCGGGTGCGCCTCGCGGGGCAGATCACGGGCGTCGAGGGCTACCTCGAATCGGCGGCTACGGGGCTCGCGATCGGACTCTATATGTCCCGAGAGCGGCAGGGTCATCCGCCGGAGCCTTTCCCGGCGACCACCGCGCTCGGAGCCCTGGCCCGCCACCTCACGGAGTCGGACCCGAAGCACTTCCAGCCGGCCAACATCAACTATGGCTTGTTCACGGAGTTGGAGACCCGGCTGCGGAGGGGCGACCGCCGGGCGGCCTACGTGGAGCGGGCGCAGACCGATCTGGCGGGGTGGAATGAGCGCAACGGCGTTTCAGAGCACCCCCGCCCAAGACCCTCATCACCCCGGCCCTCTTCTCCCGACCCCCGATACCCCCCTCCCCGGGAGAAGAGGGAGAACAGCACGATCGCCCCAACCGGGTTCCCCTCTCCCGCGGGAGGGGGAGGGGAGGCGTCGGGAGAGGGGACAGGGGTGAGGGTCTTGGGCGGGGGAAACTCTGAGCAGGCAAAGGTAGCGCCTATGGGGGACAGGGGTGAGGGATTGGGCGGGGGCGTTGAGGCGAAGTCGAGCTGATGCGCCGCCTCATCCATCAATACCTCGAGCACCTCCACGGCGAGAGGCAGGTCTCCCCGGAGACGCTGCGCGCCTACGAGCACGACCTCGCGTCGTTCCTCGAGTTCCTGGCCCGCGATTTCCTGGGCAAGGAGGCAGGCGAGGTCCGCCCCGGGGACGTCGACCCGCTCGCCGTGCGCTCGTTCCTGGCGGCCATGACCCGCAAAGGTCTGGCGAAGACCAGCCAGGGGCGGACTCTCTCCGCCGTGCGCAGCCTCTTCCGCTTCGCCTGCCGCGAGGGGGTGCTGACGGCCAATCCCGCTCAGGGGGTGCGCACGCCCAAGGTGCCCAAGACCCTCCCCCGCCACCTGCGGCCGGGCGAGGTCGAGAACCTCATCGAGGCGCCGGACGGCGACGAGCCGCTGGTGCGGCGCGACCGGGCCATCCTGGAGATGCTCTACGCCGCGGGCCTGCGGGTCTCCGAGCTGGTGGGGCTCGACTGGCGGGACGTCGACCTGCCGGCGCGGGTGGTGCGGGTGATGGGCAAGGGGAGCAAGGAGCGCATGGTCCCCTTCGGCCGGCCGGCGGCGGAGGCGCTGCGGCGCTGGCTGGACGTGTGGGAGAGCCTGCGCAAGGTGGGTAAGGAAGGCAATGACCGAGGCGATGGCGATCCCGTCTTCCTCAACGCCTTCGGCAGCCGCCTCACCGACCGCTCGGTGCGGCGGGTGATCGACCGCTGGGTGGACGCCGCGGCCGTGGCCCGGGGGGTCCACCCCCATACCCTGCGGCACACCTTCGCCACCCACCTGCTGGAGAACGGCGCCGACCTGCGGGCCATTCAGGAGCTGCTGGGCCACAGCTCGCTCTCCACGACGCAGAAGTACACGCATCTGGAGGTCGACCGGCTGCTCTCGGTCTACCGCGACGCCCATCCACGGGCGCGGCGCGGGCAGAGCGAGTAATGGCAGGAGTAACAGTAGGGACGCGCCGCTTCCCCTGCACGCTAGGCGGCGCCATCCTGCGGGGCCGGCGGCGCCTGCGGCTGCTGCTCGTGGGCCTGACGGTGCTGATGCTGGCGGTGGCGCTCGCCGCAGGAGCCGTGAGGCGGATCGGCCCCGCTCTGCTGGCTCTCGCGGTAGCCCTCATTCCCTGGACGGCGTGGCGGATGAGCGGCGACCTCGATGCGTTTTGGCTGGAGACGGGGGGCGGCTGGCTCGGCGTCCAGATGCGCCGCCGCCGCGAGCGCTTCGCCGTCGCCGGAGCCGAGGGGCGGCGATTGACGGCGGAGGAGATCGCCCACCTGGAGGGCCTGGCCACCAGCGGCGGCGTGGCCGCGGGCTCGGGCGGCTTCGAGTCCCACCTCCTGGGGGAGATCGACCTCTACGCCAGCGACCTCGCTCACGCGGTGCTGATCGATCTCGGCGAGAGGCGGCTGATCCTCACGCCGGACGATCCCGAGGGGTTCCTCGAAGCCCTCTCCTCCCCCTGATATACAATCACCCACCCATGGATACGTTTGCCTCGACAACCGTGCTGCTCGTCCGCCGCGATGGCCAGGTCTGCATGGCGAGCGACGGGCAGGTCACGATGAACAACACGACGATCGTCAAGAGCGGGGCGAAGAAGATCCGCCGCGCCGGCAAGGGCAAGGTGCTGGTGGGCTTCGCCGGCGGCGGCGCCGATGCGCTGGCGCTCTACGCGCGCCTGGAGTCGAAGCTGGAGGAGTTCAACGGCAATCTGGAACGGGCTGTCGTCGAGCTGGCCAAGGATTGGCGCACCGATCGCGCCCTGCGCCAGCTCCAGGCCGTGATCATCGTCTCCGACAAGGAGAAGAGCTTCTTCGTCTCCGGCGTCGGCGAGCTCTTGCAGCCCGACGACGAGGACGGCGTGTTCGCCGTCGGCTCGGGGGCCAACTACGCTCTTGCGGCCGCCCGGGCCCTGATGCGTCACACCTCTCTCACCGCCACGGAGATCGTGCGCGAGGCGATGAGGATCGCGGCCGAGATCTGCATCTTCACCAACGACCGCCTGACGCTAGAGGAGCTCTGAGGAGCCATGTCCACCCCTGCCACCACCGAGGCGCAGACCGTCCCCGCCATCGAGAACATGACGCCGCGGCAGATCGTCTCCGAGCTCGACAAGTTCGTCGTCGGGCAACGGCAGGCGAAGCGCGCCGTGGCCATCGCCCTGCGCAACCGCTGGCGCCGCCAGCAACTGCCGCCGGAGCTGGGCGACGAGATCGCGCCGAAGAACATCCTGATGATCGGTCCCACGGGCGTCGGCAAGACCGAGATCGCCCGCCGCCTGGCCCGCCTCGCCAAGGCGCCGTTCCTCAAGGTCGAGGCCAGCAAGTTCACCGAGGTGGGCTACGTCGGCCGCGACGTCGAGTCGATGGTGCGCGACCTGGTGGAGATCGCCGTCACCATGGTCAAGGAGGAGAAGCGGGAGGCGGTGCGCGAAGCCGCGGCGGTGCGCGCCGAGGACCGGCTGCTCCAGCTCCTGGTGCCGCCGCGGCCGGTGAGCAGCTACCTGCGCCACGAGGAGGAGAACGAGGACGAGCTCGCCGCCACGCGCGAGAAGTTCCGCGACAAGCTGCGCTCCGGCGCCCTCGACCACCGCAAGGTGGACGTCGAGGTGGACGAGTCCTCCTATCCCACCCTGGAGATGTTCACGCCGCAGGGCGTCGAAGAGGTGGGGATGAACATCAAGGAGATGCTCCCCGGCCTCTTCGGCCGCAAGAAGAAGCAGCAGGTCTCGGTGGCCGAAGCGCGGGAGATCCTCGTCCAACAGGAGGCGGAGAAGCTCATCGACCGCACCCAGGTCTCCCGCGAGGCGCGCAGCCGGGTCGAGCAGGGCGGCCTGATCTTCCTCGACGAGATCGACAAGATCGCCGGCCGCGAGGGGAGCCGCGGCCCGGACGTGTCGCGCGAGGGCGTGCAGCGCGACCTGCTGCCCATCGTCGAGGGCACGAACGTCTCCACCAAGTACGGCATGGTGAAGACGGACCACATCCTCTTCATCGCCGCCGGCGCCTTCCACGTCAGCAAGCCCTCGGACCTGATTCCGGAGCTGCAAGGGCGCTTCCCCATCCGCGTCGAGCTGGACGCCCTCACCGAGCAGGACTTCGTGCGCATCCTGACCGAGCCCGAGACCGCCCTGACCAAGCAGTACTCGGCGCTGCTCTCGACCGAAGGGGTGAAGCTCGAATTCACCGAGGATTCGGTGGCGGAGATCGCCCGCCTCGCCGTCGAGGTCAATTCCTCGACCGAGAACATCGGCGCGCGCCGGCTCTCGACGTTGATGGAGCGGCTGCTCGACGAGGTCTCGTTCGAAGCCCCCGACATGTCAGGGGAGGACGTGAGGGTCGACGGCGAGTACGTGCGCCGGGTGTTGTCAGACATCGTCCAGGACCAGGATCTCTCCCGTTATGTCCTATAAACCGTCCTCTAGACAAGGCAGCCTCGCAGTCATCTCCGGGACGGCCGTCCTCACCGCGGCCCTCCTCCTCATGGCCGCGGGGTGCGGCAAACAGGGCCCACCCCTGCCGCCTCTCAAGGCGGTGCCGGCGACCACCAAGGACCTCGTGGCCACCCAGCAGGGGGCGCAGATCGTGCTGGCGTTCTCCTACCCCAAGACGACGGCCGCCGGCCTGGCGCTGCCCGGTGTCTCGGCCGTCGAGGTGCTGGAAACGACCCGGCCGGCGACCCCGGACGGCAAGGCCGCGCCGTTGGACCCGAAGCAGTTCGCGACCGCCGCCAAGCCGCAGGCCAAGGTGTCGGGCGCGGACCTGACCGCCGCCACCTCGGGCGACCGGATCGTCATCTCCCTGCCCGTGCCGCCGCCGCCGGCCGCGCCCGCGGTGCCTGCGGTGTCTGCGAAATCGGCACCGGCGTCTACCCCGACGACGGCGACGACACCCGCGCCTGCGGCCCCGCTGCTCCTGGCCCACTACTATGCCGTGCGCACCTTCGGCCTGGAAAGGGACCGCTCCGAGATCTCGAACATCTCCTCCGTGGTCCCCAAGCCGCCGCCGCCGGCGCCCGAACGGCTCACCGTGACCGCCCGCGCCGACGGCGTGATGGTGGAGTGGGCCGGCGTCCCCGGTGCGGCCGGCGGCTACAACGTCTACCGGCGCGACGCCCAAGAGCGCTTCCACGGCCAGCCCATTCACACCGCCGGCGCCGAGGAGCGAAGCTGGCTCGACTCCACCGCCCGTTTCGGCCAGAGCTACATCTACACCGCCACCGCCCTCGCCCAGCGCGAGCCGGCGGTGGAGAGCGCCGTCGGCAGCGAGCACGAGGTGCGTTACCAGGACCGCTTCCCGCCGGCCGTGCCGGGCGATCTGGTGGCGCTCGCCGAGCCCGGCCGCATCCGCCTGGTCTGGCGCTCCGTGGAAGCCGAGGACCTCGCCGGCTACATCATCTACCGGCGGATCGGCAACGGCTCCTTCGAGCGCGTCACCGCCCAGCCGGTGACGACACCCGAGTACGTCGACACCGCGTTGACCGCCGGCCAGACGTATGCCTACCGCGTGACGTCCATCGACAAGACCGGCAACGAGAGCGACCCCGGAGCGGAGGTGCGGGCCCAGGCGCCCTGACGCCGATGACGCGCTTCTACAAGCTCTCCGGCAGCGGCAACGATTTCCTGGCGTTGGCCGAGCCCGAGGAAATCCCCGCGGCCGGGCAGATCCGCGCCTGGTGCCGGCGCGGCGTGTCGATCGGGGCCGACGGCCTCTTCGTCCTGCGGCGGTCTGAAGGCGGAGCCGTCATGGACTATTTCAACGCCGACGGCCTGGCCGCCGACCTCTGCTTGAACGGCACCCGCTGCGCCGCCCAGCTCGCCTTTCGGCTCGGCTGGGCCCAAGACAGGGTGCACCTGCGCACCGGCGCCGGCAGCGTCGCGGCCCGGCGGCTCGACGAAGCCCGCACCAGCGTGGAGCTTCCAGCCCCGCCCGAGCCGCCCCAGGCTTTGACCGTGGAGGCCGGCGGCGCAGCCCACGCAGGCTGGCGCATTCTCGTCGGCGTCCCCCACTTCGTGCTGGTACTGCCGGGGGGGCCGGAGAGCCTGGAGACCGCTCCCGTCCGCGAGCTGGGGAGGCAGATCCGATATCACCCCGTCTTCGGCGCTCCCGGGACCAACGTCAACTTCGTCCGTTTTCCCGCAGCCGACCGGATGGAAATCCGCACCTACGAGCGCGGCGTCGAGGACGAGACGCTTTCCTGCGGTACCGGCTGCCTGGCCGGTGCCGCCGTCGGCCTCCATCTCGGCAAGGCCCGGCTGCCTTTGACGGTGGAGACGCAAGGGGGCTTCGCGCTCACGGTGGAAGGAGATCCAGAGGCCGGGAGCTGGTTCCTCTCCGGCGATGCCCGCGTGGTCGCCGAGGGCGAGATCCTCCCGGACGCCGCCGTGCAGCCGTCTCCACCCTCCTGGTGCCGGCAGGCAGCTCCCCTCGTCCTGCCGTAAACAGATACGGTATCGTTGAGGCAGCCCGGAGCTCCGCCCGGCCGCGTTCTTGCAAGCCGGCGGGAAGCGGAGGATTCGAGATGAGTGAACGCCGCGAAGCCGGCCCCCGCGTAGCCGCCATTGTGCCGGCCTACAACGAAGAGGCCACTCTGGGCCTCGTGTTGTCGGTCCTCAAGGCCGCTCCGGCGATCGACGAGATCCTCGTCGTCTCCGACGGCTCGACGGACGGCACGGTGGCGATCGCCCGCGCTCAGGGCCTGCGGACCATCCACCTGCGCGAGAACCATGGCAAGGGGCAGGCCATGGCCATCGGCGTGGCCCACACCGACGCTCCCATCCTCGTCTTCATCGACGGCGACCTCATGAACCTGACGGTGGAGCTCCTCGACCGGCTCATCGCGCCCGTGCTCTCCAACCGCTCGGACATGAACGTCGGCATCCGCCACCGCGGGCGGTTGCTGGACGCCATCCATCTGTACAGCGGGATGCTGCTCTCGGGCATCCGCTGCCTGCGGCGCAACGTCTTCGAAGCGGTGCCGGAGAGCCACCTCAAGGGATTCCGCATCGAAATCGGCCTCAACTGGGCCTGCCGGCAATTGGGCGGCTGCACTACCACCTTCTTCCTGTACGGCCTCGAGCACCTGGTCAAGGAGAAGAAGCGCGGGCTGGTCCGGGGCTCCCTGGCCCGGCTGGAGATGCTCGCCGCCGTGCTCCGCGCCTGGCTCGTCCTCGGCGCACGGCCGCCGGCCCTGCGGCAGGAAGTCGCCGGGGCGGCGGCGGCGCTCAACTTCGAGCTCGAATACATCAACTTCTGAGGCCGGAGCGGACGAGCCCGCTATCATCGTTGCCATGCTCCCCTGCCTGCTCGCTCTACTCCTCGGGGCCGCGCTGCCCGCCGCGCAAGCCGCGATCGAACGCCAGGCGGACAAGGCCTTCGGCCGGCCGGCCGAGATCGAGGTCCGCGACCTGCCCCGCGAGGCGGCCCGGGAGGCGATCCGCCAGGCTTTCCAGCAGATCGCGGAAACCGAGCGGCTGAGCGACGCGGCGCGCCCCGACGGCGGCCTTGCGGCACTGAACGCAGCGGCGGGCAAGGGTCCCCAGAAGCCGGACTCCCGCCTGCTCGCCATGCTCGGCCACGCCAACGCCTTCTGCTTCTGGTCGGAGGGAGCCCACGGCCCCCTGGGGCGTGATCTCTACGCCCTTTGGGGCCTGCGCTCGGCGGTCGGCGGGCCGCCCACCCCGGAGCAGGCGGCGAAGGCGGCCTCTCTCACGACCTGCACGCGCCTGACCCTGGACCCGCAAAAGGGGACGGCCGAGCTCGCGGCCGGCAGCGGACTGGACCTCTGGGGGTTCGCGGAGGGGCTTGCCGTGGACCGGGCGGTCGAGGTGCTGCGACAGAACGGTGCCGGCAACGGCTTCGTCCGCGTCGGCCCGGTTCAACGGGGCTTCGGACGGGGCCCCGCCGGCAAGGGGTGGCCGGTGGAGCTCCCCCAGCCGCCGGGTCTCGAAGAGCCCGCGGGCCGCCTGTACCTGCGCGACCGCGCGCTGGCCGTCGCCTCGACGGCGGACCATCCCCTGGGGGGAGCCTCGCCCTACCTCAGCCAGCGGACGGGGCGGCCCCCCGAGGGCATCCTCGCCGCCGCGGTGGTGACCGATCAGGCGGCGGACGCCCAGGGTCTTGCGACCTCGCTCTTCATCCTCGCCCCCCGCGAGGGACAGGTCCGCCTGGGATCGGTGCGCCCGCGCCCCTCCGCGCTCTGGTTCATGGGGAGCGGCGCCGGGACGCCCCTCCAGGTGGACTACCGCTGGTCCGAGGTCAGCCGGAGATAGGGGCGCCGGCCGCGAGCATGGAGCCCGCAGCTTCTTCCCCGCCGCAACAACCCCCAGGCGCGATCGGCCGGCCGTGGGGACAGACGGCGGGGTGATCGAGAAAGGCGCAGACCTGGTCCTCGAAGCCGGCGGCCACGGGGGTCTCCAGGCCGCACTCCTCGGCCGGGCCGTGGTCCAGGGTGCGCGCCAGCAGCACCTCGGCCAGGCGGATCCGCCGCACCACCGCCGAGGCCTGGGCCCGGCCCCGCTCGGTGAACGCGATGTGGCCGTCCGCGAAGGTGAGAAGGCCGTCGGCCAGCAGCTCGGCGACGCCGCGCCGGGCCACCGAGACTCCCTCGCCTTCCTCCTCCAGGCGTTGCCAGAGGTCCGCCAGCACCGACTGCAGCTCGCGATCCCCGGGCGTCTCCTCTGCGGCCAGCCGGCCGTGCTCCAGCCGGATCTCGCGGGCGGCGCGGGCGGCGATGGACGGGTCGTGGGTGACGAGAATCAGCGTGTGGCCACGCTGGTGCAGATCGGAGAGAAGAGACATGACCACCGCCTCGTTGACCGCGTCCAGGTTGCCCGTGGGCTCGTCGGCCAGGATGAGCGGAGGCTGGTTGATCAGCGCGCGGGCGATGCACACCCGCTGCTGCTCGCCGCCGGAAAGCTGGCTGGGGAGGTGGGCAAGGCGCTCGCCGAGGCCCACCTTGCGCAGCGCCTCCTCGGCCTCGCCACGATCCGTCATGCTATGGACGTACTGGGCCAGCATGACGTTCTCCAGCGCCGTGAGGTACGGGATGAGGTGGAACTGCTGGAAGACCAAGCCTACCGTCCGCTGCCGGTAGCCGGCGAGCTCCCGGGGGGAGAGGTCCGCCAGGTCCACGCCGCCGACCCGCACCGTGCCGGAGGTGGGCCGGTCCAGGCCGGAGAGGATGTTGAGGAGGGTGGTCTTGCCCGAGCCGGAAGGCCCCGTCACCGCCACCCAGTCGCCCTCCTCGATGGTGAGCGTCAGCTCGTCGAGGGCGCGCAACGACCCGAAACGGCGGCTCAGGGCCTTGGCTTCGACCAGTGCCATGAGCTACCTCAGTCGCCCCGCAGGACCTGCGCCGGGTCCAGCCGTTCCACCCGCCGTAGCGCGACGAGCATGGACGCGCCCACCACCAGCACCGCCACCAGGGCGGAAGCGGCAAAGCCGCCCCAGGTCAGGGAGAGTCCGCCAGTGACGCCGGTACTGCCCAGCATGCGGCGGGCGAGGCCGCCGGCCGCCAGCTCACCCGCGATCTCGCCCGTGGCCCCTGCCAGCAGCGCCGCCACCAGCAGCTCGGCCGCCAGGAAGGCGCCCACCCTCCGGCCGGTGTAGCCGAGGGCCAGAAGGAGACCGATCTCCACCCGCCGCTCCCCCACCAGGGCGGTGGTCGCCGCTCCGACGGAGAGGAGCGCCAGGAGGAGGGAGACGGTGCTCACCGCGACGAGCACCAGCATCAGCCGGCGGGTCACCCGGGAGTCCGAATCGCTGACGCGCAGGAGGGGGCGGGCTTCGACGCCCTCCAACCGCGCCTCGACGGCACGGGAGACTTCCTCCAGCCGGCCCGGATCAGCGCGGAGGTCGAGGCGCTCGCCGCCCGTTTCGCGGACCGGGGTGACGGAGCGCACTCCCGGCACCATCCGCACCCTCTCTGCCGCGTCGCGAGGCAGGCTCGCCGCGCTCCCCACCTGGGGCCGCACCGTGAGGTTCGGCCCGAAGGCCGCCAGGCTGTCTCCCAGCCGGCTCTGCGCGCGGCTGGAGAAACCGGCCAGGGTGGCCACCGTGGCCGAGGCCACAGCCACCGCGGCGACGATCAGCGCGAGCTGCCGGAAGCGGCGGCGCAAGCTCATGAGCACGAGGCGGGCGATCATCAGGCCGTCGCCCGCTTGAGGATGTCGGCGGGATAGCGCTCCAGCGCGCGGATCACGGGCGCGAGGCTCGCCAGCACGGCCAGGAACAGGCCCGAAAGCGCCGCGAACGGAAGGACCACGGGCATCCACGGCACGGCGACGCCCAGGACGCCGCTGCCCAGCAACCGGCCCGCCACCAGGCCCAGGGCGCCGCCGGCGATACCTCCGAGCAGCCCCAGGAGTGCCGCCTCGCTGAGGAAGAAGAAAACCACCCGGCTGCGCGGCGCGCCGATCGCCACCAGCAGGCCGGCCTCCAGCCGCCGCTCCATCACCGTGGCCGTCATCGCCGCCGTGACGCCGACGGCCGCCCCGA
>JBAPYB010000442.1:0-14197 GCA_049284515.1 Thermoanaerobaculia bacterium
CGCAGGAGGAGCGGCACGTGGAGCGTCGGCTCGTAGAGGAGCAGGCCATGGGTCAGCTCGCCGTGCTCGCCCAGCGCCTCGCCGTGGTCGGCGGCCACCGCCACCACCGTCCGGCCAGAGACGCCCCGGCGGTCGAGCTCCGCCAGCAGCCGGCCGATCTGCTCGTCGACCTCCGAGATCTCGCCGTCGTAGGGCCGGCCGGGGTGGCGGGCCGCCCAGGCCGGCGGCGGCGTGTAGGGAGCGTGGGCGTCGTAGAGGTGGACCCAGAGGAAGAACGGGCGGTCGTCTTTCCGATCATCCCCATCTTTGAGCCAGGTCAGGGCGCGGTCCACGACCTCGCGGCCCGGCCGCTCCGCCTCCAGGGAGACGCCGGCTTTCGGGTCGCGCGGAATCTCGTCGTCGTAGACCTCGAAGCCGGTCTTGAGGCCGAATCGCCCGTCGAGCACGAAGGCGCCCACGAAGGCGCCGGTGCGGTAGTGAGCCGCGTCTCCGGCCAGCAGCGTCGCGAGGGTCCCCGTGCCGGCCGGCAGCGCGCCGGCGCCGTTGTTGCGCAGGCCGTGATGGAGCGGCAGCAGCCCCGAGAGGATGGTGGCGTGGGAGGGGAGGGTCAGCGGCACCGTGGAGGAGGCGGCTTCGAAGCGCAGGCCCTCGCTCGCCAGGCGGTCCAGGAAGGGCGTCACCGCCTCGCGGTCGCCGTAGCAGCCCAGGTGGTCGGCGCGGACGGTGTCCACGGTTACCAGCAGCAGGTTGGGATGGCGCTCCCCACCCCGCGAGCAGCCCCAGGCGAGGGGCAGGGCGAGGAGAAGGGCCGGCGCCAGGGTGCGCGCGCTCCAGAGGTGCGATTGGCGTCTACGCAATCAAAATACTGCCTTTGTAGCCTCACTGGGCGGGAAGGATAGCGGAATCCGGGCAGGGCGGGAAGGGAGGGGGTCAAGCGCCCGTAACCCTCCCGTCGTTTCCCTGTCGCTTGACACGGCGGCCGTGATTGGGTACATACCCGAGAAACCCTCACCACAGGAGAGACGCAATGAAAAAGCGGCTGAGCCCCTCCAAGCTGAGAATCCATCGCGAGACCATCCGTTCTCTGCAGGAGCGACAGCTCCAGCCCGTCGCCGGAGCTGCGACCCAATTCGACTATTGCACCTCCGTGGGGCCGGGTTGCTCGGACTACTCCGTCAATTGCACCCAAAACGGCTGTGCAACGACGAACGGCCCCGGCTGCTACAGCCACGCCACCTGTGGCACCGCCCTCTGTTAGCGGCGCGAGCCTTGGGAACGGATACGGCGCCTTGGCAGGGCACGAGCCCTGCCAAGGCGCTCACTCCGACAGGATTTTGTCATTTACCAGGCTGGTACGGCAGGGAGGAATGGTGGACGATCAACCGCAGCTTGCCGTCGCTGCCCTTCCGAAACACGAAGGTCTTGTCCACCGTCGTCACGCCGCCCTTGTCATCGGTCAGATAGACGTTGCCCATGGTGATGGCGATGTTGCCGTGAATCTGGATGCCGCTGTGGCCGGGGCCGCCAGCCCTGTTGTCGTAAGTTGCCTTCACCCAGTGGGTCTTGATCGCAAAGCCATCGTCCGTCGGGACGATGCCCTTGACGAAATAGGAAAGCGCACCCTCCTTCGTAGGCCGGAAGGTGTGCTCGCCGAACGTCAACGTCGGCTTGAAGAACACCCTCCCTTCCTTGTAGTCGTACAGGTCGTCGATGAACTGGCTCGCGACCTTCTTGTAGTCGCCCTTTTGCCGGTACACCTCCCCGATCTTCAGGAGGCCTTTGCACCACGCCTCTTGGGCGGCGTTCACCTGGGGCTCAATGATGGCCGCTTTTTCGGGCTGGCGAGCCACCGCGGGGTTCAAGGTCAAGACAACTGCGATGAGGGCTAGGGCCCAAGGCGTGAGACCGCGGACGGACTTGTTGATCGAAGCTCGCATTGACGTCCTCCCTTGAAAGAAATGATTCGCGGCGGCGCCAGCCGCCGGCTTGATGCCCGGTGTTAGGCGACGACCCCACCTGCCCCACCAGAGCGGACTTCCCCGAGACAGTCTTCGGATCCTGAGGGGCGGATGGTACCACGAAGGCGGGATCAGGTCGGCGCGCCTACTCGCCCAACCACTCGAACCGATACGCCAGCTCCGTTCCCTCCGTTCCCTCGTAGGCGAGCTGGGCGACCAGCAGGGCGAAGGGCTCGGTGTAGCGGGCGATCCGCAAGGGACCGGCGTCCACGGGATCGAAACCCACGTCGCGGATCAGCTCGGCGGCGATCCCTTTGCTGCCCTCGTCGTCCCCGCAGTAGACGAGGCTGGGCCTGGGAGCTTTGCGCCGGGCCTCGAAGACGCCGAAGAGCACTTCGCTCGGCACGGTGTTGAACGCAGAGACGACCCGCGCTTCGGGAACCTTTTTCGCGAGCTCCTCCGCGCCGGAGGTCGTGTGGGCGAGGACGAGCCCGGTGTCGTCGGCGTTCATCGGCAGCGAGCAGGTCACGATCACTTTTCCCGACAAATCTCCGGCCTGTTTCAACACGTCGTCGACCCGGGACCAGTGGACCGCCAGCAACACGGCGTCCGCATCCCGCGCGGCTTCCGCCGGTGTCCCCGCATGGGCGTTCCGGCCGGCATCCCGCGCGAGGGTCTCCAGCTTCTCCTTGTGGCGCGCATAGCTGAACACCACCTCGTGCCCCGCCCGCGCGAAGATCGTCCCGAGCTTGCTCCCCATCAAACCCGAACCCAGAATGCCGATTCGCATGGTGCTCATCCTCCTCGATCGAACGGTCAGCGGTCCACCATGCGCTGCGCGCCCTCGGAGTACCGGTGCCCTTGCACCGTGATCTGGGACGCGGCGTTTTCGATCTCGCGGAGATCGTCCGCGGTGAGCTCGACGGCGGCCGCCGCGACGTTCTCCTGCAAGCGGTGCAGCTTCGTGGTGCCGGGGATCGGCACGATCCAGGGCTTCTGGGCGAGGAGCCAGGCGAGCGCGATCTGAGCGGGCGTCGCGCTCTTGCGCCGGGCGATGCCCTCGAGCAGATCGACCAGCGCCCGGTTCGCCTTCCGGGCCTCCGGGGCGAAGCGGGGGACGGAGCTGCGGAAGTCAGTGCTGTCGAACGAGGTGCTCTCGTCGATCTTGCCCGTGAGGAACCCCCTGCCCAGCGGGCTGAAGGGAACGAAGCCGATTCCGAGCTCCTCCAGGGCCGGGAAGGTCTTTTCCTCGGGCTCTCTCCACCAGAGCGAATATTCGCTCTGAAGGGCCGTGACGGGCTGGACGGCGTGGGCGCGGCGCAGGGTCTGCACGCCTGCCTCGGAGAGGCCGAAGTGCCGGACCTTGCCCGCCTGGATCAGCTCCTTCACCGCCCCGGCCACGTCTTCGATGGGCACGCTGGGGTCGACGCGGTGCTGATAGAACAGGTCGATGGCGTCGATATTGAGCCGCTTCAGCGACGCCTCTGCGACCTCCTTGACGTGCTCGGGCCGGCTGTCCAGGCCCGACTGCTTGCCGTCGGCGTCGAACTGGAACCCGAACTTGGTGGCGATCACCACCTGCTCGCGGATGGGGGCGAGCGCCTTGCCCACCAGCCTCTCATTGGTGAACGGACCGTACACCTCGGCGGTGTCGAAAAACGTGACGCCAAGGTCGACGGCGGACCGGATCAAGGAGATCATCTCCTGCTCGTCGGCGGGGGGGCCGTAGCCAAAGCTCATGCCCATGCAGCCGAGGCCGAGGGCCGAGACTTCGAGGTTGCTATTTCCAAGCTTGCGTTTCTGCATTGATTTCTCCTCAGAGGTACTTCTTGGATGGAAGTCCGGACGCGAGCCCGTCGGCCGGGAGTTCAATCCCAGAGGTAGCGTTCGTCAAACTCGACCTCATACGCCTTGAGGAACGCACGAAGCTCCTCTTGAACCGACTTGACTCGGTGATGCTCGCGTTGGTTGCGGATGTAGGCCCGTACGTCTTCGGCCTGCGATTGGCTCACCGAGAATGCCCCGAATCCCGCCTGCCAGAAGAACCTCTCGAATTCAGGTCCCCGGTTGCGAAGCCCGTCGTTCGAGCTCTTCTTGAGGTGGCCGACGACGTCGCTCAGCGCCTCGGTCCGCGCGAGAAGAAACAAGGCGTGCAAGTGGTCGGGCTCGGTATTGATTTCGATCGGGGAACAGCTGAGGCCTTTGAGAGTGCCGCCCATGTAGGCATGGAGGTCGGGGCGAACCTCGTCAGGCAGGGTTCGACTGCGGTCCTTCGTCGAAAAGATGAGATGAACGTAGAGTTTGGAGAGGGATTGAGGCATGGTTCCGGTGACTCAAGCACGGGTCTGCCAATCTGTCAAGCCAGGTTCTCGCGACCTTTCAGGCCGCAAGGATGGGGGTGCCTTTTACCCAGGGCGTCGGCCTTCGGCCTCGGCCCTGGGCTGGGATCTCCCGACCCGTTGGGCCGGTGGGATGCGAGTCGCCGGCCTGTCCGGCCCAACGGGCCGGGAGAACGGAGCCCAGGGTTGAGGCCGGAGGCCGATACCCTGGGTGGAGAGAGGACAACCCGGTGCGGCCTGAAGGGCCGCGAGACCGTGGGCCTGGCGTTCCATCCCATAGAGAGGGATTGAGCCCTGGTGCCGGTGACTCGAGTGCTGGTCTCCCGATCCGTCAAGCCGGGTTCTCGCGGCCTTCCAGCCCGCAAGGATGGGGTGTCCTTATCCCCCGGGGCATCGGACTTCGGCCTCATAGAAGCCCTGGACTGGGGTGGCCGCCCCGTACCCAAAGACTCTAGAAAGAACCACCGCGACAGGTGTGGCGAGCAGCGACGAGTGTGAAGCCTGGCGTATTACAAGAGCAGGTCAGTTGCTCACCGCAAGAAGTGCAGTACTCTAGCTGGCTACCGCAGTCTCCGCAGTAGGTGCGGCTATGGCCGAGATGGGGCCTACACCGATGTGAGCTAAAGAGGCGAACTGAACCAAAAGGGGATGAGGCGCCGCTGCCACAACGGCAAGGCAGTCGGTCACCGCAGGAGGTGCAGTAGTATTCCAGATCTCCGCAGCTCGAGCAGTAGGAACCACGTCGCGATAAGAGAGAGCCGGTACAGGTATGGAAGCGTGGCGTAAGGTGGACCGCGTTTTGTCCGCAGGAGTGACCAAGCTCGGTTCCGCACTTCGTGCAGTAGGAAAGAGATGTTCCACAACTCGAGCAGTACGGCATGTCAACTCTCCATGGGAGTAATTGGTGCAACGGGATCGCGCTTCACCGGCGGACGGCGGAGCCGGCCGTCAGAGTACGCCGGGTTCGCCGCCCTTACCGTCGGCACATTCTTGCTCATATATACTTACGCTCTGCCGAGCTCATCAGTTCAACCATCTTCTGATCCCACGGAAAGCCGCCCCTTGGAGCGTACCTTTCTCGGGAAAGACTATCCGGGCAGCCCCAGCAAGATTGTCGTACTCGACGATGGTGACCCTCGACGGAATCAAGTGGCCGAAGCGTGTCACATAGTGATCAGCTAAGGCCAAGCTGCCCTTCAGGCTGCGCTTTACTAGTAGGATTTTTTGAAATTGCGCAGGCGCAGCGGCGAAGTAGAACATGGCTTCGTTCCATACAGCTAGCTTTGCACTTGGAGAATTTCCTCCAACCGTCCATGTGTGACACTTACATTCTATCAGCAGTGGAGGATTCACCGATCCCAGATCGAAGCTGTGCTGCCGCTTCTCAGCACGCATACCAACCGGCTGCGGAAAGTCTCGACTAAGGATCACTCCGCGCAGAGCAAAGAAGGCCTGGATTGAAACTTCAAAGTCTGACCCGGTGCGAGGATTGTCTGAATTTGTCATCTGTGCTCTTTGCGACGAACCTCTAGATGAGCTTATGCGCCAACTCCCAGAATGCTTAGCGGCAAACCGAGGAGAGGTGCCTTCGATACGCTCTTGCAACGCATCTTGCTCTGCCCATTCGAGCACTGGTCTGCCGGTCTGTCAAGCCAAGTTCTCGCGGCCTTTCAGGCCGCAAGAATGGGGTGCCTTTTTACCCAGGGCATCGGCCTTCGGCCTACTTCATCACCTTCACCCTCCCCGCCGAGCTGCGCCCCCTCGCACGCTCTCACCAATCCACCGTCTACGACCTGCTCTTGCGCGAGGCTGCAGCCGCCCTTCAGCACCTCGCCGACGATCCCAAGTGGGTCGGTGCCAAGCTCGGCATCCTGGCCGAGCTCCACACCTGGGCGCGCGATCTCTCCTACCACCCCCACGTTCATCTCCTCGCCACCGCCGGCGGGCTGACCGACCAAGGCCAAGCCTGGCGAAAGCCTGCCCACTCCCGCTTCCTCGTGCCTGGTTACGCCCTCTCCAAGATCTTCCGTGCGCTCAGTGGGGGTACTCCTACCCGATCGTCAATCTCAACAGTGGAAACAGCGAGATGGACGTTCCACGATTTGCGGAAGACCGCCGGATCGACGTGCTCCAAGAGATTCTCACGGTCGAGGGCGTCGCGGACTTTGGCACGAGCTGGCGGAGATCTTCCGTCGCGGCTGAGCACCACGGGGAGCTTCTTCGAGCACGCTGGCGACGGCGAGCACGCTGCCGAGTACCTCTCCCGCTATGCTCATCGCGTCGCCCTCACCAACGACCGCATCGAAGCCTTCGACCACGGTCGCGTCACTTTCCGCTATATCAGTTCCCGCACTCAGGAGACGCGACACCTCACCCTTCCCGTCGAGGCCTTCATCGCACGTTTTCTCCAGCACGTCCTCCCCAAAGGCTTTCAAAAGATCCGCGGCTACGGGCTTTTCCGCCCAGCCGCCACCCGCCTGAGAGAACGTGCCCGCCAACTGCTTGCCCTTGACCCTGCGCTCCGGCCGCCCTCCAAAAGCAAGCCAGCGACGACAGAGCAACCCGTCGGCGATACGCCAAACACGCCAAACAATGACCGCCGCCGCCTCTGTCCCTGCTGTCGGCGTGGCCATCTCGTGCGCCTCCGCACCTTCCGCCGTTCTCCACGACTACCGATCACCGATACCACCCGGGCGCCACCCTCGTGAGCACTGGCCACCAAGCGCAAAGATCTCGTCCTTTTCTCCGCCAGCGCCGCTGGATCGGTGAACCCTCGTCCTCGCGGCCAAAACCAGGCCCGCTCCGCCCATTCGAGACCGTCTTACAACGCCCAGAAGGACCACTGACTACTGACTCGCCTTTCACGCCCCGGCCAACCCCTGCGCCGAGCCCGTACCGGCTCCCCAATTGGTCTGCTCAGCCCCTCTCGCTGCTTGAAAATCCAAGACGCCTGACTCCATCCGATCTTGCCCGGATTGAGCTCAACCCAAGATTACTGCCGCGGCTCCGCGCGGCAGTAATCTCTCTTTCGTTGGGCTTTAGGGGTACAGCCTTTATTTTAGTCGCTCTCATTCGTTACTTTGAAGGCATGAAATCCGCATATGACACATCAAGCTCCCGATGGATGGATCCCTGAGTACCAACTCCACTAAAGAACGCACGCAGTCCCTTCTCACCGAATTTTACCTGATCCAAGTAAGCTTGGCAGGGATTTTCCGGCAGTGGTGCCGCGCATACACTCGTCCCATCGATGATCATGGTTAGCGCGCTTGGAACCGCCCCGGCATCTGCACCGGCAACTTTCATGAGAACGAGACTCAATACTTCTTGGGTCTGATCGGCAAAAACCAGCTTCGTGGAATCCGAGCTCCAGAAGATCAGACTCGCCGCTTGGTGTGAGAGCCAACCTGGCACCCCAACGTTATCGCCTTCCTTGCTACCATTGACCGGGTAAACATTCAGCCCCACATCGATTCGGTTATCCCAGCTCCCCAGCCCTCTCCCCACGGGGCGAGGTACCCCGATCGGACGGTTCGCTATCGCGCTCTTCGTCATGTCGTACAACATGAGGTGATCTTCAGTCCCGGTCGCACCATGAGGTGGGTAGAACTTGGTGAAGGCAATAAATCGGCCGTCTGGGGAGACGGCAGGGTAAAATGCGTCAAACCTGTCGATGGCTTTCCCAGTACCAGCGTCAATGATAATCACCTGCGATACCGAAGCTCCAATGTCACCGATGACGATGATCCGACCCTGGAATCTTTCAATCTTCTGAACGTCAAAGACCTCCGGAGGGAGCTTTACATCACTATGCCGGTCTTTGCTCTTGATCGAGAGCATCAGACTGTCGTTAACTTTCTTGAATTTAACCATGATATCGCTATCGCGATAGAAAGCCTGCTGGCCGGCAGACTCCGTCATACCGACGACGCCAGCGACCGGGACTTGGATTTGCTGGCCTACTGATCCGATATCTGCTGCCCAATAATTCGGCAGGCTGTTAGCGGTACAACTGTTCTTGTCGTAGTAATTATCTATGTGGTCGCTCGTGCCACTCACATGTATTTTGCAAATCGGACAAAGGTCCTCAACATCCCGAAGGGAACCGACATTCGCGTTAGTGTCCGTTGCAACGTCGAGCAACTGGTCGTCGCAGGAATACGTGCCGCCATTCTTCGGATTGGGATACACAGCAACGTTCGTATCCGCCATCAAGTGGTTGCAGCTGCCAGTGACGTCCAAAATCGTGTAAAAGGTATTGCGTGCGTTCGCACCAACTGGGTAATGTTTGCTGCAATCGTTTCCAACGTTGGCATGAATCAGCAAACCGCTTGCAGTTAGGCCGCTCCCGTTGATATATGTTTGTGAGGCAAACATGGGCTTGAAATTGGTAGCCGTAAATGCGCAGCTCTTCTTATTATCAAACGTCCAGTAACCGGACGTAGGCGTGCCACTACAGGCCGTCTCGTAGACCTTGATGTAAACCGTATTCTGCACAATCCCGCGGACGTTCCAGGCCGGGTTGATGGTGAACGTGCTTGTCACCGGCGGCGTACTCGCATTCCAGGTTGCCTCAATGGTCGAATAAACATCCTGAGCCATCATGGGTCGGACGAGATTTACAGTGTACGAACCCGGGCCTACCGCAGTCCCATTATTGTATTTTGCCGTAAATGTGTTGTTGGCTCCTTTGATTGCTAGACTTAGAGAACCAGTTGCTTGGGCTGGCCCCTTAATCACTACTTGGATTTTATTTTCGACAAGATCTGCACTATTGATCATGACCGACGCTAAGCTGCCGGGATCAAAAGCAACATTGTCGATTGCAAAACCAGCGGCGTCACTGCCGCCACTTACCTGAAACGAGGCAATACCAACCCCAGTAACGGTAAAAGTCTGAATTCCGATCTCGGTATTGCTCTCAGAACCCAATAGAGCCCCATCTTTGTTGAACCAGGAAAGATCGAAGGTGCCCAGACCATCAAAATAGCCGGCGTCGAGTGAAAAAGAAGTCACAACTACGGGCGATCCGGTCGCTGGGTCTACAAAGGTGCCTGTAATCGACCCGAAAAACAAGGGTGTCCCACTCAGTACCGGGGAAGTGGGATTAGCGCCATCTGTTGCGATAAAGGGGCTATCGCCGCCAAAAAGGATGCCCTGCGGTTGATATTGATTGGCGATGGATGTTCCAACAGGAAATTCTGAAAACGTGATCAGGCTAGAAAAAAGGGCTGGAGCATTCAAGGGCGATGTCTTGGAGATCTGAGCCTGAACGCCCCCGTCGCTTGTCGACTGTGTTCCTTCCACAGCGACAGCACGAGAAGTCGCGAACAGCGAAAGTACTACGAAGACTACAAATGCACCGCTCCTCATACGAGCCTCCTTTTTTCAGCGCCCCAAATATTGCGAGCTCGCCTCCGGTCGATTCCGAAGGCGGCTAATGCCCAGCGAAAACAGAAAAGAACCTAACTCACGCCAACAATAGTGTCAATGATAGTCAAGCATCGCGATGTGCAAATCAATATTTACATGATGCGGCATGGCGACGCTGGCCGCCCCGCTCGGCTCGCCTGCTATGCGGCTTCACAGTTTCTGCTGCAATTGCTCAGCCGTGGCAAGAATGAGCGCCGTACCAGAATAGGAGCCAGTGACTTCTTGGAAGCCTGCTCCAGAATAGGAGCCAGGCGACGCGCCGCCAAAACAGGTTCCAGGGTCTTCGCCTTGGCCCTGGGCTGGGATCTCCCGACCCGTTGGGCCGGTGGGAAACGCCGGCCTACGACATTGGGTGGTCCCATACCAGGCTGGGCCGGGCCCACCCTATGGCCGTCGGGCCCTACAGTCGTCGTAGATGCGCCGGATGAGCGCTCGCCACGCCTCGGCCTTCGCGCGGCTGGAGGCGACGTGCTTTGGATCGACGATGCCGCGCGCGAGAGACTCGACCGCCGGGGTCTCTCTCGCGCGGGCTCGGTCCCGGCGGCGCCGCGCGGCCAGCGGGTCGATGACCGTCCGCATGCCGCAGGCCGTCTTCAGGAGAGGACCGAGGCTGACGATCGCGTCCTCTCCTCCGAACCGCGACCGCTGCCACCACTCGTTGCTGACGGGGTCGTGCCAGGTCAGATATCCATCCACCAGGATCTCTCGCGGTCCCTGGATGCTGCCGGTGGCGCAATACTGCACGCCCGCGCTCGGCTGGGGATCGAAGAAGCGCGGCGTGCAGAAGTCGGACACCTTGATTCCATCGACCGTATAGACCGAATCTCCGACCGGGTCCGCCACCTCCACCAGAAATTCCACCCGGCCCTGGTCTGCCTTCGGCGACGGCCCGGCGACGGTGCGGTTGCCGAACGGATCGACCAGCATCTCCAGCACCTCGTGGCTCGCCGTGACCGACCAGGAGGGCCCGGAGGTGACGAGGGCGAGGGGCTGGCCGTGGTCGTCGCAGTGGGTGCCTTCGGCGTCCTCCTCGATGTCGTCGCGGACGATGACCGGCCAGAAACCGGCGGGCACGTCCTCCAGCCGGGCAAAGGCGCTGACGGTCCCTTGGATGTCCCAGTGCTGCTTCAGGTCCCGGGCGACCTGCTTCTGGATCGCCGCCGTCACGACGGTGAGCTCGGAAACGCCGAGCGCAGCGGTGTCGGAGACCAACGCGACGAAAGCCGGCAGTGCCATTCGTCCCCCCTCTACTGCGGCTCGAACTCGATGGCGCTGACGGGATGGATCTCCCAGGCGGTCGTCGGCTTGAAGGCGGCCGGCCCCACCTCTCCGGGTTTGTGATCGATGTCGTAGAAGAGCGAGCCCGTGATCCGCACGGGGATCGGCGGGTCGAACTTCGAATAGCCCGTCCCCGGGAGCTGGCCGGCGAAAAACGTTTTGAACGCGTCGCGCACGTCTTGGAGCTGCTGGCGGAACTGGCCTTGCGGCAGCCCGGAAACCTCCACGTTGAAGAACACGGGGGTCTGGTCGGGCGCGGCGCCGATGATGCAGTGGAAGTCGTTGTCCCCCTCTTTCTTCGACGCGTAGAGGAACGCCGTGACCACGACGTTGTGGCCCTCCTCGTCGAAGCGCGCGTCGGAGTCGCGCGTAATGGCGGGGTCGTGGTGGAGCATCTGGTCGTCGTCGACCAGGAGGCCCGACGACGCCAGCGCGCTGACATCGTCAAAGGTCTGGGGATCCCCGTCCACGATGGAGGTCTTGGCTCCGGCGCGATCCGTGCCGCGGAAGTTGTCCGAGCTCGGAGCGCCGAGGGCCGATACGGCTGCGATGGGCTCCCGCGCCGCTTCCGGTTCCGCGAGTTGCACGGCCGTATAGGTCCGCCCCGTTTTGGCGGAGTGGATGACGGCGGTCTTGGCAGGCGGGGCCTGGGCCGCGGGCGGAACAGGAGGCGGTGTCTGCGTGCATGCCACGCCCAGCAGGGCGAGGCCGAGGACCAGTGCGAGAGGACGAGGCAGAGTTGATCTCATGGGATCCTCCGGAGGGATTTTTCGTAGGAAACGAGAATACTACGAAGGCTCGCAACCGTCCAATCCCGGGCGTCAACCGTGAGCCGCCAGCAAACGGGCGAGATGCTTGGCGTCGATGTTGCCGCCGGACACCACCACCGCGACCGGACGGCCGTCGGGAGTGAGCCGGCCGCAACGCAATGCGGCGGCGGCAACGGCGCCGGCGCCCTCGGCCACGACCTGGTCCTCGGCAAGCAGTGCCACGATCGTCTCTTCGATGGCGCTCTCGGGCACGTTGACGACCTCGTCGATCAGCGCCCGATGCCGAAAGACGAGGTCGCCGATGCCGCCGGCCACGCCGTCGGCGAGCGTGGGAGCCGCCGGGAACCGGTGCAGTGCCTCGCCGCGCGCCATCGATTCGGACAGGGACGGAGACGCCTCCGGCTGCACGGCGACGATGCGCACCCCGGGCGCCCTGGCCTTGACCGCCACGGCAATCGCCGCGATCAATCCGCCGCCCCCGACGGGGACGACGATCTGTCCGACGCCGGGGAGCTGCTCGAGGATCTCGAGGCCGACGGTTCCCTGTCCGGCCGCGGTCAGCGGATCGTCGTAGGGGTGGACGTAGCGTGCGCCTTCCGCCTCGGCGTAGGCCAGGGAGGCGTCGTAGGCGTCGTCATAGGTGGCGCCGGTCACGCGCACGGTGACGGGGAAGCTGCGCAGCTTCTCCAGCTTCGCCCGCGGCACGGTTTCGGGGACGAAGAGAACGGCGGGCACGCCGCCCAGAGCCTGGGCCGCCCAGGCCACGCCGAGTGCATGGTTGCCCGCGGAAGCTGCCACCACGCCTCGCCGGCGCTCGGTCTCGGCCAGCGAGCCGAGGTGATGGAACGCTCCGCGGACCTTGAAGGAGCCGGTGGGCTGCCAGCATTCGAGCTTCAGCCAGACGTCGTGCGGACGCAGGGCGAAGGAACGCCGCAGCGGCGTCGGCGGGAGCTGCCGCCGGATGCGCTCGTGCGCGTTCTCGATCTCGGCCAGCGTCAGGAGGCGTTCGTCATCCATGGTTGGCTCTCGTTCCCCCAAAGGCCTTGAGTATGGCTTCTTCGGAGGGCGGTGCCAAGACGCTCTGCGCGACAAAGTCCTCCGCCTCTGGATAGTCCGTGTCTCGAATGCGGTCCGCAGCTTCGCCGAAATCATAGGGTGTCCCGGATACTGGTGTATAGTGAGTGTATGGCACGGATGCTCACCACGACCGTACGATTGGATCCTGAAGACGTGCACGCTCTCGCCAAGGCACGCGAGGATGGATTGTCAGCCTCCGACCTGATGCGGAAAGGGCTTCGCGTCGTCGCGTCTCGGTATTACACGAACCGTCGTCCCCCCTCGACGGGCCTCTTCGTGTCTACGGACTTGAAGCTGGGGGAAGAGTCTGAATTGTTCAAGGACCTGAAGCGTTGAGGCGAGGCCTCGTCGCCGACACAGGGGGCCTGTTGCGAGCCCTGGCATGCCGTCAAAACGGTGCTCCGGCGTGGCCCGAGTACGCCGCGGCTCTCACCCAAGCTTCCGCCGTCATTGTCCCGGCTCTCGTGCTGACCGAAGTGGACTACTTTTTGCGCGACGAGCGGCCTGCGATGCGAAAGCTCATTGCAGAGCTCCTGGACCCCGCGACGACCTATGAGCTGGAGCCGGTTATTCCAACAGACCTCGTCCGCGCTCTGGAAATCGACGTGAAGTTCGCAAACCTCGGGCTCGGACTGGTCGATGCCACCGTGGCTACGGTAGCTGAGCGACGAAAGCAGTACAGGATTCTGACGACCGACCGCACACACTTCTCCGCCATTCGCGTTGGCCAGCACTATCGGCAAGCCTTCACCCTGGTGCCTTGATCGAGGGATCGCCGGTCCGAAGCTTGCCGTGGAGAGGGCAAGCAGGTGAAGGCCCTGGGGAATCCCCCGCCAGAACAGGTGCCGCCAGAACAGGCAGAACAGGTGCCAGGGACTTCTGGAACCCGGCGCCCCGTCGGGAAAGCAATTCAGCCGTTCGGATTCGTTCCCGAGGCGTCGGGCTCGTCAATTTCCGCGTCGGGGACCGTTGTTTTCGCGCCGGGACGGAAATCGAGAGTTCCGGGCAAGAAAATCAGGGATTCGGAAGGCTAAAGCTGGAACCGGGGTGGCTTCGCGGGAGGTTCTTCAGGTGGCTCAAGCCTGCCTGGAGCATTCTACCATCCTGGGCTCAGCCTGGAAGGCATCGGCGGCTCGGAAAGGCGACGGGCGCTTATCCGTCCGACAACTTCAACAAGAGGATAGCTCCTTTGGACCTATCCGTCCAGGGGTTTGCAGGATAATAGAGAGCCACGGAGCAGGCGAACCGGACCGCTTCTACGTCAGGCGGCCTCCAAGTTGACGACCCGCCGGCTATAGGAGTAAAATGGCAATGTACTGAGGATAAAAGGCATGCGCATTTC
>JBAPYB010000443.1:0-2974 GCA_049284515.1 Thermoanaerobaculia bacterium
GCGCAGGCGGTCGAGCGAGGCGCCGGAGGGAGGGTCGCCGGCGAGCTCGACGGCGCAGCGCAGCGAGCCCAAGGCGAGGCTCACCACCTGCTCGACCTCGCCGCCGCGGGTGGCGATCCACTCCGTGCTGCCGCCGCCGATGTCCGCCACGGCGGCGGGCCCGGGTCCCAGGTCCACCACCTCGCGCACGGCGCGGTAGATCAGCTCGCCCTCCTCGACGCCGGTCAGGAGCTGCACGTCGAGACCGGTGAGGGCCTTGACGCGGGCCAGGAAGTCGGCGCCGTTGGCCGCCTCGCGCACGGCGCTGGTGGCCACGGCCACCACCCGCTCCGCCCCCTTGAGGCGGGCGATGGTGGTCATCTTGGCCAGGGTCTCCAAGCCGTCCTGCATGGCTGCCTCGGAGAGGGCGCCGTCGCCGAAGCCGGTCTTGCCCAGGCGCACCATCTCCCGCTCGCGGCCGAGGAGGCGGTAGCCGCCGCTCACCGCCACCTCGGCCACCACCATGTGGATGGAGTTCGAGCCGATGTCGATGGCCGCCAGGCGCTCGCGGGCCGGGACCGCGGCGAGCCCGGGGTGGACCCCGGCAGTCAGCGGCTCGCCGGTGACGCCCGAGATGGGGAACGTCAGGGGCTGGACGACGACGGCCGGAAGCGAGCTCACGCCGGCGATTGTAGAGGATGGTTCCGGTCCTGGAGGCCTCGCCGCGCGTTCGTCACACGGCCGTCATGGCACTGTCTCGCCCGGTTGTGGCAAGATTTGTGCTGGTGATTCCCTCGCCTTCCGGAGATCCGATTCCTGTGACAGAGCCCAATCCCTCGCGCCCTGAGCGCCTCGACGACCGCCTCGACCGTATCGACCGCCTCGACCGTATCGAGCGCGCCGAAATCCCAAACCTCCTCAACCGCGAGCTCTCCTGGCTGGAGTTCAACGCCCGGGTGCTCAAGGAGGCCGAGGACCCGGACAATCCGCTGCTGGAGCGGCTCAAGTTCGTCGCCATCTTCGATTCCAACCTCGACGAGTTCTTCATGAAGCGGGTGGGCGGCCTCAAGCAGCAGCTCGCCAGCAACGTCCGCGAGCTGGGGCCGGACAGCGGCGGCACGCCGCGCCAGCAGCTCGCCGCCATCAATGCCGCGGTGCGCCCCCTGGTGTCGCGCCAGCGGCGGCTGCTCAAGGACGAGCTGCTGCCGGCCCTGCGCCAGCACGGGCT
Source organism: Thermoanaerobaculia bacterium (assembly GCA_049284515.1). Classification (GTDB taxonomy): domain Bacteria; phylum Acidobacteriota; class Thermoanaerobaculia; order Multivoradales; family UBA5704; genus DATARR01. The sequence goes on from JBAPYB010000443.1 coordinate 1,208, forward strand.
GGAGATCGTTTCCTGGAGCGAGCTCAAGGCGAGCGAGAAGCGGCACCTGGCGGCGGAGTTCGACCGCCGGATGTTCCCCATCCTGACGCCGCTGGCGGTGGACCCGGCGCATCCGTTCCCCTTCATCTCCAACGTCAGCCTGTCGCTCGGCGTCTCCATCCGGCTGCCGGGCGACGACGCGCCGCGTTTCGCCCGCATCAAGGCGCCGCACATCCTCCAGCGCTGGGTGCAGGTGCCCGAGCCGCGGGACCGCGCGCTGCGCTTCGTGCCGGTGGAGGAGGTCATCGCCCATCACCTCGACCGCCTCTTCCCAGGGGTCGAGATCGTCGAGTCGCGCCCCTTCCGGGTGACCCGCAACGCCGACGTGCAGCGCAACGAGGAGACGGCGGAGGACCTGCTGGAGGCCATCCAGGAGGAGCTCCAGGAGCGCCGCTTCGCCACCGTCGTGCGGCTGGAGGCGGCGAAGGGGATGTCGCGGTGGATGATCGACCTCCTGGGCGAGGAGCTGGAGGTCGGCGAGCCGGAGATCTTCGAGGTCGAGGGGCCGCTCGCCCTCAAGGACCTGATGTCGCTCGCCGTCTCGGCCCCCCTGCCGTCTTTGCGCTACCGGCCCTGGTCGCCGGTCGTCCACCCGCGCTTCCACTCCGAAACCGGCGACGAGGCGGAGATCTTCGACGCCATCGCGGCCGGCGACATCCTGGTTCATCACCCGTACGACTCGTTCGCCGCCAGCACTCAGCGCTTCATCGAGGCGGCGGCGGTGGACCCCGCGGTGCTGGCCATCAAGCAGACCCTCTACCGCACCTCGGCCGACTCGCCGAACATGCAGGCGCTCATCCGCGCCGCCGAGGCGCGCAAGCAGATCGCGGTGACGGTGGAGATCAAGGCGCGCTTCGACGAGGCGGCCAACATCGAGTGGGCGGAGGCGCTGGAGAAGGTGGGCGCCCACGTCTGCTACGGCATCGTGGGCTTGAAGACGCACGCCAAGATCGCCCTCGTCGTGCGCCAGGAGAAAGACGTCCTGCGCTGCTACACCCACATCGCCACCGGCAACTACAACCCCGAGACGGCGAAGCTCTACACCGACCTCGGCCTCTTCTCCTGCGACGAGGCGCTGGCGCAGGACGTGGCCCAGCTCTTCAACATGCTCACCGGCTTCGTCTACCAGCCGCAGTTCCAGAAGCTGCTGGTGGCCCCCATCACCATGCGCCGGCGCTTCCTGGAGCTCATCGCCCGCGAGGTGGAGCACCAGCAGGCCGGCCGCGGCGGGCGCATCGTCGCCAAGATGAACGCGCTGGACGACCGGCAGATCATCGACGCCCTCTACGATGCCTCGGCGGCCGGGGTCGAGATCGACCTCATCGTGCGGGGCATCTGCCGGTTGAGCCCGGGGCTGCCGGGGCGCAGCGAGACGATCCGCGTCATCTCGATCGTCGGCCGCAACCTGGAGCACGCCCGCATCTTCTCTTTCGGCAACGGCGGCGAGCCCGAGTACTACCTCGGCTCGGGGGACTGGATGTCGCGCAATCTGGACGCCCGGGTGGAAGCGGCGGTGCCGGTGGAGGATCCCAAGCTCAAGGAGGAGGTCCAGGCCATCCTCGACCTCCAGCTCGCGGACAACTGCAAGGCCTGGGACATGCAGCCCGACGGCACCTACGTCCAGCGCCAGCCGGCGCCAGGCGAGGAGCCGCGCTCCAGCCAGGAGCTGCTCATGCAGCAGGCGTCGGAGCGGGCGGGGCGAGCGTCCACTCCGCCGCTCCCGTGAGG
>JBAPYB010000444.1:0-1920 GCA_049284515.1 Thermoanaerobaculia bacterium
GGGCATACGCGGGGGACGGTCCCCCTCCGGCCGGGCCTGAGCCGGCGGGCGCTCCGCCGGGGCCTGGGGAGCCGCGGGCTCGCGCAGCGAGTACCCGGAGGGCGGAGGTGGGGGAGTGGCGCGAACCGTCGCCGGAGCGCTCACCGGCGAATCCCGCTTCGGATTGTCCGGGTCGACCTCGATGACCACCTTGCGCCGGGTCTTCAGGAACCCATGCCGCTTTTCGAGGCTTTTGTAGGCCACCCAATCCGGATCGAGGTTGAAGTAGTTGGCCGCCTGAATGATCGCCTGCTGCAGGCTGTCGCCCGAGAAGAACCGTCGCGTCGCATCGTTCATAGGGATCGTCTCTGGGTCCTCCGCTCCGGGACGCGTCATTGTGCCGCCTTCTGCTGGCGGTTGTAAACCTGGAGCTGGATGATGGTCAGAATGTTGTTGGTCAGCCAGTAGATGACCAAGCCGCTGGGAAAGCCGAGGAACAGGAAGGTCATGACGAGGGGCATGAGCTGGAACATCTTGCGCTGCATGGGATCGCCGGTCTGCGGCCCCATACGCACCTGGAGGAACTGGGTGATGCCCATGATGATCGGCAGCACGTAGTAGGGATCGTGCACCGAGAGGTCGTGAATCCACAGGATCCACGGGGCCTTGCGCAGCTCGACGGCCGAGCCCAAGAGGCCGTAGAAGGCGAACAGGATCGGCATCTGCAGCAGCAGCGGGAAGCAGCCGCCCGCCGGGTTGACTCCCGCCTCCTTGTAGATCGCCATCACCTCGTCGTTCATCTTCTTTTGCATCTCGAGGTTCGGCCGGCCCTGCTTGTCCTTGAGCTTCGTCCGGTACTTGTCGCGGATGCCCTGGACCTTGGGGTTGAGCTCCTGCATCTTGCGCATCGACATGGTGCTCTTGTGGGTCACCGGCAGCAGGATCAGCTTGATCAGCACCGTCATCAGGATGATGGCCCAACCGTAGTTCTGCACCACGTGGTCGTAGATCCAGTGCAGGCCGGCGAGGAGCGGGCGGGCGAGGAAGCTGAACTTCCCCATCTCCACCGTCCCTTCGAGGCCGAAGGGGAGCGCCTTGAGCCGCTCGAACTCCTTGGAGCCCCAGTAGGAGACCAGCGTCAGGCGGTCGCCGGCCGGCTCCAGCACCAGCGAGTACTCGCGGGGCAGGTCCTTCTGCTCTTTGGTGATCAGGTCCTTGGAGGGCACCGGCGCGAACGTCGCGCCCTCGTCTTTCGTCTCCTGCATCATCACCGGCTGGAGCACGGCCTTTTCGAGGCCGTTCTGGGAAACCTGCGCGGAGAGGAAGTAGGTGTCGGCGAGACCGATCCAGCCGAGCCCCTGTCCCGGAACGTCTACGAAATCGAAGGCGCCGGTCGGGTCGAGCACCTTGACGGCCTCACCCTGTTTGTAGACCGCGCGGCGGTGCTCGAACCGGCTCTTCGTCTCTTCGGGCGTGAGGTTGCGGATGCCAGGCCCGAGGAAGATGCCCCAGTCAGCGCGGCCGGGAAGCTTTATGTCGGCCTCCAGCAGGCCGCGGGGATCGAAGCCGAAGCGCTTCTCCGCCACGCCCAAAGGGCCGCCGTAACGGAAGAGGACGGAGCGGCCGTCCGCGCTCTTCTCAGCACGGAACAACGCGTCGTCGAGAGGGTGGGGCTTCAGCGTCTTGGTGACCAGGGAGTAGGGATAGGTGCCGCCTGCCCGCTTGCGCACCAGCTCCAGGTTGCCGCTGTTGCGGCTCGCCTTCTCCGGCACGACCATGGACACGAGTTGGGCGCCGCGGTTGGTGAAAACGGCCTGGGCGCGCCCGTCCGAAAGGGTCACACGCTCCTCGGCCGCGGCCTGAATGGCCTCCAAAGGAGCCGCCGGAGGTGTCGCGGCCGGGCTGGCGGTCGACGGCGCGCCCGACGGCGCGGGCTGGCCC
>JBAPYB010000445.1:0-6814 GCA_049284515.1 Thermoanaerobaculia bacterium
CGCTCCCGGTGCCGCCGCCGGCGTGCCAGGCGGCGATGCCGCCGAGCAGCCCGCCACCGCCGACGGCCGCGAGGACCGTATCGAGGCCGGTCTTGAGGCCGGACGTCTGGGCTTCGAGCTCCAGCCCCAACGTCGCCTGCCCGAGGAGGGTCTCCCACTGGTCGAAGGCGTGCACCTCCAGCGCGCCGCTCTGCGCCGCCCACGCCTCGCTCGCCGCCAGCGCCTCCGCATAGCGCTCGCCGACGATCGACAGCTCCGCGCCGTAGCCGCGGATGCGGTTGACCTTGGCAGGCGGGGAGACCGTGGGGACGAAGATCCTGGCCGCGTGGCCCAGCCGCATCGCGGCATAGGCGACGGCGGCGCCGTGATTGCCGCCCGAGGCGGCGACGACGCCGGCGGTGGGGACATCGCGGGTCAACAGATGGGCGAACGCGCCGCGCGTCTTGAAGGAGCCGGCGTGCTGCAAGAGCTCCAGCTTGAGCGTCAGGGAGAACGGCGGCAGCCCGAAGTCCGCCCCGTTCACCTCGACGGTGGGCGTGACCCGCAGATACGGCTTGATGACCTCGTAGACGGCGGCGACGCGTGCGCGGTCGATGGCGGGGTTCATGCGGCGGATCTTGACACGATTGACCCGCAACCGGCGCCGGCTCTTGCCGCCCGGGCCGGTTTCGGATATGACCTGTCGGCGTGACGAGAATCTCACGCCAAGACCCTTCCAGAGGAGAGCTGATGCGTCATCCCTTTCGCCTTCTCGCTTTGTTCGCCGGGCTCGCCGTTCTGCCGGGCCTGACCGCCTTCGCCCAGGCTCCGGCCCCGCCGGCCGGCCAGTCCTCGCCGGACCTGACCGATTCGAACCAGCCCCGCACCGTGCCGGGCTTCGACCTGTCGGCTCTCGACCGCTCGGCCGAGCCGTGCGACGACTTCTACCAGTTCGCCTGCGGCGGCTGGATCAAGAGCCACCCCGTGCCGGCGGACCGCGCCCGCTATGGCCGCCTCGACGAGGTCTCGGAGCGCAACCAGGCCACGTTGCGCCAGATCCTCGAGAAGGTCTCGCAGCCCGATCCGAAGCGCGGACCCATCGACCAGAAGATCGGCGACTACTATGCCTCCTGCATGGACGAGAGCGGTATCGAGGCGAAGGGGCTCGCTCCTCTGCAGCCGCGTCTCGACCGCATCGCCGCCTTGAAGACGAAGGCGGAGCTCGCCCCGGTCCTGGCGGAGCTGCACACGGAGGGCGTCTCGGCGATCTTCCACTTCGGCGCCCAGCCCGGCTTCAAGAACGCCAGCATCAGTCTCGCGGCCTTGGATCAGAGCGGGCTCTCGCTGCCCGACCGCGACTATTACCTGAAGGACGAGCCACGGTTCCTGGACGTGCGCCGGAAGTTTCCCGACCACGTGCAGAAGATGTTCGAGCTGGCGGGAGAGCCGAAGGAGGCAGCGGCCAAGGATGCCAGGACCGTGCTCGAGGTCGAGACCCTCCTGGCCGACGTTTCGCTCGATCGCGTCAAGGGGCGCGATCCCGCCCTCCACGACCACAAGATGAACCGCGAGGCGCTCGTGACCCTGGCCCCCCACTTCGATTGGGCCGCGTACTTCACGGCCACCGGCGCGCCCGCCTTCACCGAGCTCAACGTCGGCTGGCCGGATTTCTTCAAGGGCGTCGACGAGGCGCTCGAGGCGCGGAGCCTCGACGATTGGAAGGTCTATTTGCGGTGGCACACCCTTCACGATGCCGCGCCGTTCCTGCCCGCGGCCTTCGTTCAAGAGAACTTCAATTTCTTCGACAAGGTCCTGTCGGGAACCAAGGAGCTGCGGCCGCGCTGGAAGCGGTGCGTCGAGCTCACCAACCGGCAGCTCGGAGAGGCGCTGGGCCAGCGCTACGTGGAGGCGAAGTTCGGCGCCGACAGCAAGGCGCGCATGTCCAAGCTGGTGGCGGCCCTCGAAGCCGCTCTCGACCGCGACATCCGCGATCTGCCCTGGATGACGGAGACCACCAAGAAAAAGGCGCTCGAGAAGCGCGCCGCCATCGCCAACAAGATCGGCTATCCCGAGCACTGGCGGGACTATTCGACGGTGACGATCGTGCGCGGCGACGCCCTCGGCAACGCCGAGCGCTCCCGGCGCTTCGACGAGGCGCGCATCCAAGCGAAGATCGGGAAGAAGGTGGACCCGCTGGAGTGGATGATGACGCCGCCGACGGTGAATGCGAGCTACAGCCCGTTCGAAAACAACATCAACTTCCCGGCCGGCATCCTCCAGCCGCCGTTCTTCGACGCGTCCGCGGACGATGCCCTGAACTTCGGGGGCATCGGCGCCGTCATCGGCCACGAGCTGACCCACGGCTTCGACGACCAGGGTCGCAAGTTCGACCCCAAGGGAAACCTCACCGATTGGTGGACGGACCAGGACGCCAAGGAGTTCGAGAAGCGCGCCTCCTGCATCGCCGACGAGTACTCCGAGTTCACCGTCGCCGACGGTGTGCACCTGAACGGCCGCCTCACCCTGGGCGAGAACACCGCCGACAACGGCGGTGTGCGCATCGCCTACATGGCGTTGGAGGACACCCTCAAAGGCTCGAAGCCGCCCCTGCGCGACGGCTTCACGGCCGAGCAGCGCCTGTTCCTGGGCTGGGCGCAAGGCTGGTGCGAGAGCACCACGCCCCAGAACGCCAAGCTGCGGGCGCAGACCGATCCCCACTCGCCGGGGCGCTATCGCGTCGCTGGCGTCTTCGCCAACATGCCCGAGTTCCAGAAGGCCTACAACTGCGCACCGAAGAGCAAGATGGTGAGGGAGAACGCCTGCCGGGTGTGGTGAGGCAGGTTCGCGACGGCTGCAATCGCTGCGATGGACGCGATGGACGCGATGGACGAGTCAGGAGAGGCCGCAAGGGTCCCTGAAGAGCCGCTGCGGCAGGCCCTGCGCAGCGTGCCGTTGCTGGCGGACCTGGCGGAGGCGGAGATCGGCTGGCTCGCCGAGCATGCCGAAGAGCTGCACCTCGCCGACGGCGAGGTGATCTCGGTGGAAGGCGAGCCCGCGGACCGTATGTCCATCGTTCTCGCGGGCGAGATGATGGGGCGGCGCGAAAAGGGTGGCGAGGGCCGGCGCATTTTCACCGCCCGGGCCGGCGAGATCACCGGCCTCCTGCCCTTCTCGCGCATGCGCCTCTGGGTGAGCACCGTCCGCGCGGTCGGCCCCACCCGCATCGCCGTCATCCCGGCGGAACGCTTCGGCGAGATGCTGGCGGCCATTCCCATTCTGGAGCCGCGGCTGATCGGCGTGATGACCGACCGGGCGCGCGAGACCACCCGCGTCGAGCAGCAGAACGAAAAGCTGCTCTCGCTCGGCAAGCTGTCGGCGGGGCTGGCCCACGAGCTCAACAATCCGGCCGCGGCCCTGGGGCGCTCCGTCGCCGAGCTGCGGAATCGCCTCGCCGCCTTGCCGTCGCTGACCGCGGCGCTGATCCGCCAGGGGGTCGAGCCGGCCCAGATGGAAGCCGTCTGCCGGCTGCACGCCAAGTCCGGGACGGACGGCGGCCGGACCAGCGCCATGGGTCTGGCGCTCGACCCGCTCGCCCAGGCCGATCGCGAGAGCGAGGTGAGCGACTGGCTGGAAGACCGGCAGGTGAAGGATGCCTGGCGGCTCGCCCCCACCTTCGTCGCCACGGGAATGACCGCCGGCGACCTCGAAGGCTTTGCTGCGGGGATTCCCGGCGCGGTCCTGCCGGCGGCCCTCGCCTGGGTGGAGACGGGCATCGCCCTTCACCTCGTGATGGGTGAAATGGAGAATGCGACGCGCCGGATCTCCGGCCTGGTGGGAGCGATCAAGGACTACTCCCACATGGACCGCGAGCTGACCGAGAAGACGGAGACGGACCTTCATCGCGCCCTCGACAGCACCCTCACCATGCTGGGCCACAAGATGAAGGTCAAACAGGTGCAGGTGAAGCGCGATTACGATCCCGGGCTCCCCACCATTCACGCCTTTCCCGGCGAGCTCAATCAGGTCTGGACCAACCTGCTCGACAATGCGCTCGACGCCGTCGCCATCGGCGGCAACGTCAGTGTGCGCACCCGCCGGGTCGACGGCCAGGCCGAGGTCGTCATCCGCGACGACGGCCCCGGCATTCCCGCCGAGCTGCTGGGGAGGATCTGGGAGCCCTTCTTCACCACCAAGCCGATGGGGGAGGGCACGGGCCTGGGCCTGGACATCGCCCGCCGCATCGTGGTGGGCCGGCACGGCGGCGAAATGCGCCTGGAGTCGCACCCCGGCGACACCCGCTTCCTCGTGACTCTGCCGATCGGCGGCCAGCCGCCGGTGCGGGCGTGACTCACTTTTGATAGATGAACAGATGGTCTTGTGTCGTCACCCATGAAGGCGAGGGATGCGAATAGATCATCTTGAATCCCGATCTCGCCAACTCTAGGAAGAAGGCGTTGGGAGCACAACACCCGAAGGCGCCTTCACCCACGTAGCACAAGAGCTGCCCGGCCTTCATGCTCTGCGCCACGTCAACCGCCCAGAGGGATTCAAAGTGTGGCCAGACCATCAGGATGTTGCGGCCTGGAAACCGGTTCATGGCCGCGATGGCGTCGACCTCGACGAGATCCCTGATCCACTGGCCCCGGTTGTACATGCCGGCTTCTTTGGGATCCGTTGCAATGACGTCGATCCCCTTTCTTCTGAGGCAAAAAGTCCAGAAGCCGTTGCCGGCACCCACCTCGAGGAGAGGGCCGCAGCCCGCGATCGCTTCGACGACCTCGCGGCAGGGAATTCCATAGCCGAATCTCTCGGCATAGTGGAGCCGCATCCTGTCGAAGCGTCCATAATGGAGCAGCAGATTCTGCAGCTCACCGAAGGTTGGGAGAGCCCCGAGCTGCACGGCGAGGCTCATCACCGTGATGGGTGAGATCGTGCCGGCAGGAGCCCCTGCGAGCTCAAGGCAGGTTGGGGTTGGGAACAATGTCCACCACGTCGGCCTGGGTGGGCGTATCCGACCGGATGCCGAGGGAGACCGTATAGAGAGCGGCCTTGGTGAGAGAGGTCAGTCCAAGGGAGCTCTGGGCGGTGGAGTCATTGATGGCACAAGTGGGTGCCGACGCCAGCCCCAGGGCAGTCGCCGTCAGCAAAATGTTCTGGGCAATGTGCCCGGCCTCGAGCAGAACGACCCGAAAGCCGGTGGGATGTGGGTACTTCCACATCGTGCGCTCGAAGTTCGCGACGAGAAGGATGACGGCGGCGGCATTGTCGAACCAGGGTTGATCTGCCAGCAGCCGGCCGACGTTCGGCAGATCCTGATCGTTCACGAGGGCGAGCGAGTTGTCGATCGCCGAATAATGGTAAAATCCTGGACTCAAACCATGGACCCTGCGTGCATACAGGAATCCTTCATAGGGATTCCGTGCTCCTCCCGAGGGCGTCATCTTGAGGGGCAGGTAACCCTCGCCGGGTATCGGAGTTTCGAGAAACCCTGTGATGCCGAAGCCGGAAAACAAGCAGTCGCTGACATCCTCGAGAGACACTGCTTCGACCGGATGGAAGCCACGGTAGCTGCGGCGCTTTTTCATTAGGGAGAGAGTTGGATTATCGAGGCGAGGTGGCGGGAGCTGCATGACATCGGTACAGCCATCGTTCGTCTGGTACATTGAAACCAGCGGCAGGGTTGCCACGCGGCCGACGAGCCACGACGAAGTGTCCTCAGGATTCATGTAAGATGGATCCTTGATACCGAAGTGATAATACCCGGCCATGGCACCCCAGGCCCACTGGCTCTCGTATTCGATGTCCAGATTGCCGGCCGCCGTGCCTTCAACGACGAGAAATCCCAAATCCATCAGGCGATCGAGCTCGGCGTAGAGCCGGTAAGGGTCATACCACCAAAGGGTTGAGTAAATGGTTGTTGGAGAGGACCAGTCCTCCACCAGAGACAGCAGAACGAAATCCACCTCGTCGAGGACCCCGGTCTGCCGCGTCAGGAAGTTGAACGCGGTCAATTGCCAGCCTTCAAAGCTCAAGATCAGGGTGCGTGCCCGCCGGATTCTCATCGCATCAATTCTCGGGAAGTGGAGAAAAGAAGGGACACATCACATCTGTCAGGATGCATCCCTGGTCTCGGTTAAGACGAATGGTGCGTGGCGGGGTGGCTTGCGGCCGCGGCCGGATGGCTTGCGGCCGGATGGCTCGCAGCCGGATGACTCGCGGCCGGATGGCTTGCAGCCGGATGGCTCGCAGCCGGGTGGCTCGCGGCCGGATGGCTCGCGGCCGCGGCTGGATGGCTCGCCGCGGGATGGCTTGCGGCCGGATGACTTGCGGCCGGATGGCTCGCCGCCGCGGCTGGATGGCTCGCCGCGGGATGGCTTGCGGCCGGATGACTTGCGGCCAAGTGGTGCGCCGCTGGATGGCTCACAGCGGGATGGCTCACGGCCGGATGGCTCGCCGCCACGGCTGGATGGCTCGCCGCGAAAGCCGGATGGCTCACGGCCGGATGGCTCGCTGCTACCGCTGGGTGGTGCGCTGCGAAAGCCGGATGGCTCACAGCGGGATGGCTCACGGCTGGGTGGCTCGCCGCGAAAGCGGGATGGCTCACGGCCGGATGGCTCGCGGCTACCGCCGGGTGGTGCGCTGCGAAGGCCGGATGGCTCACAGCGGGATGGTGTGCCGCCACGGCTGGGTGGTGCGCTGCGAAGGCCGGATGGCTCACGGCCGGATGATGCGCCGCCACAGCCGGATGGTGCGCCGCTGCGGCCGGATGGCTTACGGCTGGATGATGTGCCGCCACGGCGGGATGGTGCGCTGCTGCGGCGGGATGGCTCACGGC
>JBAPYB010000446.1:0-30993 GCA_049284515.1 Thermoanaerobaculia bacterium
GAGTGGGGGGAGCTGGCGCCGGTGGGGGAGGACCCCGCGGGTCTCAGGGAAATGCGCCGGCGGGAGGTGCCAGGGCCTTCCAGCCTGGCCTGGGGGATGCTGCCCGGGGACCTCGCAATCGACGGCGCGGACCTCCCGTGGCCCGAGGGCGAGCGGCGGCATCTGCGCATCCGGTTGCGCAACACCGGCTCCGCCCGCTGGCTGGCCGGCGAGCGGGGACCGGGGGGCGTGAGCGTGGTGGTCAAGCTGCTGATCGATTGCAGCGAGGCCCGCCCGTTGGGCACGGACCTGTTCGACGGCGGCCATTGGCTCCCCCTGCCGCGGGACCTGGCGCCGGGGGAGGAGGTGGTGCTGGAGACCGACGTGCGCCGGCCGCCGGGGCCGGCCCGGTTGTGGATCGAGCCCCACCTCTTCGGCGGTTTGAGCCTCTCCAACCTCGGCGGCCCGGACTGGAACCAGTGGATCTGAGACGCCATCCGCTGGAGGCCGCGGGCTGGGCCATCCTGGGCCTCCTCCTGCTCCTGACCCTGATCGGCGCCGTGCGTCTCGACCGTTCCCGGCAGCCCCTGATCGGCGACGAGGCCACCTATGCCATGCAGGCGGCGAGCCTCGCCTGGGACTTCGATCTCGTCTACACCGTCAAGGACTACGACCGTTTCGTCAAGCATTGGAACAACGCGCCCAATGGGCTCGTCCTCCAGAGCCGGCCGGGGAGCGACCGGCTGGTGTTCGCCAAGCCGCCGCTCTATGCCCTGGTCCTCGCCCCGTTCGTGCGGGTAGCGCCGGTGCGCGGGCCGGTGGTGGCCAACGCCCTGCTGCTGGCCACGGCGGCGATCCTCGCCGCTGTCGCGCTGCGCCGCCGCCTGGGCCGGGCGGCTCCCTACTGGATGACGGTCTTCGTCTTCGCTTCCGTCACTTTCGCCTATGTCTTCTGGGGGGACGCGGACCTCTTCCTCCTGTCCTGCACGGCGGCCGGATTCGCCCTCGTCTATTGGGAGGACCAGCGGTTCCTGCGTGGGGAGGAGCCGCCGCCGCAGATCTACGGCGGCGAGGAGACGGTGCCCGAGCGCCAATCCATGGCGCGCTGGTTTGGGGCCGGGGCGCTGCTCGGGGTGGCAGCCGTCTATCGCCCGGTCTATCTGACGCTGCTCCTGCCGGCGATCGTGGCAGCGAGGGAGGGGCCGGTCCGCCGCCGCGGCGCCGCGGTGGCCGGGCTCGTCCTCGGAGCCCTGGCGGTGGCGGTCCTGTCGATGGGCATCCAGTGGCTGGCCGGCGGCGATCCCACGGCCTATGGCGGCCAGCGCCAGGGCGTCTACGGCCACCAGGGCTACCCGGAAGTGGAATATCCCGCCACCGGCTGGTCCCAGCGGGTGGCGCAGAACGGCAACGCCTCGTGGCTCCAGCGCCAGGCCCTGCGGCCGCAGCTCTCCCTGAGCCTCGCGGGCTGGAACCTGGTCTACGTGCTCATCGGCCGCACGGTGGGCATCCTGCCGTACTTCCTGCCGCTGCTCCTGGGTGTCCTGGCCTTCCAGCACGACCGCGGACGTTGGGCCATCCCGCTGGCGGTGGGGGCGGCCGTCGCCGCCTTCCTGGTGCTCCTGCCGTTCAATTTCTATGGCGGGGGAGCGCTGGGCAACCGCTACTTCCTGCCGCTCTATCCGGCCCTCTGGTTCCTCGCCGCCCGCCCGTTGCGGGCCGGGCAGGCCGCGTGGGCGCCGCTGGCGGTGGTGCTGCTGGCGTCTCCCTTCCTGGGGCCGCTGTGGAACGATCCCACCGGCTATCCCCTGGGACCGGACGGCCAGCCCCGCTACGTCTCCACCGTCGCGCGGCGCTGGCTCCCGTTCGAGACCACCCAGGGCAACGTCCCGGGCGACCAGGTGGCCCTGGAGGGCGGGCTGTGGGCGAAGCTGCTCAACCACAACGCGTGGCACGCCGGGCAGGGCACGAGCCTGCGCATCGCGGGGGGCGCGCCGGTCGACCTGCTGCTGGGCAGCCCGCAGCCGCTGGACTCCGTCGATTTCGAGCTCGACGCACAGGCGCCCACCCGGCTGCAGGTCGGCGACGACGACCTGCGCCCGCTGATGCTGCTCGCCAACGGCTCCGAGATCTTCGAGGTGCGGCTGCCGCCGGAACGGGCCGTGCATCCTCTCTGGTGGACCCCCTATGACGTCCACTTCTATTCCCTGCATTTCTTCCTTCCCGGAGCGCAGACCGAGCCCATCGGGCTGCGTATCCGGCCGCGCGGCGACGTGATCAGGCTTCACCGGGGAGATCGATAGATTGGATAGATCGATGGACAGCCAGGAGAGCCCTCTTCAGAGCTGGATTCTCGCTTTGCGGGAGCGTCTCGCTTCGCCGCCGCCCCGGCGCCTGGCGGCGAGCGACCTGCGGCAGGCCTCGGTGCTGGTGCCGCTCTACGTCGATGCCGGCGAGCTGTGGACGGTGCTCACCGTGCGCACCGACACGCTGCCGAGCCATCGCAGCCAGATCGTCTTCCCAGGCGGCGGCAAGGAGCTCAAGGAGGACGCCTGGGGCGCCGCGTTGCGCGAGACGCAGGAGGAGATCGGCCTCGATCCCAAGCGGGTGCTGCGCCTGGGCGAGCTGGACGAGGTCGAAAGTCCGGCCGGCTTCCGGGTGATCCCCTGCGTGGGAGCGATCCCGTTCCCCTACCAGGTGGAGCGCAACGCCGCCGAGGTCGCGGAAGTCTTCAGCCTTCCCCTTTCCTCCTTCTCCAACCCCAGGCTGGTCGAGGAACAGGACGTGCTGATCAACGGCGTCCGGCGCAGCCTGCGCATCTACCACATCGGCAACCGGCGGATTTGGGGCCTGACCGCCCGCATCCTGCAGAATCTGATGATCAGGCTGGGCCTGGAGCCGGAGGAGGAGAATTGAGGGGGGCGGCCGTCATGATCCCGCTTGAAAGGTGTCCGCTTTGCGGTGGCGAGATGGTGGAGAAGGATATCGAGAAGGTGCTCCGAAGCGGCGTTCACGCGGCGACGGTCGATGTCCGAGCCGAAGTCTGCCTGGATTGTGGGGAGAGGCTGTATTCTGTGGGCGATGTTCGCCGATTCGAGCACATCCGAGCCAGGTTGGAACAGGGTCGGTCTATCGAGGTCGTATGATCCCCACACGAACCCAGCCCCGAAGGGGCGACAGCATAGAGCCTGGGGCGTCAGCCCCAGGCGGAGCCACCCTATCCTCCCCAGCCCCGAAGGGGCGGCAGCCGCCGCAGGCCTACATCATCGCCCGCAAGGCCAGTCCGTCTCAGCCACCCCGCTCGCGAGCCCGGCAGGGCGGCAGACCCCTAGCCCAGGGCGCGAGCCCTGGGTCCCGGCGATCCTCCTCATTCTCTACGCCCTGCCAAGGGCGCCTTGCCGCGGAAAAAATCGCCCTTGGCAGGGCGCAATGAGGTGAATATTTCGTGCGTTTCCCAGGGCTTGCGCCCTGGGCTAGGAGTCTGCCGCCCTCCGGGCTGGGGTTTGTGTGCAATCATGGTGTATGTGCAGGTTTCCGCGACATCTTGGGCAGACCACCTCCTCAAGGGAGGGCGTGAACATGGCTGATGCAGACAACGCGCCTGCTATTTCCTCCATCGAGGTTCAGGGCTTCAAATCGTTGGCGACTGAGCAGCGAGTCGAAATCCGTCCGCTCACGTTGCTTGCAGGTGCGAACAGCTCGGGAAAATCGAGTACCGTTCAGCCACTCCTGCTCCTGAAGCAGACCTTGGATTCTCCTATCGACTCGGGGCCTCTCCGTTTCGATGGTCCCAATGTTTTCTTCACATCAGCAAGTCAGTTCTTTTCGGGGTTGTCGAATCGATCGGCCAGGAATTCATTCAGTATACATATAAAGAGAACCGACGGCTGCGGTATAAAACCTGTCTTTAAGCGTATTGGTCTTGATGAAGTTGATCTTGATTGCACGCTTTTTACTCAAGATGCTCGGGAATTTCGGCTCGCCCCCGGAATGTCTCCTCGAGAATTGGCCAAGCTATTGGGACAGCTAGCGCCAAGCCAGCTAGAACAGATGACTAGGTCATCGCGGTTGCAAGTCATTCGCAATCGTTGCTTCTTCGATGTTTCACTCTCTGGTGAGTTCAAATGGCCGGTCGGTTTGGTGCACAGTTATATAAGCTCTGTTCTCTCTGTGATCCATGTTCCAGGTATTCGTGGTACTCCGGCTAGGGTGTATGGTAAAACTTTCGTAGGAGACACTTTCCGCGGCACTTTCGAGAATTATGTTGCAGGTTTGGTGCTGGATTGGCAGCTCTTCGATGGCGCTCGTCTTGATGAGCTCGATAGGTCATTGCGTGCTCTCGGCTTAGCCGGTCAAATCCGTTCGAAACTGCTTGACGCCACCAGTGTCGAGCTTCGGGTAGGTCGCCTTCCCATAATGAGTGACCTCATCAACATCGCCGACGCTGGCTTCGGCGTCTCCCAGGCGCTCCCTGTCCTCGTCGCACTCCTCGCTGCTAAGCCAGGCCAACTCGTTTACCTCGAAGAGCCAGAAATCCATCTCCATCCCCGTGCCCAGCAAGCTCTTGCCTCCGTTCTCGTCGATGCCGCCAACCGGGGAGTCCGCGTCGTTGCCGAGACCCACAGCTCCATACTTCTCCTTGCTATTCGGACTTTCGTCGCCGAAGGGAGGATCGCTCCTGATGAGGTCGTACTCCACTGGTTCCAGCGGGACAACAAGGGTGCCACGAAGGTGACCAGCGGCGAGATCGATGAGCTTGGAGCCTACGGCGATTGGCCCGAAGACTTCGCCGAGGTCCAAGCAGCCGTAGACAATCGGTATCTCGACGCCGTCGAGGCCAAAGTATTCCCTCCAAGGAAGCGTGGCAAAGGGTAAGCGGATCGTGGTTGACGCGTCGGTCGCCCGATCCGCAGGTTGGGAAGGGGCGGCTGATGTTTTGTCTCGTCATTGTCGGGAGGCGCTGGAGGCAATCAAGAGTATTCATAGCGTTGTCTTTAGCAAGGAGGGTCTCTCCGAATGGAGGCGGCACAGCTCGGGCTTCGCCAGGACTTGGCTGATCGAGATGTACGGCCGGAAAAAGGTGATCTGGGCAGGGACAATTCAGGAGGACAGCTTTCGTGCCCGACTCCTTCAACTCGCCCCCTCCGAGCCCATCCGGGCGGCGATGGAGAAGGATGCACACTTGATCGAGGCGGCGATCCAGCACGACCGGATCGTGCTCTCCAGAGACGAAGCGATGCGCCAGATCCTTCGGCAGGTGGCGGCGGAGATCCGGGAGGTCGCACAGATCCTATGGGCCAACCCAGCCCTCGAAGACGACGGAGTTCTGGACTGGCTGGAAGGCGGGGCTCGGGTGGAAGCCGCGCGACGCCTGGGAGGCCACAGTTGAGCTCCCGTGAGAACCGCTTCCTCCTCCTGGCAACGGGCGTCGTTCTGTTCCTCTTCATTCCGCTGGTGCTCTTCCTCTTCGTCCGCCACCCGGCGCCGGTGGGGGTGAGCCTGGGGGCGGGAGTGGTGCTCATGGTGGGGCACCGGTTCCTCGCCCGCCCCTATATGGGATGGGCGGCGCCCCTGAAGTGCGTGTGGTGCAACCGCGTCCTCTCCGCGGCTCCGGAGGGGAAGCGGGCGGGCGAGATCTCCATCCTGGGCTTGCGGCAGGGCGAGAGGATCGTCCAGGCGCGCTGCTGCGCCGTCCACCGCCGGCCGGCGATGAAATTCTTCACCTTCCTCCACGCCTGGCGCTGGCCGTTGCGGCTGGGGATCTTCGTCCCCCTCCTCTTCCTGCTCACCTCTCTCGCGGCTGCGGCGGCGGGGCAGCCGGCGCCCGTCGACCTCGCCACCGCCTGGTTCAAGCTGGTGGTGGGCATCACCGTCAACCTTGCGGCGTTGGGCTACTTCTTCGCCGGCGAGGACAGCCGGCTCGTCGTCCCCTTCCCGCTCCACAATTTCTTTCTCCTGGGAGTCCGCACCCTGCTCTGGATCTTTCGGCTGGTGGGATTGTGGTGGATCTGGCAGGGGCTCGCCTACGTGCTCAAGCAATAGTCGCGTTCCAGGTGCGACTTGCTGCTAAACTACACGCTGAACCTCGCCGCAGTGGGTCCTCGCGGCACTGACACAAAGGAGTTGACCATGGTTCGTAGAACGCTGATCTGCGTGTGTACGTGCTTCGCTCTGCTCCTGCTCGTCGCGGGAGTGGGGCACTCTCAGACGACCACGACGACCGAAACCAAGAAGACGACCACGGCCACGTCCGTGAAGCCGGTACCGGCCCAGTGCGGCGGCATCGGGGGCTTGAAGTGCCCGGATGGGGAGGCGTGCAAGTACCCCACCAACAAGTGCAACGTCGCGGACCTCTCGGGCATCTGCGTGAAGGTGCCGGAGACCTGCCCCAAGAAGGGTCCCGAGGTCTGCGGCTGCGACGACAAGACGTATGCGAACCAGTGCGAGCTGCTGAAGGCCGGCGTGCGGGAAGCCCACACGGGCGCCTGCAAGGCTGCCGGCGGCTATGGTGCCTGCAAGACGGACGCGGACTGCAAGGATAAGCAGTTCTGCCAGGACAAGGCCGGCGTCTGCAAGCCGCCCGGCCAGTGCACGGCCAAGCCGGAGATCTGCCCGCAGGTCGTCAAGCCCGTCTGCGGCTGCGACGGCAAGACCTACTCCAACGACTGCATGCGCCAGCAGGCGGGAGTCTCCCTGAAGTCGCAGGGCGAGTGCAAGCCGGTCAAGTAGGCTTCTCGCGAGCGGCCTCGTCTCAGGCCTTTTTCAGGCCGGCCGTCCCGGGCCGGCCTGTCCGAGATCCTCGTACAGTGCGTCGAGCACCGAGCGGATGCGCGCCTCGTGGCGCTCGTTGCTCGGCGTGCCGTTGAAGGCCAGGGCCACGGCGAGCCCCCGCTCGGGGTCCGCGAAACCCACCGACGACCGGTAGCCGCTGTGGCCGAAGGTGCGGGGCGAAGCGTGGTGGCCGTAGCCGTAGGGCACCGTCTCCGGGCCGTATCGCGCCGAGTTGATGATGAAGCCCAGCCCCCAATCCAGCACGTGCTTGAAGGTGGCGTCCACCATCCCTGTCCGGTGGCGCGCCGTCATCGCCTCGACGGTCTGAGGTGAGAGAACTCGGCGGCCCCCTAAAGATCCCCGCGCCAGCAGCATCTCGTAGAAGCGGCCGAGCTCGCGCACGGGGCCGCGGCCGTTCCCCCCGGGGTTGGGGCGGACGCAGCGCGCCTCGCCGTCCCAGCCGTGATCCTGGATCTCCGGCCCCTCGGTGTTCCACAGGGCTCCCAGGCGTCCGGAGGATTTGTAAAAATTGTAACGCTCGGCCGGCATCCCCACCCAGGAGTCGTGCAAACCGAGCGGCTCGAAGACCTCCTCGCGCACATAGCGGTCGAACGGCCGGCCGTCCAGCCGCCGGATCACCTCGCCCAGCACGAACCAACTCGACATCGTGTGGTAGCCCGCCTTTTCGCCCGGCACCCAGCGCGGCTCCGGCCGCATGCCGCAGATCCGCGCCAGGATCTCCTCCCACGGGTGATCGGGCCAGCCCGCGTCCAGCATGCGGATGCCGGCGGTGTGGGTGAGGAGGTGGCGCAGGGTGATCCGCTCTTTGCCGTGGACGCCGAACTCTGGAATGTGGTGCGCTACCGGGTCGTCCAGGTCCAGCCGGCCCCGTTCCCAGAGCTGGGCCAAGGCAACCGCCGTCACCGGCTTGGTGGCGGAGAGCCAGAGCATCAGGTGGTCCGGGGTGAGCGGCTCGCCGGGCCGGTTCTCACCCACGGCGCCGTCCGCCTGGACCTCGCCGCCGAGGGAGACGTAGACCTGGGCTCCGAGGTGAAGCCGGTCGCGGATGCCGTCCTCGATCGCCCGCCGGGTGCGGGGCAGGTTTTCCAGAGCGCCGGTCATTGCGAGGCGATTGTAACGAGAATGATGAATGGCGAATCGGGAATGGCGAATGAAGAGCCTGGGAGTGAGTCGCTCTTAATTCATCATTCTTGATTCGCCATTCATCATTCGCCGCTCGCCGCCTACTTCTTCTTGGGGTGGAGCTTCGCCTTGGTGTCCTCGGCCATCTTCAGGTGGTCCTGAAGGGTGGGCAGGGTGGTCTGGGCCCAGGACTTCAGGTCCGAGTCCTTGCCGCTCTTGGCCTCTCTCTGGAACTCGGCCACGTCCTCCTTGTGGTCGGTGACCATGTTGCTCATATAGGAGCTGTCGAAAGCGGCGCCGGAGAGCTTGTTGTACTTGTCCACCACCTTCTGCTTGGCGGGGGAAAGCTTGTCGGAGAGCGTCACGCTCTTCTGCGCGGCGAGCTGCTTGAGCTGATCGTTGGCCTTGGAGTGGTCGTCCACCATGCGCTGGCCGAAGGTCTTGACGTCGGCGTTGGAGGCTTTTGCAGCCGCGATCTTGCCGAGCTCGACCTCCAGCATGCCGCCCTGCGAGGCGTTGGTGAAGAACTTGCGGTCGGCGGCGGTGAGCCCCGAGGTGGCGGTGGTCTTCGTGGTCTTCTTGGTCGTCGTGGTGCTGGTCGAGGACGTCTGGGCGAAGGCCGGAGCCAGGGCCAGGATCCCGGCGAGGGCGACGGTTGCGATCATGGATTTCTTCAGTTTCATGTGCGTATCTCCCCTTGGTCGGTCGAAGGATGAAGTTTGTGCGCGTTCACCTCTCATACATGAGCAAAAGGAGTGCCACGGTGCCAGGGGATCGGCGGCCTTGAAGAGGCGAGGCGAAACGGGAGCCGGAGTCTGGCATGCCCCTTGCTTCAGGTTCAAACCGTCCGGTAAGCAACTCCGGGCAGAGTCAACGGAAACCCTTGAATCAAAAATACTTGGAGACCCAGAGGCCTCAATCCCTCGAAGGAGCTGCACATGAGATCACGAGCCCTCCTCTTCGTACTGCCGATCGCCGGTGCCCTCGCCCTCGGCTCTACTGCCTGGGCCATGAACGCCGCAGCTTCCGAGGACCCCTCCGCCGCGTTGCAGAAAGCGGAGCAGCTCATCGAGTCCGGCAACTACAAGGAGGCGGCTGCCCTCTGTGAGCGGGCCAGCCAGCTCACCGGCGGCCCCTGCCCCGAGTGCCTGCTGGGTGTCGCCCGCGCGTATGCCGGGGCCGGCCAACTGGCCTCGGCCCTCCAGGCGACCCGCATGGCCATTCCGCTTTTCGCCTCCTCGCCGAGGAATCAGGCGAGGGCCTACGTGCAACTCGGCTCTCTTCTCGTGCGCAGCGGCGCCAAAGCGGCGGAGTCCGACCAGGCCTTTCGACAGGCCGTCGCCCTGGACCCTGGAATCGCCTCCGAGGTGAGCGCCCGGCTCGCCGAGGCCCTCTTGGCCCGCGCCCGCCAGGAAGAGGCGCGCCGCCGGCCCGCTTCGCCGCCCGAGGTCGTCGTCGCCAACAACTCGAAACGGTAATCGCGTTCTCTGGGACAGGATGGGCCTGTCACCGGAACGTCAGGGCCGGACCCCCGCGAGGGCCGGCCCTTTTTTCTCTTTCGCTTGAGCCTGGCGCCGGGATAGGCTCCGGGCATGAAATTCGAGACTCGCGTCGTGCATGCGGGACACCGTGTCGATCCGGCTTCGGGCGCCGTCGCCCCTCCCATCGTACTGTCCACCACGTTCGCCCGCGACGCCGGGGGGACTCCTCTGGGCGGGCATACCTACATCCGCGAGTCGAATCCCAATCAGGACCAGCTCGAGGCCGCGCTCGCTCCCCTCGAAGGCGGCGAGGCGGCCCTCGTCTTCGCCTCGGGGATGGCGGCGGGCGTGGGCCTGCTGCAAACTTTGCCGCCCGGCTCGCACGTCGTGTTTCCCGATGACGTGTATTACGGCTTCCGGGCCGCCGCCGAGGAAGTCCTCCCCAACTGGGGGATCCGCACCGATTTCGTGGGCATGGAGGATCTCGGCGCCCTGGCGGCGGCGATCCGCCCCGAGACCCGCGTCGTCTGGCTGGAGAGCCCCTCGAACCCCCTGCTCAAGGTGGTGGACCTGGCGGCGGCGGCCGGGCTGGCCCGGCGCTCCGGCGCCCTGACGGCGGTGGACAACACCTTCGCCACCCCGGTGCTGCAGCGCCCCCTGGAGCTGGGAGCGGACGTCGTCCTCCACTCGACGACCAAGTACCTGGGCGGCCACAGCGACGTGCAGGGAGGAGCGCTGATCTTCGCCCGCCGCGGCGAGCTCTACGACAAGGTCCACCACCGGCGCCACATCCTGGGAGCCGTCGCCTCGCCCTTCAACTCCTGGCTGGTGCTGCGCGGGATGCGGACCCTCGCCTGCCGGGTGATGGCCCAGAGCGCGACGGCGCTGGCGGTGGCCCGGGCCCTGGAAGCCTCGCCGGCGGTTGCCGCCGTCCACTATCCGGGGCTGGCCTCGCACCCCGGGCACGAGATCGCCAGGCGCCAGATGTCGGGCTTCGGAGCCATGCTCTCCTTCCGCGCCGCCGGGGGGAGGGAGGCGGCGCTACGGACCGTGAGCCGGGTGCGCCTGTTCACCCGCGCCACCTCCCTGGGGGGCGTCGAGAGCCTCATCGAGCATCGCGCCACCAGCGAGGGCCCGGGCTCGCGGACGCCCCAGGACCTCCTCCGTGTCTCGATCGGCCTGGAGCACGCGGAGGATCTGATCGCGGACCTGGCGCAGGCGCTTTGAGCCGGCAGCGCCTGCTCGCTCAATTGCGCTCAATCGCTCGTCATCGCCCGGCGCGCCGCCATCAGGGCGTCCCGGAAGCCCTCGCGGTCATGCCCTTCCACCAGGGTCTCCAGGTGGTCCAGCGCTTCGCGGGTGGCCGCATAGACCTCGTGCCGGTGCGGGTTCAGGTGCTGGATGTCGAGGTAGAGGTCCGGGTTCGCGTTGAGCACGAGCAGGGCGTTGGTCACGTGCCGCGAGAAGGTCGCGGAAGCGCAGGCGTGGAGCTCCGCGGGATCGATCCCCGAGCGGGTGAGGGCGGCGCCGAACACCAGGTTGCTCAGGTGGGCGAGCCCCAGCAGCCACCCCATCAGCCGGTCGTGGTGGGGGAAGGCGACCCCCACCAGCTTGGTGTAGGGGTGGCGGATGAACGCCTCCATCTGCCGGCGCTCTTCCAGGACGTCGCCCTGGGCCGCCAGCACGAAGGTGAGGGTCTCGTAGAACGACTTGGCGGGTCCGAACATCGGGTGCAGGGCGTGGACGCGGACTCCCGTCTCGCGCGCCCGCTCCAGGACGGAGCTCAAATGCGACTTGATGGAGGCCACCTCGATCACGGCCCCCCGCGGCCTGCGCTCCACCACCTGGGCCAGCACCTCGGGGGTGCGGCTCAAGGGGACGGAGATCAGGAGGGCCGCGTAGCCATCGAGGTCGGCCACCTCGTCCACGGAGCGGAAGCGGCCCGGAGAGTCGGGGACGCCGGCCAAGGCGGGATCGACGATGTCGACCTCGTGCCCGGCCAGCGCGAAGAAACCGCGGAACCAGGAGCCCATGCCGCCGGCGCCGCCGACGATCAGCATCCGCTCGCCGCGCTGCCGGCGCAGTGAGATCCCCACCCGGTACTGGCGCTCCACCGAGCCGCGGAGAATCGCCTGGAAGACGCTCTCCATCACCTCCTCCGAGACGCCGCAGGCCTCGGCGTGCTGGCGGGCGCGCGTCAGGATGCGGTCCTCGACGTCGCGCACCACCACCGGCATGGCGGCCTCGGCTTTGATCCGCCCGATCTCGGCGGCGAGGTCCATGCGCCGCCGCAGCAATTCGAGCAGGGCGCGGTCGATCTCGGCGAGCGAGTCGCGCAGGGTGGAGAGGGGATCGGAGGGGTTCATGGAGGCGGATATTGTAACTTCAGCTACTGAGCTTGGCCGCCGGCTCTTCCAGGATGTGCTGGAGGCCGCCGAGGGCCTGGGAGGCCAGCGCGTCGTCGTCTCCTTCGAGAGCCTCCTCGATGTCCTTCAGGAGCTTGCGGACCTTCTTCTCGTTTTTCCGCAGCCGGCTGTCCTCCGGGGTGATGCGCACGACGCGGCCGCCCAGGGCCTTCAGGGCCCCGGGTGCGATGCGCATGCCCGCGAACTCCGTGCCTGCCGAGCCGTAGACCGCATCCCGCGTCATCACCTCCTCGTCCACGTAGACCGCCGCGACCTCGTCCATGGCGAAGACCTGAACGACCGGGACGCCGCCCTTGGTGTGGCCCGTCACCTTCAGCACCTCGTCGGCGGTGGCGAGCTTGACCTCCCGGGCTCCGGTCAGCTCTCGCAGGGTCTCTTGCAGGACGTGCTTGCGGCCGGTGCAGACGGCGGCGACGAAGCGGTCGTCGGCCCGGAAGATGAGGCACTTGAGCACCTTGTCCGTCCCGACTCCCAGGGCGCGCTCGGCGTTCTCGGTCCGCGTGCCGTCGAGCCCCGGATGGGAGATCACCGTGAACTGCAGCCTCTGATCGAGGGCATAGGTGAGGCACTCCCGGATGGGGGGAGGGAATACGCTGAAGGCCGTCTTTTCCCTCTCCTTGTCCGCTTCGCTGCGGACCGGCGCGGCGGGCGCGGAGAATTCGAAGGAGATCTCCTGTTTATAGAGGAAGTCGAAGACGCTCGCCCGGTCGGCGACGGTGGCCGAGACCACGAGCCTGGCGCCGTGGGGGTAGAAGGCCATGCCGTTGCGCAGGTCCTGGACGAGGGCGTCGAGGACCCGGGCCGGCTCCACCTTCAGAGGGTCCGGGCTGCGGCCGTCGACGGTTCGACTCTCCAGGTACCGGATGGCCCCCGCGGCGCCCCCCTCCCGGGCCGCCAGGAAGAGCAGGGTCGCCAGATAGGGCAGCACCACTTCGCCGTGGGCGGCGCTCGCCTGCCGCGGATAGGCGCGCGGCATGTTGGCGAGGGCGCGGTAGGCCCGGTTGCGGCTGCTGCCGAGGGATCGGGTCAGGTGCTCGATGATCTGCTCGAGCGACCAGGTCCTGCGGATCTCGGGGTCGTGGATGGCGCCTTTCTCGTCGATCGAGATATCCACGACGATGGCGCCGTCGGCCAGCCGCTGCTTCAGGCTGTTGACGTGGACCACCTTCGGCGCTGCCTCACGGGGACGGGCCACGGCGAAGACGACGGCCACCGCCTCGTCGAGCGAGTGGAGGAGATGGGGATGATCGGTGCCGGTGATCCCCTCGACCCGAACCTTCGGCTCGTCCGCCAGCTCGGCGCGGATCTGGTCGAGGCGCGCGGGATCTTCCGCCGAATCGATCAGGTGGACCTCGGTCACCTCGGGCGCGGCGGCGAGCTTGCGGACGGCCGCCTTGCCCGCGTTGCCGGCGCCCACCACCACGGCCCTTCCCGCGGCGTGCCGGTACCGCAGGTGGTCGAGCACCCACTCCGCCGCGATCTCGCCCGCGAAGATGGACATGCCGCCGCGGATCGGGATGCGAAAAGCGTCCGGCGCACCGATGTGGGAGCCGTCGAAGATCGCGACATCCCTTTTCCTGAGGAGCCCCGCCAAGCCGCCCTCGGAGTGGAAGTCGCCGGTGTGGAGGGCGCCGATCCGGCAGAACGGACCAGGGATTCCGCTCTCGTAGCGGGAGGGCTCTTTGAGCGCGTGGACCACGTCCGGAGGCGCGTCGTGGTGGGGGAGCTCCTCGGGAGTCACGATCTCGGCCCCAGTCGCCACGTAGTCTGAGTCGCCGAAACCCGCACGCTGGCCCGCACCCTGGACGACGAGGACGCTGAGGCTCACTCCCACTTCTTTGAAGAAGGCGAAGAGCTGAGTCACCTGTTCAGGAGTGATCCCCACGCGTTTCTCCTGCGAGTGGGTTTCGCGTCCGATCTCGCGATCGTTGCCGAGAATCAGCTCGACCGTGCGTTTCCTCGGCGAGCGCAGAGGGTGATGCTGGAGAATGCTGGTTTTAAGCAGCTCGAGAAGCTCATTCCTGCCGAGGACGTTACTCACGAACAACCTCCAGAATCTGATCCACAATTTTGTCCAGTGGTAGACTGCTATCTAGCGCTACTCGGTCGGCGAGCATTGGACTGAATCGAGTGACATCTTCATAGGTGACGCCGTGCCAGAGTGGCAAGATTACCTTGCGTCCGCCGCGTTCCAGCGCGAGAAGTCCCTCCAATTCTCGCCTTGTCCAGTCCTTCCGAAAGAAACTCGGTGAGAGTATTACAATGCCGAAGCGGGAACGGGAGAGCCCACCATCGATAGCGGGGCGGAGTCGATCTCCTAACTTTAGTTTGAACGAGTCGTACCAGACTTGAAGATTCCGTTCTTTCAATCGGCGAGCGAGGGCCTCTACAAATGCCTCTTTATCTTCACTGGAATGACAGATGAACAAGTCGAACTCGAATTCAGGACCAGCGATGGCAGGAGCTGACCACGTGATGCTGACGACGCGACCACCAAGCTCCTTCAAAGTGGCGGGCGCGATCCGCATGCTGGCGAACTCAGTGCCACCCGAGCTATATACTGCCTCTTGCTGCATCACGGCCTCGTCGACGTAGATGGCCGAGACCGCGGCGAAGACCTGAACGGCAGGCACTCCGCCCGCGGTATGGCCCGTCACCTGGAGGACCTCGTCCGGCGAGGCGAGATGCACTTCCCGGACGCCCGTCAGCTCCCGCAGGCGCTCCTCCAGCACATGCTTGCGGCCGGTGCAGATAGCGGCGACATAGTTCTCGTCGGCGCGGAACACGAGGCATTTAAGCACTTGGTCCGGCCCGGCGCCCAAGGCCCGCTTGGCGTCGCCGATGCCGGGATGGGAGAGGAACGTGAACACCGCACCGTGGTCCACGGCATAGGAGAGGCAGTTCCGGATCGGATCGGGGAACACGCTGAAGGCCGACTTCTCTCTTTCCCGGTCCGCCTCGCTACCAACCGGCGCGGAGGGCGAGGAAAATTCGAAAGGAATTTTCCGCCGGTAGAGGAAGTCGAAGACGCCCGCGCGGTCGGCTACCGTATCCGCCATCACGATCCTGCCGTCATGGGGGTAGAAGGCCATGCCGTTGCGGAGGTCCTGGACCAGCGCGTCGAGCACCCGGTCCGGCCCCACGCTCCGGGGATCGAGGCTGTGGCCCTCGAAAGGCCGCCGCTCCAGGTACTGGGCGACGCCCGCGGCGCCCTCCTCCCGGGCCGCCAGGAACAGCAGCGTCGCGAGGTAGGGGAGGATCGCCTCGCCGTGGGCCACGCTGGCTTCCTTCGGATAAGCGCGAGGCATGTTGGTGATGGCGTGGTAGACGCGGTTGCGATGGCTGCCGAGGACCTTGCTGAAATGGTCGATGATCTCCCTGCTGGTCCAGGAACGCGGAATCGCGGGGTCGTGGATGGCGCCCTTCTCGTCGATCGAGATGTCCACGACGACGGCGCCATCGGCGAGTCGCTCCTCCAGGGTTTCGATGTGGACGACCCGCGGGGCCTCCTCGCCGGGCCGAGCCACGGCGAAGATGACGGCCTCCGCGCCGGTCAGCGATTGGACGAGCTGCGGATGATTGGTGCCCCGGATCCCATAGATCTTCACCTTCGGCTCCGCTGCAAAATTGGCGCGGATCTGCTCCAGCCGCGCCGGGTACTCGTCGGAGTTGAGCAGGTGGACCTCGGTCACGTCATCCCGCTCGGCGAGCTTGGAAACGGCCGCCTGCCCAGCGTTGCCGGCGCCCACCACCACGGCCCGCCCGGAGAGATGGCGGTGCTGCAGGTGCTCGAGGACCCACTCCGCCGCGATCTTGCCGGCGAAGATGGACATGCCGCCGCGGATCGGGATGCGAAAGGCGCCCGGAGCCCCGGTGTGCGAGCCGTCGAAAATCGCGATGTGCCGCTTCTCGAGCAGGCTGGCGAGACCGCTGTCCGAATGGAAGTCGCCGGTGTGGAGGGCCCCGATCCGGCAGAACGGACCGGGTATTCCGCTCTCGTAGCGGGAAGGCTCCTTGAGGGCGTGGACTACGTCGGGCGGCCCGTCTTGGTACTCCAGCTCCTCCGGAGTGAGGATCTCGGCCCCGGCGGCCACGTAGTCCGCGTCTGAGAAGCCCGCACGCTGACCCGCACCTTGGACGACGAGGACGCTCAAGTCCAGCCAGAGGTCGCTAAAGAAGCCGCGCAAATCGCGGACCTGGTCCGGGGTGATTCCCACCCGTTTCTCCTGCGAGTGGACCTCGCGGCCGATCTCCCGATCATTGCCTAACAACAGCTCGACCCGGCGCTTTTTGGGCAGACTCAGGGGGGGGTGCTGCAGGATGCTCGTTTTCAGGTCCGCCAAGAGAGCGTTCACAGTCCGCCCATTCCGGACCTCAGGGGACGATCCTGACCAGGTGGTAGTTGTTCTTGCCCCGGCGCAGCAGCAGGATCTTCCCGTCGATGCTGTCCGCCATCCCGATGGCGTGGCGCGGGTCGGTGAGCGGGCGGTTGCTCAGGTAGATGCTCCCTGCCTCGATGAAGCGGCGGGCTTCGTTCTTCGACGACGCCAGGCCGGTGCGGACGAGCAGGTCGGAGAGCGCCATGCCGGCGCCGGCGAGCTCGGAGGCCGGCAGGTCGGTGGACGGGGCCTCGTGGACCACCTGGAGGATCTCGTCCGCGGAGAGGGTCGCCACGTCCTCGCTGAAGAAGAGCTGGGAGGTCCGCTGGGCGTGCCCGAGGGCCTCGTCGCCGTGGACCATGCCGGTCACCTCCTCGGCGAGCCGCCGCTGGGCCTCCCGCGCCTCGGGGGTGGCCTGGAACTGGCGCTCGATCTCGCCGATCTCCTCCTGCCCCAGCCAGGTGAAGAACTTGAGGTACTTGACCGCGTCCCGGTCGTCGGTGCGCAGCCAGAATTGGTAGAAGTGGTAGGGCGAGGTGCGCTCCGGGTCGAGCCAGATGGTGCCCGCCTCCGTCTTGCCGAACTTCTCGCCGCTGGCGCTGGTGACCAGGGGGAAGACGATGCCGTGCGCCTTCACGTCCTCGACGCGGCCGATCAGGTCCACGCCGGCGACGATGTTGCCCCACTGGTCGGTCCCCCCCATCTGCAGGGTGCAGCCGTAGCGCTGGTAGAGGACCAGGAAGTCGTAGGCCTGGAGGAGCATGTAGCTGAACTCGGTGAAGGAGATGCCCTCCTCCGACTCGAACCGGCGCTTGACCGAATCGCGGTTCAGCATGGCGTTGACCTTGAAGTGCTTGCCGACGTCACGCAGGAAGTCGGTGAGCGGCACCGTGGTCAGCCAGTCGGCGTTGTTGACGATGCGGGCGGCGTTGCGGGGACGGTCGAAATCGAGGAACCGGCTGAGCTGCTTCTTGATGCCCACCAGGTTGTTCTCGACCTGGTCGATGGTGAGCAGCGGTCTCTCGCTCTTCTTGCCGGCCGGATCGCCGATGAGGCCCGTGCCGCCGCCGGCGATGGCGATGGGCGAGTGGCCGAACCGCTGCATGCGGGCCAGGGAGATGACGGGAACGAGGCTGCCCACGTGCAGGCTGGAGGCCGAGGGATCGAAGCCGATGTACCCCACGACCGGCGCGCTGCGCATGGCGGCGTCCGCTCCCGGCGTGACGTCACTGAGGAGCCCCCGCCACTTGAGCTCGTCGACGAAGCTGCGGAGTGATTCAGACATGAATGAGGAGATCCTTACATTCAGCCGCCGGGCCGTCAAGGGGGCCTGAGACGATGTCGGAGAAGCCGGAGGGAGGGAAGGGAAGCCGGGCGGGTGAGGCCCGGCCTCCCCCGGGTGACCGCGCGGCGAAAACGGCTCGCCGCGGGACGGATGGGTGAAACCGTGTCCATCCGATCCACGGAGCAAAGGGGATGCCATGGCCCAAAAGCCCGGAAAATGGGGCTTTTGGACGCATTATTGGCCTCTGGGGGACCGCTGAAGTGAACGCTTCTGTGGACGCCGCGTCCTCTGCGCAAGACGGTGGGGCCGAGCTTCAGGCGGGGAGGGGCTGCGCGGTGCGTACCAGCCGCCGGCCGGCCTCGTACCACCGCCAGGCGGACTCCCGGCCCTGGAGGTGGACGCCGCCCAGCCAGCGGTCGATGCCGCGGATGCGTACCCAGTCGTCGCGCCCGTCGAGGACGTCGCGCCCCGTCGTGGTGAGGGCGATCCGCTGGGGATAGGGCGAGCCGTTGAGGGCCGGCTCCAGGCGGACGAGCGGGCGGGGGGAGGACGCGAGCTCGCGCAGCACCCGCAGGACCGAGGAATCGCCCATGTAGACCCGCTCCTCCAGGCGCTGCGTGCCGCGGAACAGCTCCTCGAACGTGGCCTCCCCATCCGCCAGGACGCGGACGATCTGGCGCTCGCTGCGGGAGAGGCCGTTGAAGGTCGATGGGAACTCCTCCAGGTGGCGGCGCAGGGCTCCGGCCAGGAAGGGGAGCGGGGAGAGGTCGTGCCGCAGCAGCGCCTCGAGGCCCGCGGGATCGGGGGCGCAGAAGGCCCGCCAGGCGTCGCGGCCGAGGAGCTTCTGCCCCTCGTTGACCCGCTGCCGGCGTTCGAGCAGGCTCGCCATCTGCGGCGGCGAGAGCTGGCCCAGGCCGTGGAAGGGGACGATCCCCGGCATTTCGCCGATGCAGATCAGCGACAGCTCGGTGCCGCCGAGGTTGCGGCCGGCGAAGCCGTGGAGGGCGCGGACGAGCAGGAGCTGGTCGAACAGGTCGTGCTCGAACCAGAGGACGATCTCGTCGTAGGGGCGGAAGTCCTCCAGCGTGCGGTCCCACCGCGTGAGCTGGGCGAGGCAGGAGTCGTAGTCGCCGTAGCCGCTCTCGGCGAGGTAGCGGGCGCGCACCTTGCGCCACCGTTCCGGAGCGAGGCCGGCGGGAGCAGGCCCCTCGTGCAGCACGTCCGCCGTGATGGTGACGACGCCGCCGACGCCGGATTCCCGGAGGGTCTCGGCCGCGGAGTCGCCGTTGGTGACGTGCAGGTACTTCCGCGTCGTGGCCGGCCGTTCGCCGTCCATGCCCGTGAGGGGGCCGCGGGTCGGAAACCGGAACCCGAGCTGCCGCATGAGCTCGGCGGCGGGAGTGCGAGTGGGATCGGACATGACGCGGAGCAAGACTCGGCCGCCATTCTACCCCTTGGGTCACTCTTTGGGTTTGGAGATCGCCCCCACGGTGCCGCGCACGGCGCGCAGATAGTCGGCGGGGGCGAGCACGAGCTGGGTGCCCCGCGCTCCGGAGGAGATGGAGACGACGTCGAACAGCTCGAAGGTTTCGTCCACGAAGACGGGGTAGTCCTTCTTGCCGGCGAGCGCCGTCACGCCGCCCCGCACGTAGCCGGTGAGGGGCGTCACCTCGCGCAGGGGCACCACCTCGACTCTGCGGTCGCCCGAAACCCGGGCCAGGGCCTTCGGGTCCAGCTCCGCGTCGCCGGGAACCACGGCCAGCAGCACCCCCGAGCGGTCGCCGCGCGCCACCAGGGTCTTGAACACCTGCTCGGGAGGCAGGCCGATCTTGCGCGCCACGGTCTCCGCCGAGAGGTCCTCCAGGTCGACCTCGTAGTCGCGCAGCTCGTAGGCGATACCGAGGGAGTCGAGGAGCCGGGCGGCGTTGGTCTTCATGGGGAAACCCTAGGCTCTCAAGGCAGAGTCATACCCCCACCGCCTCCGCATAACTCTCCCGAAACCACGCATAGGTGCTCTCGATCCCCTCCCCCAACCCAATCCGGTGCCGCCATCCAAGCCGGTGCAACCGGCTGACGTCGAGCAGCTTGCGGGGCATGCCATCCGGCTTCGTCGTGTCGAAGGCGAGCCGCACGCCGGGGGCCACCACCGCGCGCAGGGTCTCCGCCAGCTCGCGGATGCTCAGATCCTCCCCGGTGCCGACGTTGATGTGCTGGTCTTCCTCATAGTGGCGCATGAGGAAGAGGCAGGCGTCGGCGAGGTCGTCGACGTGCAGCAGCTCGCGCCGGGGCGCGCCCGTGCCCCACACCGTCACCTCGTCCTGGCCGTTGGCGCGGGCCTCGTGGAAGCGGCGCATCAGCGCCGGCAGCACGTGGGAGCTCTGGAGATCGAAGTTGTCGTGTGGACCGTAGAGATTGGTCGGCATGGCCGAGATGAAGTCGCAGCCATATTGCCGGCGATAGGCCTGGCAGAGCTTGATCCCTGAGATCTTGGCGACGGCATAGGGCTCGTTCGTGGGCTCCAGCAGGCCGGTGAGCAGATACTCCTCGCGGATCGGCTGGGGGCACTCCCGCGGGTAGATGCAGGAGCTTCCCAGGTAGAGCAGCCGGCGGACGCCGTGGAGGTGGGCGGCCTGCACCACCGTGGCGTGGATCATCAGATTGTCGTAGATGAACTCCGCCGGTCGGGTGGAGTTGGCGAGGATGCCGCCCACCGTGCCCGCGACCAGGAACACGTACTCCGGCCGGTTGGCCCGGAACCAGTAATTCACCGCCGCCTGATCGCGCAGGTCGAGCTGCTCGCGGCTGGCGGTGAGGAGGTTCTCGAATCCCTCCCGGCGCAGCCTGCGGACGATGGCCGAGCCCACCAGTCCACGGTGACCGGCGACGTAGACGCGGGCAGAACAGGGGATGTCGATCGCCATCTCTGAGGGGAGAACTTTACCACGGCCCCCCACGGCGTTGGCGGCTCCTGGCGCGTACAATGGAGCGCAGTGCCGGGACCACGGAACGACGTCCCCGAGGCACCGAAATCGATGACCACGCGTATCGACGTCGCCCGCTATCAGAACATCGTCGTCCTCACCGGAGCCGGAGTCTCGGCCGGCTCCGGCCTCCGCACCTATCGTGGCCCCGGCGGCGTCTGGGAGGAGTACAACGTCGAGGAGTACGGCCACATCCGCAGCTTCCGGGCGCGACCCCAGACGACTTGGCGGCTCTACGGCTCCCGGCGGGAGAGCCTCCGCGCCGCCGAGCCCAATGCCGCGCACCTGGCCCTGGCGCGGCTGGAGGCGCGGCTCCGGCCGGACCAGCGCTTCCTCCTCATCACCCAGAACGTGGACGGCTTGCACCACCGGGCGGGGAGCCGCAACGTCGTCGAGCTGCACGGCAACCTCCGCCTCACCCGTTGCAGCAACGACGCCTGCGACCTCCAGCCCTTCGCCGACGAAGCCGCCCACGCCGACCAGGTGCCGGTTTGTCCCCGCTGCGGCAGCGTCCTGCGGCCGGACATCGTCCTGTTCGGCGAGCCCATCGCCGCCGACGCCGACTGGACGGTTCGCCGGGCGCTGCGCGACTGCGACCTCTTCCTCGCCATCGGCACCTCGGGCCTCGTCACCCCGGCCGCCAACTTCGTCCTGGCCGCCGAGTACGCGGGAGCCCGCACCATCTACGTCAACCTGGAGCCCATGGACCCGCCGAACCGGGCCTTCCAGGAGGTCTACCTCGGGAAGGCGGAGGAGGTCCTGCCGGAGCTTCTGGGCGTCGGAGATTGAACACCGACCATGTCCCCACGCCGCGTGTGGTTCACCTACCTCGTCGTCGTTGCCGCCATCTTCGCGATCTTTCTCGCGTGGGCGTCCTGGCTCAGCGATACCTGCGTCGCCTGCAGCGCTCCGGTGCGGTTGGACCGTCCGGGCGCGGTACGCGTCGAGGCCCGGCGGCTCGCCAACGAGGAGTATGGTCCTTCATTCGTCGTCGCCGGCCCCGTGCCAGTGGATTTTGAGTGGTACGACCAAGCCGATCAGCACCTGTGGCAAGGCGTTCCGCCTGAGGTCGAGATCGAGATCGAGGATGGCGCCGGTCGGGTCGTCTTGCGGGAGCGAGGGACGATCCAGCGCGATCGTGATTGGATCGTCAGCGGCACCGCCGGGGCGGGTCCCGTCGACGTCTACAAGCTCACCCACTTCACCGGAACGCCCTTCAGAAAATATTCCGTGACCGTCAAGGTCCTCCGCGGCAGCCCGGCGGCTTCCGCGTACCACGTCGAATTCAGGCTCTCTCGCATCTGCGAGTACGAAGGGCTCGAGCGGATCGCGGAGTTTGTTCTGCTTGCTCTCTTTGTGCCGGTCGTCGCCGTTCTGATCGCGGTCGCCCTCAGGTGCAGGGAGACAGTGGGCGCGATCCAGCGGGCGAGAGTCTATCTATTCAGATATACTGTATCTCTCCAGTAAGACATTCAGTCCGGGCGGAGTCCGAGGGATGCACGGCATCACCCGCGTTGAACCGAGGGCGACCAGCCTGGCCCACAACTTGCTTTATCGGCTTTCAGGCGATCACAGCAGCATCAGACAGACCGGCGTGGCCGATCCTACTGGCCTCCTGTCGACAGGGAGGCGCTGCGTCAACCCCCGCCTGAAAAGGAGATTGTCATGGGTGTAGCTTTTGAAACAACCAATTGCGTTCAGGACCAGTACGGAAACCAGTACAATTACAACCTCGACACCACTCATCACTACATCACCGGCTCGGCGACCAGCGCTCAGGGCTGCAGCGGGGGCACCTGGCCTCTCCTCGGCAGCTACACGTACACCGAGAACGGAATCCTCGTCGAGTTCACTCTGGTTAATCCCAGCCCGGGCAACAGCAGTTGTGTCGAAGCCTACAAGCTCAAAGGGATCTGGCCTGACTCGGCCTGGTACTACACGAGCGGATTCGGCGCACAAGAGTTCCGGTTCGCTCCCTGCGGCACTCCGGTAGCGGCCGAAGCCGCCAAGGCAGGCCGAGGCTCCCGGAAGCAGTAGTCAAGAATACCTCACGGCTCCTCTCTCACGGGAGGGAGGAGCCGACCTGTCGGGCCCCGCCAGCGTCGGCGTGCCTCTCTACGGTCGCCGCGCCCAAATATCCGTATAGCCCGTCTCATAGCGCTGAGCGAAGGCGGTGCGGTCCTCGATCCGGAAGGCTTTACCGCCATCGCCGAACGCCCAGGGCTCGAAGCCGAGCTCGTCCAGGATCGACCAGAAATCCTCCGGCCCCGATCCGGCGGCGCGCAGGTGCTCGGGGGAAAATTCGATCAAGAGCCATTGCGGCCGGGTGCGCGCCAGGGTCCGGCGGAATCCCCGCAGTGCCCCGACCTCCGCGCGCCGCCGGGTTCACGGTCACGTTGGCCCGCCTCGCCGTGCGGGAGTTGGCGACTGTGCTGGCGACCAGGAAGACGTACTCGGCCGGTAGGATCGGAACCAGTAGGACACCGCCGCCTGGACGCGCAGATCGAACTGCTCGCGGCTGGCGGTGAGGAAGTTCTCGAATCCCTTCTGGCGCAGCCGGCGGATGATGGCCGAGCCGACCAGTCCACGGTGACCGGCGATGTAGATACGGGCGGAGCGGGGGATGTCGATCGCCATTTTCAGGGCAGAGACTCTAGCACGGCCTGGAACGATCACCGCCGAACCGTTGATTCGGAGGAGGCAGAAGCTGCCAGTGGTCCTCACAGCGGAAGAGGTGAAGAGCGCGCTCTTGCGCCCCCCGCATAATATAAACTCCTCCGTTTCCGCCCCCTGTCGGTATCTGGCGATAGATGTGTCGCCAAATAGATATCATCAAAGACATCAATTTAAGCTGAAGGCAACTCTAAGATTGGTGCGCACGGAGTTGACAAACTGCCGCAATAGTTCTAACATGAGTTCCAATGTCGAAGCTGTCCGAAGGAGTGGAAGCCGGCTGTAGCAATGTGAATCTATATATCAATTTCCCTATTTGGGCTGTTCGGTTGCCCGTACTCAAGGAGAACACATGAAAGTGATCTTGCCGATTGCCATAAGTCTTGCTATGATTGCCGCTGCAGGTGGCCCTGTTAATGCCCAGTGTCCGGCTGTCGGACAAGACACTGGTTGCGGTGTGATTATCACTGTCACCGATTCTGGGGCCTCTGTTGCCGTCACAGGCCAGGGTCCTTATGATGGTGCTGATGACACTCTGGTGGGAGTCGTTAATAACAGCAGCTTACCGGTCAGTGCTCTTGGGGTGGCCTCGGGTATAGCAGTCTTTGCCTTCGATGGTGATGGTCTCGTTAGCTATGGCATTTCGGGGAATCCAAGGGATTCTACGGGATACGGGGGCCCCAATGCCTATTTTACGAACATCAACGCTGCTCAGACCTCGGGAATGGTGAACTTCATTACGCCGATCCCTGCGGGTGGCGGAATGGGGTATTTCTCTCTGGAGAATGCTATCACTGCCGCTACGTCTTGCTCTTCAATTATCAATAACTCGGTAATGCACGTTGCGTCAGGGCCTAACATAGATGCCAGCTTCACGCCGAATCTTGGTTTTAATCTACAGCAAGCGGCCCAATATTGCAATTTTACAAACTTTGACTGGCTTCAAAAGATTACGCACCAAGATAACCCCAGCATGTTTTTCGCCCGAAATATTGGTGGTGCATTTGATGCTACGATCCATGGCCCTGTCAATCTGAGCAGTAGCAGAGTTCCGTACAGTGATCCTCCCCCTGGAGGAGGATACACTTACAGCGCAGCGCCAGATAATAGTTATCCGTTTTATTACGATGTGGCGACGGAATTACTCGGCCATGAAACGGGTGGTTTTACGCTGACCTTCCATGACGCACCAGGCGATGGCTGCCTGCCAGGAGGTTCTTCTGCAGGTACTCCGGATTGTAATAACATGACTGAACCTGCTGGTAGCTTCGGTGGTTACATGACTCATCTTGCTGGGGTCAAGGCTGACGGCACCGCTGTTGATCTTAAGATAGGTTTCACTTGGACCAGTGATTTCAATGGAACGACTGGTGGTGTTCATATCAAAAAGACTGATATGCCTGCTGATCCGGGCAGTGGAACTGGTGGCGTGACCATCACTAGTGTCAACAACATTACTGACTATGAGTATAATGGTTTTGTTATCACAACGGTCAATGGCGGCGGAGTCGGAGTTCAGGCGATCCCCACCTTGTCGGACTGGGGATTAATTGTATTGGCGCTCTTATTGATTGCATCGGCGATGAGGCTGATAGCCAAGTCGCGCCGCCCCCAAGGAACTCTGCTTGAAGGTTGACATGCGAAAGATAAAGCTACTAGAGGTTTTAAGGGTGCTCCTATATGCACCGTTCGGCATCGTGTGTGGGCTCTTCTTGGTGGGAGCCAATGAGAATGTAGGGAAATCCGTAAAGTGCCCCGGAGTAGCGGTTGACTCCGTTGAAGTGCTGGTACAGCAGGAGAGAGAGGTCCTTCTCGAAACGAAGGAGGATGGCTCCAATATTAAGCCGGCCCTGTTATTAGTGTCCAGCCAGAACATGCAGGAGAATGCTGTAACTGTTGTTGCCGTCGGGCCTATTCTCGGATCGATGGATTCGAGAATAGTTACAACCGACCTGACATGCACTTCGAAGGGTGTTATGCTTACGGCAACTATCGAGCGTTCCGCCGATTATCACGGCGGTGTCCACAAGAACGTTTTGTGGCGACCCAGGCTAGAAGCTGCTGTCGTTCGTCGCATCCCCGAAGTAATCTTTCAGGTAACATGGAAGATGCGACTAGCAACGGGCGTCGAGCTGGATCATGCTCAAACTCCACCATATCCGGATCAAAGATATCCTTTGACCCTTACTAAGACTATTCGTAGGCCACGATAATCTTCGCCAGAGATAGGAGGCGACGACGGTCTGCTGGCACGGTCGATTTCGGTTCTTCTAAAGGGCGGGAAGCACTCTCGGAAGCCTCGGGGTGGCCACGATCGGCCGCTCTTCCTTTCACAGTTTCCGCCGTGCCCAGACATCGGTATAGCCCCTCTCGTAGCGTCGCGCGAAGGCGGCGCGGTCCTCAATCCGGAAGGCTTTACTGTCGTCGCCGAACGCCCAGGGCTCGAAGCCGAGCTCGTCCAGGATCGACCAGAAATCCTCCGGCCCCGATCCGGCGGCGCGCAGGTGCTCGGGGGAAAATTCGATCAGGAGCCATCGCGGTTGAATGCGGGCCAGAGTCCGCCGGAATCCCCGCAGGGCCTCGATCTCGGCGCCTTGAATATCCATTTTCACAGCGTCGATGCGATCGACTCCGGCTGCGTCGCAATAGTCGTCCAGCGTCGTCAGCAGCACCTCGGCCGTCTCGGCAGTCTCGTTTCCCAGCGAGGCGTGGACCCGATTGTCGGCGCGGTTCGAGCGGTTACAGTAGAGGGTGACGGTGCCCGAGTGATCGCCTGCAGCCGCCTGATTCGCCGCGACGTTGGCGCGCCGGGCCGTGCGGCGGCGCAGGATGCCGAAGCTCAACGGGTCGGGCTCGAAGGCGTGGACGCGGCCGGCCGGGCCCACGAGGTCCGCGAAGAGCGAGGTGTAAAAGCCGAGGTTGGCCCCGACGTCGAAGACCACCATGCCGGGCGTCACCTGCTCGCGGAAGAACCGCTGCTCGCCCCGCTCGGCGATCCGCTTGCCCAGCAGATAGAGCCGCGCGTAGAGGGCGCGGGCTAGAGGCCGGTCGCGCAGGGCGGGCGAGAGGAGCGTGCGAGTGACGATCCGGCCCAGGCGGTGGACGACAGGGACGATGGGGTCGCCTTTCACTCCGGTCTCCGTTCGAGCACCACGTGGGCGAACATGGCGAGGCGGTGGGACCACGGCGAGAGCGCCCGTTCGAGCCCGCGCCAGAGGGGATAGCTCGCGGCCGGCGCCAGACTGCGCAGGGAGATGCCGCCGGAGACAAGGTAGCGCAGAGGCATGATCGGTTCGACCGAGCGCACCCGCCAGGCCGGCGCCTCGCGCTCGAACCGCTCGCGGTCGCGTTCGAAGAGGATCCACGGCAGGGCGCCGTTGGCTCCCGAGAGCGGCCCGCCGGCCGGGATCTCCCAATCTCCCGCGGGCAGGAACGGCTCGTGGTGGAGCCGGGTATAGATCAGTCGCGACCAGCCCGTGACCCACGGCTCGACCATGGCCACGACGCCGCCGGGGCGCACCGCCCGGGCCGCCTCGGCGAAAAAGCAGAGGGGGCGCGGCAGGTGGTGGAGGACGTTCGTCATCACGAT
Organism: Thermoanaerobaculia bacterium; assembly: GCA_049284515.1. Lineage (GTDB taxonomy): Bacteria > Acidobacteriota > Thermoanaerobaculia > Multivoradales > UBA5704 > DATARR01. The sequence continues at coordinate 26,705 of JBAPYB010000446.1, forward strand.
GCCGCGCAGCGCTCCGGCGGCGAACGGCAGCGCCAGCCCGTCGAGCGCCAGGTCCGACCCGGGATTGAAGAACACCTCCGAACGCAGCAGCCCCGGCACATGATCGGCGAGAAAGCCGGCGCCCGTTCCGAGCTCCAGCACGCGCCCCTCGCCGGCCGGCAGCGAAGCGGCGAGGGACTCGTACCACTCCTCGTAGATGCGGCGCAGGAAAGGCTTCTCGGTGAGGATCTGCCGGCGCAGGTGGGTGGTGCGCGGATCGTCGACGTCGAGGCCGCTGGTGAGCGGGTGGGCGAGCCAGCGCGCGAAAAGTCCCATCAAATAATCCTCGGAGAGTCCCTGGAAAGTGCGCGCACCGCCGACCTTCGCCCGGGCATGAATGCCAGGGCTAGGAACAGCGCCCCCTGAAGGGGACTTAAAGCCGGATTCATCCGGCGCCGCTCATAGCCCCGGCATTCATGCCCGGGCGGAGGTGCCTGTCTCAATACCCTCTCCCTGGATCAGGGGATCAGATGAACTTGATCCGGCCGGCGGCGAAGGCGCACATCTTGAGCAGCAGCCAGCCGTGGCTCCAGCGCTGGATGTTGGTGGTGCCGTAGGTGCGCTCGCGGTAGCGCACCGGCACCTCGACGATCTCCAGACTGAGCTTGGCGGCGCCGAACAGGAGGTCGAAGTCGCCGAACGGATCGAAGTCACCGAAGTGGGAGCGGTTGGCGGCGAGGGTCTCGTAATCGGGCCGGCGCAGGACCTTGGTGCCGCACAGCGTGTCCTTGATGCGCTGGCCGAGGAGCCAGGAGAAGGCGAGGCTGAAGAACTTGTTGCCCAGCAGGTTGGCGAAGCGCATCGCCTCCTTCTCCATGGGGTAGACGAGCCGCACACCGTTGACGAATTCGCCCGCGCCTGAGCGCAGCACCTCGTAGAAGCGGGGGAGGTCCTCGGGCGGCACGGTCAAGTCGGCGTCGAGGATCATCAGCACGTCGCCGCTCGCCTGCGCGAAACCGAGGCGCACGGCGTCGCCCTTGCCCTTGCCGGTCTGGCGGAAGGCCACGGCCCGCCGTTGGGGATGGGTCCCCATCTCGCGGCCGATGGCCTCCCAGGTGGCATCGGTGGAGTGCCCCTCGACGAAGATCAGCTCGGTGCCGGCGCCCATCTCCGGCGTGCGCGCGAAGATGTTGGCGATGTTCCCCTCCTCGTTGCGGGCCGGCACGACGACGGAGACCACGGGCTCCGCCGGCAGGGGCCGCGGCGCCGGCCGGGCCACCACCAGGTTGCTGAGGCACAGGTGGCGGAAGGGCCACAACCGGGCGAGGACGCGGTTGCAGAATGGCGCCAGCAGGGGGATGGACAGCGGCAGCAGCACCTCCTGCGTCTTGCGGATGGTCTGGAAGCCGGCCAGCCGCAGCAGGTTCTCGACGTCGCCCAGGGTGAGCCAGTTCTGTAGGAGGAAGGGCCGGGCGAGCCCCAGGCGCTGGGCGAGGGCGAGCGGCAGCTCCCAGAGGCGGCTGTAGAAGTTGAGGATCACCCGCGTCCGCCGGGTGGCTAGCGGCGCGATCTGCCCCAGCAATCGTTGCACGTCCCAGGCGTCGTTGATCAGGTCCGAGAGAATGACGACGTCGAAGGTCTCCCCGGCGAGCGCGGAGAGGTCGTGGGCATCGGCGGCGAGGAAGCGCAGGCCGGAGTGGCGGCCGGCGGCCCGCCGCACCATCTCGTCCGAGAAGTCGATCCCCACTCCCACGGCCGGCTCCAGGGCGGCGAGCAGGTCGCCCGTAGCGCAGCCGACCTCCAGCACCCGCAGCCCGGGCGGCACCTGGTGGCGGTAAACCCGTTCGAGCCGCCGATGGTACGCCCCCGCGAGGCCCGGCCGGCCCTCCCAGCGGCGAGCGACCGCGTCCCAGTGGGCAATGCGCTCCCGGCGGTAGGTCTCCTCGGCCGGATCGCAACGCGCCGGCTCCGCGGGAGCTGCCGGCAAAGGGCGGTCAATCAGGGCGGTCATGTGGGATAAGAGTACATGAACCCTTTACGGGCTGCTGCAGAACCCCACGGGCCGGGTTCCCAACTTCTCGAGATTCTCGGCATAGAACGGCCGGGAGGCGTGGTGGTAGAAGCGGAGGTAGATTTCGCCGCTGAGCTCCGGCGCTCCCAGCACCGGCGCGAACACCACCCAGGCCTGGAGGGCCACGACGAGGCCGAGAGCGGCCCACATTCCCCGCTGCCAGACCTGAGGAAGGATCGCGGCGCGGGTCTGAAAGAAAGCCGCCACGACGCTCACCATCGCCGCGAAGACCGGCTGGTAGAGCCGGGGCACCCAGAAGCCGCGCAGTTGCCAGCCGCCGTAAGGTGGGGAGAGGTTCAGGAATAGGAAGACGAGAACGGCGGCGATGGCGAGGGAGATTTCCGTGGGGCGGAGTACGGGGGGCAGGGCAGAATCCGCAGTGGCCTGCCGGCGAAGACCCTCATCACCCCGGCCCTCTTCTCCCGCCCCCTCCCACCCCCCACACCGGGAGAAGAGGGAGAAAGGCAAGGCGGCTCCAACCGGGTCCCCCTCTCCCGGTGTGGGGGGTGGGAGGGGGCGGGAGAGGGGATAGGGGTGAGGGTCTTCGGGCGGGGGAGCTCCCAGCCGCAGCCGCTGGACCCACAGGATCCCCAAAACCAACAGCACCAGCACGGGCAGGAACAGAAAATTGCTGAAGAAGTAATTGTCCCTCACCGCCCAGGGGAACGCGCGCAGCCAGTACCACCAGGCCCAGAGGTCCACCTTGGAGACGTAGCTCCGGAACACCTTGTAATACGCCTCGGTGTTGCCGTTGCGGAACGGCACCCGGTAGACCTGCCAGAGGACGGCGCTGGTCAGGGCGGGTGGAATCGACATGGCCACGGCGAAGGCGGCGCACAAGCCCCATAGCCGCCGGTAGAGGAGCAGCAGGACGCCCGCGACGCCGAAGAACGGCAGCAGGTCGTAGCCCGTGAACAGGACTCCCATGGCAAGGCCCGCGAGCAAGGCCTCTGGCCAGCCGGTGAGCGTCTCCAGCCGCCAGAGCAGTACCAGGCAGAGCAGGCTCGCGGGAACGATGATGGCGTAGGAGTAGGGGAGGCCGGCCCAGTACATCCACCCCGGATACGTGGCGAGGAGAGCCAGGATGGCCGCCGGCGGCTCGCCCCCCAACCGGCGGCCGAGCGCCAGCCAGAAGACGGCGAGCGATCCCACGGCCAGCAGGACGTTGGTGACGAGCCCGCCGGCGCCGAACCCCAGCAGCTTCATGAGAGGGTAGGCGAGGAGCGGATAGAGGATGCGTCTGAGGACGAGGCTGAACGCCCACTGGCCGCGAGGGGCGCCGTCGAGCATCAGGAACGTCGCCTTGAAGTGGGGGTTGTCGATGTTCAGCGGGTAGTTGCAGGGCGCCCAGATCAGCGGGTTCTTCAGCGTCGCCCCATAGGGCGCGAGCGTCCCGGTGTTGACCCAGATGCCGAGCGTCAGAAGGAGTGCGGCGCCGCCCAGGGTGAGCGGGAGTCGGCTGGAATGGAGCTTCATGGTCCCCCAGAAAGGCGCGAAGCCTAACACGACGGCCGCTCAACGCCTCGTTAAACGCGCTCCTCTCGCCCCACGGGTCGCGCAGCGTGACCCTCGGGTCGGAGCTCTTGACCCAAGGGTCGGAACTCTTGACCCAACAGAACTCTTGACCCCAAGGGTCAGAACTCTTGACCCAAGGGTCAGAACTCTTGACCCAAGGGTCAGAACTCTTGACCCAAGGGTCGGAGCTCTTGACCCTTGGGTCGCGCAGCTTGACCCACGGGTCGCGCAGCTTAATTCTCGGGTCGCGCAGTTCGACCCACGGGTCGCGCAGCTTAATTCTCGGGTCGCACAGCTCGACCCAGGGGGCGCGGCACCCGGGAGACGGGTCGCCTCGCGGATCCGGCCGGTCGCGCGACGCGTCGCACGGGTCGCGCAGCCCGGCTCTGGAGAGTTGCAGCCCACTCGCCCCTTGCGGGGAAGCAGGCAGGACCACTATCGTGCCCGGCATGAAGCGCGCGGCTTCCGGGATCGTCCCCCTCCTGGCGCTCGACCGCGCCGCGGCCAAACCGCTCTACCGCCAGCTCTATGAAGGCTTTCGCGAGGCCGTCCTGGCGGGCCGCCTGGGCGCGGGGCAGCGGCTCCCTTCGACGCGCGCCCTGGCGGCCGAGCTCCAGATCTCGCGCCTGCCGGTGCTGACCGCCTTCGAGCAGTTGCTGGCGGAGGGATATTTCGAGAGCCGGGCCGGCGCCGGCACCTTCGTGGCCCGCTCGCTGGCCGACCC
>JBAPYB010000447.1:0-32940 GCA_049284515.1 Thermoanaerobaculia bacterium
CGGCCACACCTATCGGCTGCGCACGGCCTGCCTTGGCCACGGCCTCTTCCGCATCGAGGTGGACGGCCGGCTTCTGGAAGTGCGCGCCGGGCTCGCCGGCCGCACCGGGCGGTCCCTCGCCTGCGGCGAGAAGAGCTGGCGGGTCTCCCTCGCCTCCCAGGGGAACCGCAAGCTCGTGGAAGTGGACGGCATTCCTCACCGCGTCGAGCAGGAGGAAGGCGGCGCGGCGGAGCCCGCTCTCGGCGATCTCGGCGATACCGGCGATACCGGCGAACAGCGGGTCCGCTTCGACGGGCTGGAGGCCGCGCCCAAGGTGGCGCCCCTCGAGGAGGCCCGGCGGCTCCTGCTCGGCTACGACGTCGTGCCTCACGCCGTGCAGCGCCGGCTCGCCGGGCCGGCGGGCGCGCACCGCGACCTGACCCTCGAAAGGGAGATCCTCCAAGCCTTCGTGGACGTCTGCGCCCTCTTCCGCCGCCAGCCCGCCGCCGAAGAAGAGGACGAAGGCCGCCACAGCGCCGAGGAGTACCTCTTCGCCTACCTGCGCGACCTCGACGCGGAGACGGGCCTGCCCCCGGCGTTCCTCGACAGGCTCCGCCACGGCCTGGCCCACTACGGCGCCGGCAGCCTCGACCGCTCGCCAGACCTGGAGGAGAGCCTCTTCCGCATCGCCATCTCCCACCAGCGGCTGCCCCAGCAGGTGCCGGTCGTGCTGGCCCTTCTGGAGCTCAACCTGGAGCGGGAGGAGGGTCGCACAGACAGTGGCGTGGCCTCAGGGCACCCCCTCCCAAGAGCCCTCACTCCCCCAACCCCCTCTCTCCCAGCCTCCCCCCCACCGGCCGGGAGAGAGGGGGCTCAAACCGAGCAACTTCTTGTTTCTGTGCTTGAACAAACCTCTCCCTCTTCTCCCGGCGGATCGGGGGGGAGGCTGGGAGAAGAGGGCCGGGGTGATGAGGGTCTTGGGCGGGGGCGCCCCGACGACGATTTCCGCGCCCTGCTGGAACGCATGATCTCCGAGACGCAGGAGACGGTGCCGGCGGTGCACGACCTCGCCCGCGAGGTGCGCTATCGGCTCTTCGACCGGCCCGTGCTGCTCGCCGCCCGCGAGCGGGTCTACGCCACCGCCGAGGCCGACCTGGAACGGCTGGCGCAAGATCCCGGCCCGGACGAGCGGAGCGAACGCGTCCGCGCCCTGGTGGACTGCACCCAGCCCCTCCACCGCATTCTTTCCCAGCGCTTTGCGAGCGCCGGCCCCGCGTTCCGGCAGGCCCTGCTGGAGATCATGGTGCGCCGCTTCTACCGCATTCGCGAGCTGCAGAGCGTCTCCTTCACGGCGGTGGACGGCCAGGACTTCGCCATCGCCGGCTACGACTACCAGGGCTCCCACGTCCATCTCATCGCCTCTCACGCGGGGCCTCGAGGCCTGGCTCCCAGCCTGGCGGCCGTGCGCGGCCTCGCGAGGACAGCGGCGCCGGGGTCGGAGATCGTGGCCGACCTCTACTTCTGGAGCCCCGGCCCGCTCGCGGACGAGGACGCCGCAGCCGCTGAGATCGCCGCCCTGCTGGCGGACGGCGAGTACCCGCAGGACCTGCGTCGCGCGGCGGTGACCGCCTCCTTTCCGGACGGCACCCGCAACTTCACCTTCCGCCGGGACCGCCGCGGCGACGACGAGGCGGGCGGCGCCTTCCGCGAAGAGCGGGTCTACCGCGGCATCCATCCCATGATGGCCCTGCGCCTCCAGCTCTGGCGCCTGCGCAACTTCCGCCTGGAGCGCCTCCCGTCCCCCGAAGAGGTCTTCTTCTTCCACGGCGTGGCGCACGAGAACCCCAGAGACGAGCGGCTGTTCGCCATCGCCGAGGTGCGCGACCTGACCCCGGTGCTCAACGCCGCCGGCCGCGTCGTCGAGCTCCCCCAGCTCGAGCACATGCTGATGGAGGCCCTGGCCGGCATCCGCCGCTTCCAGGCCCGCCGTGCCCCGGCCGAGCGGTTGCAGTGGAACCGCGTCCTGCTCTACGCCTGGCCGCCGGTGGACCTGCGGCCTGACGAGCTCGACGCCCTCGTCCACCGGCTGTCGCCTCTCGCCGAGGGTCTGGGGCTCGAAAAAGTGGCGGTGCGCTGCCGGATTCCCGATCCGCAGAGCGGCGAGCTGCGGGACTGGGTGCTGGAGATCTCCAATCCCAGCGAGCGGGGCATGGTGCTGCGCATCCGCAAGCCCAAGGAAGTGCCGCTCAAGCCGCTACGGGAGTACGCGCAGAAGGTGGTCGACCTGCGGCGGCGGGGCCTCCCCCACCCCTACGAAGTGGTGAAGCTGCTGGCACCGCCGCGGCGCGATGCCCAGGCCGCGCTGCCGGCCGGCAGCTTCGAGGAGCACGATCTCGACGACGCCGGCCACTTGGTGCCGGTCTCCCGGCCCCACGGCGACAATCAGGCCAACCTCGTGGTGGGCGTCGTGCGCAACGAAACCGCGCGCTATCCCGAGGGGATGGCGCGGGTGATCCTGCTGAGCGATCCCAGCCGCGGCATGGGCACCCTGGCCGAGCCCGAATGCCGGCGCATCCTCGCCGCTCTCGACCTGGCCGCGGCGATGGGCGTGCCGCTCGAATGGTTCGCCCTCTCCGCCGGCGCCCGGATCGCCGTGGACAGCGGCACCGAGGTCATGGACTGGACGGCGAAGGTGCTGCGCCGGCTGGTCGAGCTGACGCAAGCGGGATTGGAAGTGAACATTGTGGTGATGGGGATCAACGCCGGCCCGCAGCCCTACTGGAACGCCGAGGCCGCGATGCTCATGCACACGCGGGGCATCGTCATCATGACTCCCAAGGGCGCCATGGTCTCGAGCAGCAAACAGGCCCTGGACTCCTCGGGCGGCGTCTCGGCCGAGGACAACCTGGGAATCGGCGGCTACGAGCGGATCATGGGACCCAACGGCCAGGCGCAGTATTTCGCCCGCGATCTCGCCGAGGCCTGCCGCCTCCTGTTGCGCCATTACGAGCACACCTACATCGCTCCCGGCGAGCGCTTCCCCCGCGCCGCGCCCACCGGCGATCCATCCGACAGGGATATTCGCGATTTTCCCCACGATGTTAATGGCGCCAGCGGCGGCGGCCTTCCGACCGTGGGAGATATTTTTTCGGAAACCGCCAACCCCGGGCGGAAAAAGCCTTTCGACATCCGCCGCGTCATGGCCGCCGTGATCGATCAGGACCACGAGCCGCTGGAGCGCTGGTATGGCATGCGCGACGCCGAGATCGCCGTGGTCTGGGACGCCCACCTCGGGGGCCGGCCCGTCTGTCTCCTGGGCTTCGAGTCCAAGCCCCTGCCCCGCCTGGGCTGGGCGCCGGTCTACGGCCCGGACCACTGGATGGGCGGCACCCTGTTTCCCCTGGCGGCCAAGAAAGTGGCGCGGGCGATCAACGCGGCGAGCGGCAACCGGCCGTTGGTCGTCCTCGCCAACCTCACGGGCTTCGACGGCTCGCCGGAGTCCATGCGTCAATGGCAGCTCGAATACGGTGCCGAGGTCGGCCGCGCGGTGGTGAACTTCAAGGGTCCCATCGTCTTCTGCGTCATCGGCCGCTGGCACGGCGCCGCCTCCCTGGTCTTCTCCGCCGCCTTGCAGGACGACCTGGAAGTGGCGGCGCTGGAGGGAAGCCAGGCTTCGATGCTCGACGGCGCCTCGGCGGCAGCCCTGATCCTGGCCCATGAGCGCGCGGAGAAACGGGACGAGCTGGCGCGGGAGCTCGACCAGATCCACGACGTCGAGCGGGCGCGGACGGTGGGCTCCATCCACCGCATCATCGCCCCGGAGCGTCTGCGTCCCTACCTCGTCGACGCCGTCGAGCGGGGGATGGCCAGGATCACCGGCTAGAAAGCTCCCGTCGCCACTCCGGCCAGGCGTCGCGGAGGTAGAGCGCGAAGGGAATCCACCAGATGAGGTCGTTGGTGAGGCAGAGGATGGCGGTGGCTGGAGGCCAGGCGCCGGTCCAGATCAATCGCGCCAGGCCCATGGGACCGAGGATCTTGCCGGCGAGCCCGACGGCGGCCAGGAGCCAGCCGCGCTCGGGCACGCGCGCCACCTCCAGGTAGAGGATGCCGTACAGGCCGACCACCATCCCCAGGCAGGCGAAGATCTGCGGATCGTTCGCCGGGGGCATCCCCGCGAAACGAAAGAGCCATTGCGGGTCGAGAGCCGAGAAGAGCCCCCAGCCGATGTTGTAGATCCCCGCCGCCACGAAGACAACGCGGTGGACGTTTCGGCGCGGGATCATAGGTGAGGAATCAAAGGACCGCCGGCTCGTTCAGGGCCGAGGCGGCGCCAGGGACATACTGGGGATCATAGCCTGATTCCGCTTGCCGGCCTCCGTGTCCGCCATGGCGGCGTGGCTGTGTTACATTGTGGCGGGCGAGGAAATCCCCTCGGACTCAAGGCTACCCCCAAGGAGCCGTCATGCCGACCGAGCGATCCCGAGATGCACGCCCCTTGAAGAACATCGCCATCATGACCCTCGTCCTGGCGGCTTGCTCGCCTCTGGCGGTGGGCGCCTCGATCATCTACGACAGCATTCCCGCCCCGCTCCCACCGAACGTTCCGAGCCTGGGGTATCAGGCGACGCAAACCTCCGAGTTCGGGGATCTGATCCAGTTCGCCGGTACGGGCCGAGCTCTGAAGCAGGTGACGCTGACGATGAGCGATTGGGCCCTGGCCTCGGATTACCCGTCGTTTCCCGGGTCGTCCGGTCCGACGTGGAACCATCCGCTCACCCTCAATCTTTACAACGTGGACAACAGTGGAGCGAATCCGGCTCCGGGCACGCTGATCGCCACCCGGACGCAGACTTTCGCCATTCCGTGGCGGCCACCGGCCGACCCCACCTGTCCCGGCGGGACGGCGTGGCGGGCCAGCGACGGCAACTGCTACAACGGGTTGGCGTTCACGGTCGTATTCGATCTCACGGGAACCGTCGTACCCGACCAGATCATCTATGGCGTGGCCTTCAACACGCAAACCTGGGGCTACAATCCGATCGGGACGCCCGGGCCCTACGTATCGCTGAATTTCGGCCTGGCTCAGCAGCCGCCTTCTGTAGGGAGCAATCCGTTTCCGGATACCGCGTATTGGAACACGCAGACGGCCGGAAACTATGCGGATGGCGGCGCGGGAGGCGTGGGAGTCTTCCGCCGCGACACCAATTGGACCCCGTTCAGCGGAGCGGTCACCTTCGAGACGCAGGCCTTGGCCGAAGTGCCCACCCTTTCGCCCCTCGCCCTGTTGTTCCTCGCTTCCGCCCTGGCTGTCATCGCCATCATGAGATTGCGGGTGAGGCGTGGACGGAACCATACCATAGGTCGGCTTTCAGTCTAGGTAAGTCGCAAAATCAGCTTCTGCGCTCGACCTCGCGCAAGATCTCTTCCACCCGAGCCGTATCAGGGCGGCGATGTAGAACCTCCTCCCTGGGCACGCGCCACCCATCTGGCGGGAGGTCGACCAGCCTTCGCAAGCTGCCGTAGATTGACCACTGAATGGCAGCATCATGACTCGCGAGATCGAACGCCCGCTTGAGTCGATAAGCCACTCGATCGACCCTAGCCGGCAGGAAAACGGCGCTCTCAAGAATTCTCCTCGGCAATATCGGGAATAGCCTTATAGGCAGAGGCAAGCAGAAGCTTAAAAGGGCGGCGCAACTCTTTCATATGGTAGGCCAAATGCGTGTAGATCTCGACCTGAAGATGAGTAAGAGTCTCCGCCGTGCTCTCAAGGTCCGAAGCTGACTCCCCGAGCTTGGCCAACAAATGCCTGATGTTTTCATGAGACTCCAACAGGCCTTCCAAATGATAGGCGACAGCACTCGAAGGATTTTTTTTCCTGAGTTCTACTAGAAATTCCATTATCAAACCCCGGCTTTGTTGGCGATAGCTTCAATGATCTTTAGGTAAGCATTGCGAAGTTTCCCGGGAAGCTTACTGGCGGCTCGCCTGGCGTTTTCCAGGAAGTTTTTGATCTCTTTCTGGTGATGCTTGAAATCAGGATCCTTTCCTGCTCCTCCCCCGGCTTCGATCTTCTCGATGTGCGCTAGAGCCTGCGCTATATTCCCCGAAGCCACATCGACAATGTGCTTTGTGTTTTGTGCCAGAAAGACACTATCAATGAGGACCCCAAACCCAGTCTGGATCGCATCACTAACTCCAGGGATCTTGTTGATGGCTGTGCCAACAAGCGCGCTACCTGCTCCAGCCAAGAGAACTGCGCCCACGGGATTTGCAGCAGCAAGCCCACTGATACCTGTACTAGACCCACCACCGAAGGCGAACGCTGAGCCTACTACCAGTTCTGCGCTTTCGCCATCTCGGTCTACGTACTTGAGTGGGTTGCCCTTAGTATAGCTATAGCGACTCCAGGACTGAGGCTGTGCCAGAAACTCGTGGAATCGTCTTTGATCTTCTCCATCTCCAAACTGCAGAGCAACGGTGTCGGCCTTATCGGTGCTCAAAAACCGCCCTGTCACCGGGCTCTCATGCCGCGCGTGCATGTAGTCCAGGTCATCCCCGGGTCCGTTCGGGCTTGCGAGGTCCCTTTCATGGCCGGTGAACTTCATCCTCTCGGTGTCTTGATTAAAAGTGGTGGCTTCTTCTCCGAAGGGGTAGTAGGCGTGATAGGCGGCCTGCGTTCCGGAGACGGTGGTGATCAGGCGGGGGGTTCCGAGATGGTCGAGGTGGTAGTGGAATTGGCTGGTCTGCGTTTCAGACGCCAGGAGGAGGCCGTCACGGTAGAGGTAGTCGGTTCCCAGGCTCCAGGCGCCGTTGTTGTTGAGGTAGTCGCGGAGGACCTTGCTGCCCAGGTCGCGGAGCGTCCAGTGCGAGACGTTGCGAACCAGGTCGTAGGACCAGATGCGCTCGTCGTCCGCCGTGTAGATGTAGAGGTCGTGCTCGCTGCCGGAGGTCATGTCCGCCATCTGGTTGAAATGGTCGTACTTATAGACCGCTCCATTCCAGTTGGTGAGATTTCCCGCCGCGTCGTAAACCGTTCCCGCGCCGTTGAGGCGGTTGGTGGCGCTGCTCGTGGGCGTGGCGCGGCCACTGGTGCCGGCGATGTTGGTCAGGTTGCCGAAAGAATCGAAGGTGTAGCTCTGCGTCTTCTGAGTGCCCCCTCCCGTGGGGCTGTCGAAGAGAGTGCCCGAAGTCAAACGGCTCACCAGGTCGTAGGTGTAGGTCGCGGTACCGATGCGGGTGATGTTACCGGCGCCGTCATAGCCGTAGGCGCCGGAGCTCCAGGTGGCAAAATGCCCCACGGCTCCCTCGGAAGAGGGACGGCGCATGGAAAACGGATCGTTGCCCTGCGTGTCCACCACGCCGTTGCTGTGGACGACCTGGCTGACGAGAAGGTTCGGATAGTAAGAGATCGTGCCGTAGGTGATGCCGTTGCCGCTCACTCCCGTCAACAAGCCTTGGACGTAGGTGTTCTGAATGGTCCGCGCAGGGGCCGGAGTCTGGGTGCAGGCGGCATGAGCACAGGCCGGATAGCCCAGGGTGTCGATCAAACCCAAGGCGTTGTAGGAGAAGCTTTGGGTAAACGACTCACCCGTAGAGGAAAACGTGTCCCGGCGCGAGACCCGGCCGTCGCGGCCACCGTAGGCATAAATCTCGTCAATGCGGGCCGTAAAGCTAGCTCCACCCAGCGTGAAGTAGTTGTAACGGCTGGCCTGCCAGAGCTTGCCTTGGCGCAGGTCGTTGGCGCCGTTGGACGGCGCGTAGGTGAAAACCTTGAGCGGCCGGCCGGAGCTGCCGAATTCGTTGACCTGGATCAAGCGCTCCAGCGGATCGTAGACGAAAGCCAGATCGTTGGGGCCGTCGGTCTTGCGCAGTGAATGGCCGCGAGCGTCGTAGGCCGGATAGAAAACCGTGCCGTTGCCGCTGATCCCCTTCTCGGGATGAGCTTCGGACTGCAGGAGACCGGCACGGTCGTAGACGAAGCTGCGGCCTTGGCCCAGCGTGGAGACGGACGACAGACGATTGCCCACGTCGTAGCCGTAGGTGGTGGTGACCAGCGAGCCGCCGCTACCCGAAGGCTCGGTGACGGAGAGCAGCCGTCCTTGCCGGTCGTAGACCTCCGTCGTCGTGGCGGCAGTCTCGACGCCGGGAGAGGTGCCGATCTTGACCGTGCGATCTACCTGTCGCACACCGTGATAGGTCATCGTCACGTTGTGTCCGGCCCCGTCGGGCGGAGTGATCGTCCCCGGCCGGCCGAACGGATCGTAGGCGCCGTAGCTCGTCACATTGCCAGGGTTGCCCGTCATCACCTCGGAGACCGTGGACTTGTTGCCCGCTCCGTCATAGGCCGTCTGCCGCTTGCTGGTGCTGCCGTCCGGCATCGTGCGCAGCTCCTGATACACGCGGCCGAAATCATCGAAGATCACTTGGCTCACCGCCAGGATCGTCGCCGTCTCGCTGCCGTTGTCGCGCTGGCGCACGGCGACGTTGGGCTTGATGGTCGAGCTCGCCGGCGTATAGACGTACTGCGTCCAGCCTCCTTGCGCGGGCTTGCTCCACGTCCGGCGGCCCAGGTTGTCGTACAGACAGCTCGTGAGCACGCCCGCCGTGTCCGTGCTGGAGGAGACGAGGCCGGTGGCGGCATCGATCGCCTGATTGAGGCTCCGGAAGCTCGCGCCCGAATATTGGGAAGCCGCCCGCACGCCGGCCGAGTAGGTGTGGTTGAGCTGGTATTGCGGACTGGCCGGCAGCGCCAGGGAACAGAGATCGGTCACGCCGGTTGGGATGGCGTATCCCGGCGAATCTCCACCGTAGTATCGCTCGCTTGCAACGTTGCCGGTCACCTGCCGTTGCGGAGGATTGCCCACGTACACGGCTTCCAAGTCATAGACGGCCAGCAGATCGTTTGCCGACTGGCTCGCATCGTGGCGGTACTCCCGCTTGCGAATCACCGTCGAGGTGCCCGGCGAATAACAGAGATCGGTCCTGGCCGTGGCGCCGTTTTCCGTGTCCGCAATATAGGTCATCGTCTCCAGCACCCAAGGCGAGCTCGAGGGCACGGGGCTGAACCCCGAACCGGTGTTGGCCGCGGCGTTGACGACGTAGGTCCCCTGGCTCGGATTGGCGTTGGCGAAGTGAGTGCGGGCGTTCGAGCCCGGGAAGTTGCCCTCCGTAGACTGGCTGCGATAATGGCCCACGCCGTCGAACTGCGAGCTTACGGTTCCGGCATAGGTGCCGTCGTCCTCGTAGACCGTACGGCTGCGCATCGGCCGGCGGTTGGTGTTGTACAGGGCGGGCCCCGGTCCCACGCTGACCGGATCGCGCTCGTACAGAACGTACTCCGACCGTAGCGGCACCGACGAGCCGGCTTGGAACGTCCGGCGGGAGAGGTTGAGGTCGACCCCCGGCGCCACGTTGAGCGTCGTGTTGTGCGTGAAAGGCAGGCTGTACTCGTAGGTGCTCCAGCCGGTGAGGTTGCCGTCCACCGAGGTCGTGAAGTAGTTGACGATGCGGCTTCCCAAGGGATCCGTGACCGTGGTGGTGGACTCTCGATCCATGGACCCCGGCAGGGCCGGAAGATGGGTATAGGTCCAGGTTCCCAGAACGCTCCCGGCCGCAGTGCGCATCGTCCGGGTGGCGACCCCTGGATTCGATTGGAGTTGAAACTTCCCCGTCGAGCCGCCCGGAAAGTTGAACGTCTGCCAGGTCCATTCCATGCGGCCCAGAGTCGGCAAGGTGATGCTCAGCAGGTTACCGGCGAAGGGCGTGCATATGCCATCGGCCGGCAGCGCCGTGACGTAGCTGCTCAGCGGCATTTGAAACGTCGACTGGTCGGGCAGCGCAATGCTGGTGAGAAGCGGCACGAGGACGGTGGGGCCCTGGGCCAGCAGGTGGTTGACGTCGGTATTGGGACAGCCCCGTCCGATCGTTTGAGGGCTGTAGGTAAACCGGTACGTCGCGGTCCCGCCGCCGAAAGCAGCAAGGTCGATGTGGTCGAGCACCTGGGCGTACTGCGGCAGATCGTTGCGGAAATACAAGGTATGAGTCCGGCCCTGGCTGTCGGTGAGCACCCACCGGTACGGCTGAGTCGGATAGGCGATATGGAGCCAGTTTCCGAAGGCATCCCTTATCTCCTTGGGCATCCCCGTGGCGGCGTCGAACGTCCGCATCGACCCGTCCGGGAAGTCCACCACTTTCGTTCCGTCGGTCTTGATCCTCAGCCGCAGATAGCTGCCGTCTCGTGTGTATTCGACGTCGGTGACTTCAGAGACGGGAGCATCTGCCGGATCGCCGGCATGCAGAGTGGGATAGAACACGTGGTCCGTCCCCATCTCGTCCTGATACACCGGGCCGGGGAGCACGTTGTTCTTGTCCGGCACCTGGCAAGGCGGGTTGTACCGCCCCAACGAAACACGCCAGCCCAGCCCCGCGTTCGAGCAGGGGTTCGGATTGGCCTGGATGTAGGTCGTGTCCACTCCGGTCCTGGGATTGGTAGATTGAATGGCCTGGAAGAGCCAAGGGCTCGAGTTGGCCACCAGCTTGAGGCTGTAGGAGAAGCCGCCGTTGACCGGATAGCTCGGACCGATGGGGATCGTCACCGTCAAGGCGCCATTGAACAGGTTGACGTTGTCGATGTCCCCGACGTGGAAGGACTGATCAACCGGGAAGCCTCCCGCGGTATTGGGGTGAACGTCCGCCCAGCCGGGGACGGCGAGCGCGAGCAGGAGGAGAAGCAGACGGAGGCGGGAGCTCATTGCGGATTCCCTCCCGCCACCGGCTGGAAAATGGAGATTTCCATGGCCTGAGGATCGATGACGAACCAGGTGTCCGTGCTCCCTGCTTTGGCCGGCGCGTCCGGGCTCCCGGGCAGGGGGTCGAACTCGTCCAACGCGAAGCTCAACTGGCCGTTGGCGCTCTTGTCCAGGTCCCGCGGACCGCCATCGCCGCCACCGAAGAGCCAGGCGCCCTGTCCCGGACGAACCGCCAGACCCAGGACGTAGACCCGGGTGTCAACGAATTGATCGGTGAGGGCGCCGGCGCCTTGGAGAAGCGAGCTCGACGTCTGCGCCGTCTGATTCAATGGGGAGGAGGCGGGCGCGGCCACGCCGAAGGCTCCGGTGTCGAGGTCCACGGCGACCCAGATCGAAGCCGCCGCCACGGAATGATCGAGCGCCAGACGGGCCGAGCCGTCGGAGGCCACCGTGTCCGTGGTGTAGTGCTGGTACAGGGTGCTCGAATAGTCGGCGTCGACCGATCGCTCGATGCCGAACCACACCACCGTCTTGCCCGCCGACAGCCCGCTCGCCACCACGGCGTTGTCCTCGAAGGTGATCGCAGGCCCCCGGCTCTGCGCCCAGGAGGCCGCGGAGAGCCACAGTCCGATTGCTACCAGAGACCCTACTCTCAAGGCTGTTCGCATCGACGGCTCTCCTTCAATTGCCAGCTTGACACAGTGTACAACGGACACTTGACCAACCGCTGGCGAGACGGCTCGACGCCAAGAGCGGCCTTGAAACCGAGAGATTCGAGGTAAAATTACCGCTGTAACGCAAGGAGAGCCCGATGCCCGGAAAGGCCATGGTTGCCCTGCTCCTCGTCGTGGTTTCCCTCTCGACCTTCGCCACGCCGAGCGGCGCCCAGGCGGCGGTGCTCCAGTTTGGCGCCTGCCCGCCGTCGCAGGATGGCCTCCCCGACGCCGGCCAGCAGTGCGCAACCCTTCAACTCCCGCTCGACTACGGCGACCCGAACGGGAGGAAGATCGCGGTCGCCGTCTCGCGCGTGCGCGCCGCCAATCCGGCCAGCCGCCGCGGCGTGCTCCTCCTCAACCCCGGCGGCCCGGGCGGCCCGGGGCTCGATCTCCCCCACCTGCTCGCCGCCCTTCTCCCCCAGAGCGTGCTCGACCGCTACGACCTGATCGGTTTCGATCCCCGCTTCGTCGGCACCAGCACGCCGATCACCTGCGGCCTGTCCGAAGAGGAGGCGTTTCAGGCGTACGTCCCGTTGGCGCAGCCCGGCGGTTTCCCCGCCACGGCGGCACTCATGCGCGACGTCGCCGACGCCTGTGCGAGCGCCGCGGGCGACCTGTTGCCGTTCGCCACCACCGCCAACACGGCCCGTGACATGGATCAGATCCGCCAGGCGCTGGGAGAGGCGAAGATCTCCTACCTCGGGTATTCCTACGGCACCTACCTCGGCGCTGTCTATGCAGCCCTGTTTCCCGACCAAACCGACCGCTTCATCCTGGACAGCTCGGTCGATCCCGACTGGCTCTGGCGCCAGCAGTTCCGCGCCTGGGGATCGGGAGGCGCGCTCCGCTTTCCCGACTTCGCGAGCTTCGCGGCCGCCAACAACAGCACCTACCATTTCGGCAAAACGCCCACCGCGGTCCAGAGCTTCTATCTCCGTCTCCTCCACCGTCTCCAAAGCCACCCGATCCACCTCCAGAGCGGGTTGGTCATCAACGGGCCGCTCTTTCAGGAGCTCACCTTCAGCGAGCTTTATTCCGACAGCTTGTTCCCCGACCTGGCGGAATTCCTGCAGCTCGTGAATGGCTCGAAAAACACCGACGCCGCAGGGACCGACTTGCTGCTGGCCTTCCAGGCCCTCAAGCCCCGCGCCGCGCTGGACGACGGGCCGCCCGACAACGACGTCGCCTCCGGGCTCGCCATCCTGTGCGATGACGTCGCCTGGTCCAACTCCGTCGTGGACTACCAGCGCGCGTTCGTCAGCGACAGCCGGCGCTATCCTCTATTTGGAGCTCTCGGCTCCAACATCTGGCCCTGCGCCTTCTGGCAGAGCCAGCCCGTCGAGCCTCCCGTGCCGATCACGTCGCTCGGCCCGTCCAACATCCTCATGCTTCAAAACCGTCGCGATCCCGCCACTCCCTACGCGGGAGCGCTCGGCCTGCGCGCTGCTCTGGGGCCCCGAGCGCGCCTCGTCAGCGTCGACCAAGGCGGGCATACGGTCTATTCCGCGACCCCGAACCTCTGCGCCAACGATCTCGGCACGGCGTTCCTGGTCGATGGAAGCTTGCCGGACGACGACGTCTCCTGTGGCGCGAATTCATCGATCGCCACGCACCGGGATCGCGCCGCGGACCCAGTCCGGCAGCGGGCCATCCGGGAGTTGATGCGGCGGGTGAGATGGTGAAGGCCGTTCGGCATCAGCGGGCGACATGGAGTTGCCATCCGTTGGGGACAAGGAGGTTTACATGAGAAGTCGCAGGGTTCTGGGCACGTTCTTTTGTTCGCTCCTGCTCGGTCTCACTCCTATGGCGAAGATTATAAAGACCCAAGGCACAAACCAATATGCCAACGTTCATTGTGGGTTGCAGGACAAAGCAGGCAACCTTTGGTTCGGCACCACGGGAGAAGGAGTTTATCGCTACGATGGGAAATCGTTTACCAATTTTACAGAGAAAGACGGTTTGAGCAGTAATGATGTCTGGTCTATGTATGAAGACAGGGACGGCAACCTTTGGTTCGGCACGGGAGACGGCGTCTCCCGCTACGATTCTTCTGCTTCACACAGCGCCGGTTCAAAAAGCTTTTCCGTTTTGCGGATGACGAAACCCTTGGACGTGAATTTTCAACCCTATGCTTCCGCAAATAACAACCCATCCACAAAGAACGCGGTCTGGAGCATTTTGCAAGATAAAACGGGGAATTTTTGGTTCGGGACTGATGAAGGAGTGTTCCGCTACAATGGAAGATCCTTCGCTCATTTCTTGCACAATGACGGCGTATTCAATAACAGTGGTCTCCGCCTCAATTCTGTTCACTCCATTTTGGAAGATAAAAACGGCGACATTTGGTTCGCCTCCTGGAGCCGCGAGGGCGTGGTCCGTTACGATGGTAAATCCTTGACCAGTTTCAAGCCGAACGGCGATGACATGGTTCATTCTATCATGGAAGACAAGAACGGGAACATTTGGTTTGGCACGAGAGACCATGGCGCTTGCCGTTATGATGGAAAAACCTTTACCGATTTTACAGCGAAAGAAGGCCTTGGCCGCAGCACTGTTTATTCGATTTTGGAAGATAAAAGAGGAAATATTTGGTTCGCCACTGAGAACGGCGGCGGGGAAGAAGGTGAGGACGGGGGCGTGTGGCGTTTCGATGGGAAATCCTTTGTTAAGCTTACAACGAGAGAAGGCTTGCACCATAACGGTGTTTTCTGTGTCGTAGAAGACAGAGCCGGAAACATTTGGGCGGGCACCAGAGACACCGGCTTGAGCCGCTACGATGGAAAAGTCTTTACCGATTTTTCAGCCTCACCGGCTGGCAGGGACACGCCTTCGAACGGGGGCTCAAATCGAGCGCGGCTGCTGAGGGAGGGCGATGGCCGCCCTGGCTAGGCTAGCTTTGAAAACCTCCTCGAACAGCTTTCGCGTTGGCTGTGTAGTGCACTCGGACGGCCTTACGCGTACCCTTAGCCACGCTTGCCCCCCTTGGCTCCCGTGCCCTTCTTGGCTGCCTTCTTTGTCACCTGCGGACCCGGCTGCTTCGCCTGCACCCGAGGTCGTGGTTCTGGCCTGCGTGTCGCCGGCACGCCCACCGCGCGAGATCGCGGATGTGCTCGCAGCATGCAGGTCACCGAGACCTCTGTGGCCTCGAACCGAGGCGGCGGACAGCCCGCGGCCTTCATCGTACTGCGAATCGTCTGGATGCCTTGCCCTTCGGCCTGCGCGAGTTGCAGCCGGCTGAGGAACCAGGCGAGGCTCTGGTTGCGCCAGCGCGGCGTCACCCTGCGCTTGCGGAGATCCTCGATCGTCACACCGTAGGGAAGACTCCCGGGAGAGATGAACTCGATGCGATCCTGGTATGAGGTGAATCGCGCCGGGTCGAACAACTCATAGTCCCGGTGCGCAAGGGCGTTGACCATCGCCTCCTGGAGCGCCCGCCTCGGATACTTCTCGGCGTTGGGCGTCTTCAGGTCGGTCTTGTCGAAGAGAATGACCACCTCAGCGTCGAGCTGCTCCTGCACCCGTCTCGCCTGGTCGAGCAAGGTGCCGGCGATCTCCAGGCGCCTCGCTACCGGGTCGGTGCGGTCGCGCCCTGGATACGCCGAATAGATCGCGAAGGCGCCAGGCACGAACTTCTGCGGCTCCCGCCCGAAGAGCAGGACAGCGTAGTTGCGCGGGCGCAGCACGCCGGTCAGCGGCTCGGCGATGCAGAGGGAAGGCACGAACGGCGTGATCTGAACGCCTTTTTCAAGATACGGCTCGACCCCCCGCTCGGGGGTGAACACTTCCATGCGCTGAAGGGCATCGCGCAACGCGAGAAGGTCGAGATCGTTGATCGTGGCGTCGTTGCACGGTCGACGATCCCAGGGCTCCAACACGCCCTTGCGAACGAGGAGCTCCCGAAGCAGCCTGTTGCGCGCCTCGATCGTCGAGCCTTCGCCGCCAGGGTTCTGCGAGTCGAAGGCGGAGAGAGCCGCGACCACTTCATCAATGCCGGCGACGTTCTCTTTCCACTCCGTTTGCTCGTTCTCGTAAACGGCGACCTTGGCGCTTCTCATGAGAACACGGTATCACTCGCCGCCCCGCCCGGCTTTCTACCGACCACGCCCGGCCTCACGCCTGCCACGCCCTGCCTTTCACCGGCCACGCCAGGCCTTTCACCGGCCACGCCAGGCCTTTCACCTGCCATGCCCGGTCTCTCACCTGCCACGCCATGACTTTCACCTGCCACGCCCGGTCTTTCACCGGCCATGCCATGCGTTTCACCGGACTCGCCCGGCGGCTCACCTGCCATGCCATGTCTTTCGCCTGCCACGCCCGGTCTCACACCTGGCACGCCATGTCTTTCACCTGCCATGCCCGGCCTCACGCCTGCCATGCCATGTCTTTCACCTGCCGCGCCATTTGTTCGACCTGCCACGCCCTGCGTTACGCCTGCCATGTCATTGATCACGCCTGCCACGCCCGGCCTCACGCCTGCCACGCCATTTGTTCCACCTGCCATGCCCGGTGTTCGACCTGCCACGCCATGCGTTACGCCTGCCACGCCATGTCTTTCACCGGCCACGCCCGGCCTCACGCCTGCCACGTCATTTGTTACGCCTGCCATGCCCGGTGTTCGACCTGCCATGCCATGCGTTACGCCTGCCACGCCATGTGTTTCACCGGCCATGCCCGCCCTCACGCCTGCCACGTCATTTGTTGCGCCTGCCATGCCCGGTGTTCGACCTGCCACGCCATGCGTTACGCCTGCCACGCCATGTGTTTCACCGGCCACGCCCGGCCTCACGCCTGCCAGAGGTTCGAAGCGGCGGGTCCGCTATAAGTCTGCCGCGCTACGCTCAGAGACCTGATTCCCGAGCGCCCTAAGGTATCATTCCCACCGGCTCGGGCGTCCCTGAGCCATCGAGAACCTCCATGACGCACGCCCACGCCCACGCAGGGCACTCCCACTCCGGCCACGGACATTCGCACGCGCCCGCCAGCTTCGGTGGCGCCTTTGCCATCGGGGTGGCGCTCAATCTGTCGTTCGTCATCCTGGAGGCGATCTGGGGCGTCTTCTCGCACTCGCTGTCGCTGGTGGCCGATGCGGGCCACAATCTGGCGGACGTCCTCGGGCTGCTGCTGGCCTGGGGCTCGATCGTCCTCGCCCGCCGGGTGCCGACGGAGCGCCGCACCTACGGCCTGCGCCGGTCGACCACCCTGGCCGCGCTGTTCAACGCCCTCCTCCTGGTGATGGGCGTGGGCGCCATCGCCTGGGAGGCCATCGGCCGCTTCCGCAATCCGGCTCCGGTGGCTGGCGGCACCATGGTCTGGGTGGCGGCCGTGGGCATTGCCGTCAACACGGCGACGGCCCTGCTGTTCGCGGCCGGGCGCAAGGGCGACCTCAACATCCGCGGCGCCTTCCTCCACATGGCCGCCGATGCCGCCGTGTCGCTGGGCGTGGTGCTGGCGGGGCTCGCGATCCTGGCCACGGGCTGGCTGTGGCTCGATCCCGCGGTGAGCCTGCTGATCTCGGTGGTGATCCTGGCCGGAACGTCAGGGCTGCTGCGCGACTCCTTCAATCTCGCCCTGGACGCGGTTCCTCCCGGCATCAAGGTCACCGAGGTGAAGAAGTTCCTGGAAGGCCTGCCCGAGGTGTGCGAGGTCCACGACCTCCACGTCTGGGGCATGAGCACCACCGAGACGGCGATGACCGCCCACCTGGTGATCCCCAACCGCCTGCCGGACGACTGTTTCTACCGCGACGCCGCGCGCGAGATGCACGATCGCTTCGGCATCGAGCACGTCACCCTGCAGGTCGAGAACGGCGATCCGGAGACCCCCTGCCGCCAAGCGCCGGATCACGTGGTGTGAGCTGTAGGCGCTAACTTTCCAGAGAGCGGTGGATGCAGGCTCTGAGCATCGCCTTTCTGGGGGATGTCTGGAATAGCTGGCCTGAGAGGCGGACTGGCTATTGAGAGCATTGTTTCCATCTTGGTTTACATGGCGCACCTCTACTTGGGCGGTTTCAGGACAATGCGGACCTTTGCTCCGTTTTGGTCATCGGCCGGGAAAGTAATCACCGCTGAGACCTTATCACTCAGCACCCCGGAGGTGAGAGACTGCTCGAGAGCCTTGGGACTCCCTGCCCTAAGTAAGATTGGTTTCCTTTCGAAGCCGCTCCCCCATATAGGCTCTAGCCCGCTCCCAGTCTCCTCTATCCTGAGCCAGATGCTCAAGAAAGGAGACAAACACCAAGTCCACCATGTTCGGGTTAGAGTCATCCAATAGCTCGTCGAGTGCAGCAAAAAGGAGTAGAGTGTCGAACGATCCCTAGGGTCATCGCTCCGAAGCATTCGAGATACCAAGGGAGTCAAGACGGTACCCAGGACGTGATCAGAAATAGGTGCATCCTCTCCGTACGTCCTCTTCAGGTGATCTACAGCACCGAGGATAACTGGAGCTAACGCAGGCACTTGCTGGCTAAGGTAGAAAGGCACGTCTTCCGTATTCATAGCCTACTTCGCCATCATCTGGAGTAGCTGAGCTTGAGTCACTTGACCACTAGACAAAGCCTTAAGAAGCTGCTCAGGCGTCATTCCGAGTTTCTCAAGCAGCGGAGCAAGAGCCGCTCCGTCAACACCTTCGTGTTGATGAATCGCGAGCGGCCGAGCTTCAATCAAAATCCATCCTACCTCCATCCAGTTTATGGATTCACCATCTGGTCTTCCAACCAGGCGATTTTTGCCCAATCAATGTCCGATTCCTGAAAGATCCTTCCTAGTGGTAAATGAGCGGGCCATTGCGACGGCGGCGCTCCGGCTAGCTTGAAGAGGGCGCGATAAATGGTCTCTAAAGGCTGCTCTGGCTGTTTGAGCTCCTGGACGAGCCGTCGAAAGACCTGACGCGACTTTGTACCGAAATATTGGCTGCCCAGGCAAGCGGCTGCCATGGCACGGACGTCTTCGTCCGGATCTTCTCGAAGCAACTGCCAACAGCGTTCACGCATGGCTCCATCCTGCTGCTTGAGGTCCAGGACCAAGCTCTGGAGAGCATAGTACCTGACCTGACCCGCGGTGTCTTCAAGTAAACAAAGGAGGCGGGGAATGTAGCGATTTTCGTTCCTCTCTCCGGACAAAAAGGCAGCATCGATTCTTTCTTGCTCCGACGCAGTGCCAAGATCTACTCGCTTCCAAAGAGCGGCTAAGGAAGGATCATCTTTTGTGATTGGTCTAGTCATGCGTTTATCTGGGTGTCGAGGTTGCCGCAGCCAGAGCTAGATTGTAAACCTTTTCAATAGCGTCAAGCGTCTTACTATATTTTGTCAATAGATACTGAGCAAATGACCTTTCTGCGTCCTGCGGCCTTGGATCGCTCACCAGACGCTTGAGAGTGTCAAGTGCTCTCGTTGCTCCCGCTCGAGCAGTCTCATACTTCTCGACATGGTCGAACGCCTCGCCTGTAACCTTTTGTGCAACCACTTCGCCGAGTGATTCTCGTGCGGCAGCTTCGGCGGTCGCATTCGTGAGGTTTTTGGTAAATATGTTTGCAAGCTTAGAGTCTATAGAGGCAATTCGGCTGCCAGTGCTTATTACAGCTTCGCCCCCTTCGGCACCTGCGATCAAGGAGCTGGCGACTGCGGACCCAGCAGTTATGACTGATGGCCCAGGTAGGAAGGAGGCCTCAAAGGACATTTTCTGCCAGAACGTCTTGGGAACAACCCAGGAAGGGCATCCTGAACGTGGACACTTGTAAACCATGCCGTTGGGGTCTATGTATTTCAGAGGATTACCCAGGGCATACGCATACCTGTTCCAAGAAATAGGGATATTTGGATCTTGACCGGCTTGTGAGGGATCCACACTCAAAAACCGCCCCGTCACCGGGCTCTCATGCCGCGCATGCATGTAGTCCAGGTCATCTCCCGGCCCGTTCGGGCTCGCGAGGTCCCTCTCGTGCCCGGTGAACTTCATCCGTTCCGTGTCCTGGTTGAAGGCGGTGGCTTCTTCTCCGAAGGGGTAGTAGGCGTGGTAGGCCGCCTGGGTGCCGGAGATGGTGGTGATCAGACGCGGGGTTCCGAGATGATCGAGGTGATAGTGGAACTGGCCGGCCGCGGTTTCGGCGGCCAGCAGGAGACTGTCGCGGTAGAGGTAGTCCGATTGCAGGCCCCAGGCGCCGTTGTTGTTGACGTAGTCGCGGAGCACTTTGCCGCCCAGGTCGCGCAGCGTCCAGTGCGAGACGTTGCGCACCAGGTCGTAGGACCAGACCCGCTCGTCGTCCGCCGTGTAGATGTAGAAAGCGTGCTCGCTGCCGGACGTCATGTCCGTCATCTGATTGAAATGGTCGTACTTGTAGACCGCGCCGTTCCAGTTCGTCAGGTTACCCGCGGCGTCGTAGACCGTTCCCGCTCCGTTAAGCCGGTTGGTGGCGCTGCTCGTGGGCGTGGCCCGCCCGCTGGTTCCCGAGATGTTCGTCAGATTCCCGTAGACCTTCAGCCGCAGATAGCTGCCGTCGCGGGTGTACTCCACATCGGTGATGCCGGAGACGGAAGCATCCTCCGGATCTCCCGCGTGCAGAGTGGGATAGAACACGTGGTCCGTCCCCATCTCGTCCTGATACACCGGGCCGGGAAGCACGTTGTTGGAATCCGGCACCTGGCAGGGCGGATTGAACCGCCCCAAAGAGACCCGCCAGCCCAGACCGGCGTTCGAGCAGGGGTTCGGGTTGGCCTGGATGTAGGTCGTGTCCTGCCCCGTCTTGGGATTCGGGGAATGGACGGTCTGAAAGATCCACGGGCTCGAGTTGGCCACCAGCTTGAGGCTGTAGGAGAAGCCGCCGTTGACCGGATAGCTCGGACCGAGGGGAATCGTCACCGTCAAGGCGCCATTGAACGGGTTGACGTTGTCGATGTCCCCCACGTGGAAGGACTGGTCGACGGGAAAGCCTCCCGCGGTGTTGGGATGGACGTCCGCCCAGACCGGAGCGGCGGCGGCGAGCAGGAGGACCAGACAGCGGCGGAGGCAGGAGGTCATTGCGCCTTGCCTCCCGCCGCCGGCTGAAAGATGGCGATTTCCAAGGCCGCCGGATCGATGACGAACCAGAGGTCCGTGCTTCCCGCCTTGGCCGGCGCCGCCGGGCTGCCGGGCAGGGCGTCGAATCCGTCCAGCGCGAAGCTCAACTGGCCGTTGGCGCTCTGATCCAGATCCCGCGGACCGCCATCGCCGCCGCCGAAGAGCCAGGCACCCTGGCCAGGACGAACCGCCAGGCCCAGGACGTAGGTGCGGGTGTCCAGGAACTGATCGGGAACCGAGCCGGCGCCCAGGAGGAGCCGGCTCGACGTCTGCGCCGTCCGGTTCAAGTGCGAGGAATCGGGAGCGGCCACGTCGAAAGCTCCGGTATCGAGATCCACGGCCACCCAGATCGATGCCGCAGCCACGGGGCGATCCAGCACCAAGCGGACGGTGCCGTCGGCCGCCACCGTGTCCGTCGTGTAGTGCTGGTACAGGTCGCTCGAATAGTCGGCGTCCACCAGCCGCTCGACGCCGAACCACGCCATGGTCTTCCCCGCCGACAGACCGCTTGCCACCACGGCGCTGTCCTCGAAGGTGATCGCGGGCCTCCGGCTTTGCGCCCAGGCCGCCGCGGAGATCCACGGTCCGACCGACACCAGAAACCACACTCTCAAGCTTGTTCGCATCGACAGCTCTCCTCGAAGCGCTACCGCACGTACTGTATACGGGTCACGTCACAAAATCGTCGGCTCGTCCGGGTCGACGCAGGCGGGAAGTGCTGGTAGGGAACCTTGCCGCCGTCCAGGAAGCCCCAGCTACCTGTGCTGCCCCTACTGATGCTGCGGCGCTTCGAACCGTAGCTCCGGGTCGTGCTGGGCCCGGTACAGGAAGCTCACCATTCGCCGGGTCAGCTCCACAGTGGCGGCTTCTTGCTCCGCCGCTTCGTAGAACAGCCGCAAAGCCGCCAGGGCTTCACGCTCGATCCCTTCAGCCTTGAAGATCCACTTCAGAGCGGCAGCCACATTCCTGACCTCCGAGGTGCGCCCTTCCTCCAGGTAGAGGGTGGCCAGCTCCAAGGTGGCCAGAGCGGCATCGTAGGGCATCTCCCGGTCGTTGAATTCCTGGGTCACCTGCTCCAAGGCCACGACGGCTTCCTCCCGCCTGCCCAGCCCGGCGGCCACCCAGCCTTCCAGCCACCGCATGCGCAGCAAGTCCAGCTCCCGGCCAAGCTGCCTTGCCAGCGCTCGAACCATGGGCAGTCGCTCGCCGCCCTCGGCAAAACGCCCCAGATGACATAAATTGCCCAGGAGGTTGAAACGCAAGCCGAACAGCAGCCGAGGCTCCAGCCCGCCGTCGACAAGTGGCTCCGCTTGGAGCAGGGTGGCGATTGCGCCGTCATAGTCGCCAAGAAGTTCCTGAGCGCAAGCGCGATTGACCAATAGGTATTTTCTCTCGGCATAGCCCTTTACGGCCAAAGCCTCATCGAGCAGTGCCAGGGCCTGATCAGGTCGACGCTGGTCGATCCGCAGGGAGGCCTCCAATCCCAGCACGCGCGCCTCGTTGAGGAGTCCTGGATCGGCGGAAGCCCCTGCCTTCCAGAGCGGGATGGCGCGAGCGAAGGTTTCATCGGCCACTTGCGGCTTGCTGTGCGCCCTCCAAGCATTTCCGAGGTGGGCTTCGGCAAAGCCCAAAAGCCGATTGCACCAGAGATCCTCCCCCGGCACCCGTCGTGCAATCTCCACCGCGAGCTCGGCGATCTCCAGCGCCTGCTCCGCGCTTCCGGGTGCCGCCGCAATGGACTCCTCGCAGGCCAACTCGCAGACCGCCCAGCTCCAGTACTCGTGCGCCTCCTCCAGGAGCAAATCGCGCTCAGCCTTGGAGCCATTCAGCAGCACCGTCCAAAGCGCGGGCGCCTCCAGCCTGTCGGCTGGCGAAGGCGGCTGGTCTCGCCCCCAAGGTCCGCGTACGGACGCCAGCACTTCCTCGACGACAAGCTGGATCGGCAGTCGGATGATTGCCGTCAGCGCGCGCAACACCTCCTCTGTCCACTCGGTGGCCTGGGTCGTGGGCCCAAGTCCAGGAGCGACTCCCGCCAGGATCGCCAGGAGCTTACGAAGCGCCGGCCGCAGCACCTCGTCCACCGTGGCGAGTGGCAGGCCCACGGCGTCGCAGAGCCTCGCCAGCGTCCTCGGGCTTGGAGTCTGTTTCCCATTCTCGTAGCGGCTGATGGAGCTTTCAGGCACGCCGGAGTGAGCGGCCATCTCCGCCTGGCTCCAAGCCCGCACGCCGCGAATGCAGCGGACCGTCCACGCCAGCTCAGTCGGGGCGGGCGGCAAGGGTTCCCGTTCGACCGGCAAGGCGGGTTGACTCCCAGGGTGTGATTTTCCGCTCATGGCAATCCATACTCCTGGAAGACAGGCGCCCGCCCGGCCCTGCCGGCCGGGCCGGAGCCGCCTCCCGGAAAGGAGATCTCGATGTCAAGTGCCTCTCTCCGCCGCATTGGCGCACTCGCGCTCTGCCTGGTCCTGGTTGCCGCGCTGCCGCTGGCCGGCGCCCCGCAATCCGGGGCCTCTCCCCGACTCGCTGCTACCCAGGAGGCCGCTCCGGCAGGCTTCTGGGCTCTGCTTCTGAGGACGGTCCAGGGTCTTTGGAGCAAAGCTGGCTGTCGGATCGATCCATACGGCCTCTGCGTCAGCGATCCCGCGGCCACTCCAACAACACCGAATGCTGGTTGCCGCCTCGATCCGTACGGGCGCTGCATGTCGGGGAACACGGCGCCACAAGTGGATGCGGGTTGCAGCATTGATCCGTACGGCCGTTGCCTGGGGGGCTGACCCCGCATGAATACTGCCGGACAGGCAAGAGCAGTCCACGCCTGCCCGGCAGGATCTCTCGCGAGACTCATGGCACGGCATTGAACCGCAGATCCGGGTTCCGTTGCGCTCGGTAGAGATAGTCGCCGACCTGGCGAGCCAACTCCACGGTGGCTGCCTCTTCCTCGGCCGCGTCACAGAACAGGCGGAGCGCCGCCAAGGCCTCACGATGGACTTCTTCCATCTTGAAGATCCAAGCCAGGGTGAGGGCCAAGCGCCGCACCTCCGCGGTGCGCCTCTCCTCCAAGTGCAGTACCGCCAGCTCCAGGGTGGCCAGAGCGGCATCGTAGGGAATCTCCTTGCTCGTGAAGTCCCGGCTCACCTGCTCGAGCGCAGCGACAGCCTGTTCCCTCAGTCCCAGGCCAGCAGCCACCCAGCCCTCCAGCCAACGGGTCCGCACCAGGTCGATCGCTTGGCCGAGCCTCTCCGCTTGCGTCCGAACCCTCGGCAGGGACTCCGCAGCTTCGGCAAAGCGTTCCAAATGACAAAGATTGCTAAGCAGGTTGAACCAGAGACCAAACAACAGCCGTGGCTCAAGGTTGCCATCAATGAGCGGCTCCGCCTGCCGCAATGCAGCGGTCGCGCCGTCGTAGTCGCCGAGCTGCTCAAGGGCACCGGCTCGGTTGACCAGGAGATATTTCTTCTCCTCGTGGCGGTCCACCGCGAGGGCTTCGTCGAGCAGCGTCAAGGCCTCAGCGGGTCGCCGTTGATCGATACGCAAGGAGGCCTGCAGGCCGAGGACTCGGGCCTCGTTGAGCAGCCCGGGATCGCCCGGGGCTCCCGCCTTCCAATCGGGGAGAGCGCGCGCAAAGGCTTCTTCAGACTCTGGAAGCACTCCATGAACCCGTAGCGCGTTTCCCAAATGGACGCCTGCAAAGCCGCGGATCCGCTTGCGAAAAAGGGCTTCTCCTTCAGCGTGCTGGGAGATGTCCACCGCCAGCTCGGCAAGCTCCACTGCACGGTCTGCACTGGCCGGCGCCGCCTTGATCGACTCGGCGCAGGCCACCTCGCAGACCGCCCAGTTCCTGTACTCCTTGGTCTTGCGGATCAGCGTCCGCCGCTCGGCAGGCGACCGGCGCAGCAGGCGCGCCAGGGATTGCGGGGCGGCCTGTCGAGCGGCCAGAGCCCGCACGTCCACCGACAGGCGAGTCAACAGCGGGCGCGCGACTTGGGAGGTCGTATCGGCCAGACTCTGGACGACCCGGTCGATCCTCCGGCGCTCGGCCTCGGCCTCTCCCGCCGCCATCGGGTAGACCGGCAGGGCCACCATGGCCCGCACCCGGTCGATGAAGCCGAGCGCCTCGTCGACGGCGTGCCGCGGCAATCCCATGACTTCCACCAACCTCTCCAGCCGCTCCCGGCCCAAAGCGCTCTGCCCCGTCTCATAGTTGGAGATCAGCCTGGACGACACGCCCATCGCCCGGGCCAACTTGCCCTCACTCCACCCGACGGCCTTGCGCAGGTAGGTGAGTGCGAGGGCCATGGGCGGCAGAGTCTTTGGGACGTCTTGGTCCCCTTTCATAGGAATCCCTCCCTTATTCAGGTAGTTGCCGCTGGCCGGCTTTTCGTGACATGCGGGACCGAGCTCGTGTGAAATTCCCGGGTTAAGCAACCCCTCCTGGCTGGGCAGGCGCCGAAATCACAACCTGGATTCGGATGACGAAGACCGCCCTTATCCTCCCGGCATGGGAGGAAATTGGAAGCCATGGAACATATCTCCATAGCGGTCATGAGGGACTTCCTCTCTGTCCAGCTACCTCGCGAAGAGGTCCGGCGTGTCGTCCGGCATCTCCTCACCCAATGCCCTGCCTGCGCTTCTACCGCTCGCCGGTCCCTAAGGCCCGCCAAGTTCGTTGGGAGGGAGTCCCCTGGGCGGCCGGGCGACACCCCGGCCGCCCTTTCTTCCGCCGTAGACCGCTTTCTCCAGCGGCTTGAGGCCGCTCTTGCTGGCGTGGAGGGC
Organism: Thermoanaerobaculia bacterium; assembly: GCA_049284515.1. Lineage (GTDB taxonomy): Bacteria > Acidobacteriota > Thermoanaerobaculia > Multivoradales > UBA5704 > DATARR01. The sequence goes on from JBAPYB010000447.1 coordinate 25,270, forward strand.
AAGGCAGATGCCTAGAAGGCTCGCAAGCTCACTGCACGCAACAGCGGTGAGTTTCAGGCCGGCCCCGGGCGAGGGGTCGGCCCCTTTTTACACGGCGTCAAAGGCGCGCTGTTCCACTCCCTCCGGGGCTGACGATGCCCTCGCCGGCCCCACCTTTTTCTTGTCCGGAGACATTCGGCATGGAGTCCGTCGCCGAGACTCCCTGACACACGCGCCTCGCCAGAGAGATGAACGCCCACCGAGAGGACCTCAGAGCGTTTCTTGCGAGCAAGAGGATTGCTCCTATCGACTCCGAAGAATTCATTTCTAGTGCCATTCTGTCTATTCCCGAACAATGGGGCGCCTCAACCCAACCCTTCGATCTTTTGAAGCGAGCCATGAGGGAGTGGCTTCGCTCTCATCGGGCGTGGTATACGCCGATGTCCCCTCCTGGGAAGAGAACCAAGTCAGGAAACTACAAGAGAAGACGGAAGAACGTCGGCGGCTGAGACTCGCTCGCCGAGTCGTGCCTCTCGCGCTCGATGCCTTGGGCGAAGGCGAGCGCCAACGGATCGAATACGAAACCAGCATTGCCTCTGAAGACGACCTGAAGCGGTGGCTCCGGCGAGCGCCCTATGCCTCTACCTGGGACGAGCTCGTTGGCGCTCGGCCGCTCGAAGGATTGGCGCTTGTAAGATGGGAGAAGCTCCTTCACCACGCCATCGCTGACCCCTTGAGGTGCTGGTGTGTCCTTCTCCTGTTCACGCCCAGCCGTAACGAGGAACTGGACTACGACAGGGTCCTATATGGCGCCCCTTGGGTCGCAGAGGCGTGGCATTCGCTCTTCGGTGTCGTGGACGAGCTTCGAAGACATAGCCGAGCCCTGGTGAGATGTAAGTCAGAGCGGCTCGCGCGAGGGATAGCCGCCACGATCAATGAGAAACGGCTCGGTGCGTTCATCTACGGCCCTACTGGCGAGATGAGGGGGTGACCTGTTGAGCCTGTTTTTGATTGTCTCCAACGAGGCAAGGGAGGGCGATACTCACTGCCTTAAAGTGAAGGGGAATAAGGAGCGAACGCATGCGTAATGCGACCAGTGCGAGTCATCCGACCGTGGCCGAGCTCTCTAACGGTGTTATCAGCCTTATGAGCGGCATGAAACTACTCAGGCACGTTCTTGATTGTGAAGAGTGTCGATTAGAGTACGCGAAGGCTATCAGGAGATTTTCTGAATGGTATCTTTTCGACCTCTGGAGAGAGGAGGGGCTTTCTGAGAGGGTGGCGGAAGCGTTAGCAAACGCGGGGATTTACGGTCTATCCGAATTAAAGGCCGCCCAGCGAGGTAAAATCCCAGGAATAGGCCGAAAGGGCGCCCAGGAGATTCGCGAATTGCTAGACAGCCACAAAGAAGGAGATTCGGATTGATGCGAAGGTTTCCCGGATAAGTGCCTGGTTGCAAACACCCAAACCAGCCAGATCAGCGGTGATGAGGGTCTTGGGCCTACAACCGCTTTTCGAGCGTCACCAGCAGGCCCTTGTTGGGCTCGTAATAATAGGCGTTGCGGACCGGCCGGACCACGTCCTGGGCGAGCTTGAGCTCGGCCCTGGTGACGATCGTCGCCAGCGCGACCTTCAGGATCACGACCGCGAGGTCCTTGCCCATGCACTCGTGAGGCCCGCCGCCGCCGAAGGGGCTCCACAGGCCGGACGGCAGGTCCTTGCCGAGGAAGTGGCCGGGATCGAAGCTGCCGGGGTTGGGGAAGAGATCCTCGCGCATCGACAGCGCCGGGTAGCAGACGGCGAGGATCGAACCCTCGGCCAGCAGGTAGCCGCCCAACGGCAACGGCTGCTTCACCCGCCGGACGCTGGTGGCGAGGTTGGTGGGGCGCAGGCGCAGACCCTCGTAGACCACGGCGTCGAGGTAGGGCAGGTGGGGCAGGTGCGAGGCGCGGACGTCGCCCTCCCCGGCCACCGCAGCGAGCTCCTGGCGCAGCCGCGCGAGCACCTCGGGATGCGCCAGCAGCTCGCTGAGGGTCCAGGTGATGGAGTCGCCGGTCAGCTCGTGCCCCTGGAACAGCAGGTCGAGCATCTCGGTGCGGATGACCTCCGGCGAGAGACGGCTGCCGTCCGCGAGCCGCGCCCGGGCCATGCCGAGCACGAAATCGTCCTCCTGCGGCTGATCGATCGCCGCCAGGCGGGCCGCGATCTCATCCCCGAGCGCCTTGAAGACCTCGCGCTGCCGTTTCAGGACCCTCCCCCAGAGGCTCCAGGGTCCGAGGTCGACCTGCAAGGTGGTGTGGGGAACGGCCGGCGACCGCAGGCCTTTGAAGGAAAAGGTCTCGTACACGGCGGCGATCTCCCGCAGCCTGTCCGGGCCGGCGCCGCCGAAAAAGACTTTCATCAGAGCCTCGAGGGCGATCTTCTGGGTCTCCAGGACGAGGGGAAAGGGCGTGCCGAGCGGCCACTGCGCCATCCTCCGCTCGGTGATCTGCCGGATGTCGTCGACCTGCCGCAGGCTCTGCTGCGCGGCGAAGTACGGGCAGATCACGTCCTTGCGCTCCTGGTGGGCCGGGCCGTCGAGCAGTGAGGTGGCGCCCTGGCCGTGGACGTGCGCCAGGTTGAAGCCCCCGAGGTCGCCGCCGGCCAGGCCGCTGGGCGGCGCCGCCATCATGGCTTGGACGAGCTCCGGCGAGCAGATGTAGATCCAGTTCCCGAGGCCCGGAATCCGTGTCGCGAAGATGTCTCCGCACTCGCGGTAGGCATCCTCGTAGAACTTCATCGTATTCCTGACGAACCGCAGCGAATGGGAGAGCAGCGAGCCTGCGGGCCGCGGGATCTCTGACGACGGTTTCATCCTTGACTCCTCTCGGGCATTGAGCTCAGGCTTGCGGCCGCGAGGTCCGGCGGCTGCTCGTAGGCCAGGAAGTCGCGAACCTCGCGCTTGCCGGCCTGGACGAGCGCCACTGCGATCAGGGCGGCGCCGCAGCCGAAGTAGACCAGCGGGATGTTGCGGTGAAGGAGGTCGGCGACGACGCCGGCCGTGGCGGCGGCCAGCGGCATGCTGCTGAGCCCGAGGGTCTCGAGGATTCCGAGCACGCGGCCGCGCAGCTCGCTCGGGGTGGTGAGCTGCGCCAGGCTGAGGACCTGGATGGTGTTGAAGCCGCTCATCACACCCGCCGCGAAGATCCAGGCCATCGCCACCCAGGGCGAGCGGGCGAAGCCCAGGCCGATCGCGCCGACGCCGAAGCCCAGCGTGAAGATCAGGTAGGCCCACGTCCGCCGCCGTCCCGTGACCTTGGTCGCGCCGACCAGGATGCTGCCGAGTACGGAGCCGCCGCCGAAGGCCGCCACCAGGAAGCCGTACCAGTCGGGCCGCACGTGCAGGAAGTCCTCCACGAAGAAGGGCAGGAGCACGACGATGGTGATCATGAAGAAGCTGTCGAGCGGCGCCAGGAAAAGGATGTAGCGCAGCCCCTTGCGGCTGGCGACGTAGCGCAGCCCGGCTTTCAGCTCGCGCCAGAAGTCGGCGCCGGCCTCCCGCCAGCCGGCCGTCTTCGGCACCGCAGGGGGCGGCGGCAGCCGGATCAGGAATTCCGCCGCCGCCGAGAAGAGATAGGTGATGCCGTCGACGAGAAAGAGGATGCCCGGGCCGATGATGCGGAAGAGCACCCCTCCCGAGCCCTGGCCCAGGAAGGTGGAGATGTCGAGCGTCAGGCGGTTCGCCGAGTTGGCCCGGGTCACCTCGGCCTCCGGCACGAGGTCCGGAATGGAGGCGCTGATCGCCGGCCGGAAGAAGGCGTCGCACACGCCCATGATGGCGGAGAGGATCAGCAGCCCGGTGAGGATCGTCCCCGAGCGTCCGGGAAGGGTGAGCACCAGGACCGCCAGGGAGATCGCCGCGACGCCGCGCACCACGTCGGCCAGGATGAGGATCTGGCGCCGCGACATGCGGTCGGCCAGGGTGCCGCCGAAGGGTCCCAGGAGGATCGCCGGCACCCACTGCGACAGCATGCCGAGCCCCAGCAGGGAGGCCGAGTCGGTCTGGCGCTTGATCCAGAAGATCATCGCGACCGAGAAGGCCTGCGAGCCCAGCATGCTGACGAGCTGGCCCTGCCAGAGCAGCAGGAAGTCGCGGTTGAGCAGACGGGTGGGGCGCTGGTAGCTCATTTCGGTATTAGGGTGGTATTAGGGTCAGCCGGGCCTCAGTGTGGGCGCGCACGGCGGCCTCGCCGAAAGTCATCGGATAGTCTTCGATGGCCTCCCACTTCGGGATCTGGTCCTCGCGGTGGCGGTGCCAGAGCTGGGCGTTCTGCCCGGTGCTGTTGACCCAGGTCGAGGCCTCGAGGTCGGCAAGGTCGACGATCGCCCGCTGCGAGGTGCCGAAATTCACGGCGAAGGGAGCGGTGACGTCGGCCATCGCGGCATCGACGGTGAAGGCGGTGCCGCGGGCCAGGAAGGTGGCGCTGTTGAACAGGCGCTCCAGCGGCGCGATGCCGCTCTGCCCCAGCGGCGCATGGACGAAGGTGATCGAGTGCACCTTGCCGTAGGTCCAGCCGGCGGGGTCCTTGCCGTAGCGCTGCGCGAGCCAGGCCACGGCGTGGGTGAGGCTGCGGCGGACGATGTCGTCGCGATGCTCGACGGCGGGGGTCCGCCGGTCGTCGAACAGGGGATCGTCCGGGTGCGACATGAGGTCGACGATCGACGGGATCTGGCTCAGGCCCACGGTCTGGTACTCCTTGAAGACGTCCGGCCCCAGCTCATCGCTGAGGACGTCCTGGAGGAGGTACCAGTACCAGACCTCGTAGACGGTGGCCCCGACCGATTCCGGCTCGTAACGGAGATCCCAACTGCGGACCGCCGCGAGCGCACGGCTCTCCAACCCGCCGGCAGGCGGCACGGCCAGGAGGTACGGGCGCATGGCCGCCGCGGGCAGGCCGAGGGTCTCGGCCTGGATGGCGCGCAGGCCCTCGCGGGTGAACCGGTGCCCGGCCGCCAGCAGGTCGGTGAGACGCTGCGCCCGGTAGGGGTCGGCCATGTCGTAGGCCAGGAAGTGGGGGTAGTCGTCTCCCACCACCTTGTTGTTGGCGGTGACGATGAAACCCGCAGGCGGATCGAGGCTGTAGGGCATCTCCTCGTAAGGGATGAAGCCCTGCCATTCGGAGCGGCCGTCCCAGCCGGGGACCGGCACCAGCCCCTGGTGGCCGGGGACGCGCACGGGGACGCGGGCGGTCGATTGGTAGCCGATGTGGCCGTCCACGTCGGCATAGACGAAGTTGACGCTCGGGGTCTCCCAGGCGGCGAGGGCCTGGTGGAAAGAGGCCCAGTCGTGCGCCAGGTTGAGCGCCGCCAGCGCGTCGACCAGGTGGGTGCCCGCGAGGGCCGGCCAGCGGATCGCCGCGGGCAGGCTCCCCTTGAGCTCGGGGATGGCGTCGTTGATGATCGGGCCGTGGAGGGTCTCCCGCACCTCCAGGACGAGGTTCGGCTTGCCCTTGACCGCGATCTCCTCGCGGCGGATGGCGAGGTCCCGCCAGCCGCCCTGGTACTGGTAGCGCCGCGGATGCGCCGGATCGTCGAGCTTCTCGAGATAGAGGTCCTGCACGTCGGCGCAGAGGTTGGTGATCCCCCAGGCGATTCGCCGGTTGTGGCCGATGACGACGAACGGCATGCCGGGGAACGAGAAGCCCACCTCGTCATAGCCGCCGCCGTGGAGGCCGACCTGGTACCAGATCGAAGGCATCTGCAGCCCCAGGTGGGTGTCGTTGGCGAGCAGCGGCCTGCCGCTCGCGGTGCGGCTGCCGGCGACCACCCAGCCGTTGCTCCCCCAGGCCGGTCCGTTGCCGGAGATCCTGCCGAGCGCGGCGAGCGCCGCCAGGCGGGAGGGGGTTGGGTGAGGAACGGCAAGCTCCGCGTAGCCGTGGACCCCGGGCGGCACGATCACCGGCGCGCTCGCCGGATAGGGGGACATCAACCGCCGCGCCACCGGCTCGCCGAGCTTGGCGATGAGATGGGCGCGCAGGATCTCGAAGGGGTGGTTCTGGCTGAGGTTGAGGCTCATCATCTTGCCCCAGGTCAGCGAGTCGACGGGCGTCCAGGGCCGGGGATCGACCCCGAGCAGGGTGAACTCGATGGGCAAACGGCCGCGGTGGGTCGACAGGTAAGCGTTCACGCCATCGGAGTAGGCGGCGAGGAACGAGCGGGTGGTGGGCGAGAGGACCTGCCAGTCCTGCGCCGCCGCCCGGGTGAGCCCCAGGACGCGCATCGCCTTGTCGATGTCGAGCGCGCCCTCGCCGAAGAGGGCGGAGAGCCGGCCCTGGCCCAGAATGCGGTTGAACTCCATCTGCCACAGCCGGTCCTGGGCGTGCACGTAGCCCTGGGCGAAGAACAGGTCATGAGCGTTCTTCGCATAGATGTGCGGAACCCCGGGCTCGACCCGCACGATCTCGACGGGAGCCGACAGGCCGGCAACGGCGAGGCGGCCGTCGACCTCCGGCCAGGCGCGGCGCACGAGACCGTAGAAGACCAGGCCGAGGATGACGACCAACACTAGCAGGACGAGCGCGGTCCAACGCAGGATCCGCCATAAACGGGATTTCATGTCGGCGATCTCTCCAGGTCGATGCGGGTGCGTAGGCGGGCGGCCAGAGTCCGCACGTGGGGCTCGGCCAGGGCGCTGATGTGATCGCCGGGAACGGTCTCGATCTCGACGTGCGGGGAGAGCGCCCCCCAGCCGATCGTCGGGTCGGCGATCGCCGCCGGATCGTCCAGGTCCGCAGCGGGCCGGAAGAGGGTGATCCGCCCCGGATAGGCGCCCGGCCGGTAGGAACGGAAGGCGCGCACGTTGGTCTTGAATACTCGCAGCAGCCGGCGGAGCGGCTCAACTCCGGCGCCCGCGCCGAAGGGGGTATTCTTCAACGCCGCCAGAAAGCATTGCACCTGGTCGCCGGGAGACAGGGCGCGCAGGGCCTCCGGAGAGAGGCCGAGGTCGAAGCCCCAGAGGCCCCGCAGGTAGTCGGCGATGTCCAACAGCCAGCGCGCGTCATCCTCGTCTCCCGCCTCCGCCGCCCCGCCCGGAGGCCAGGGCCCCGGCGTGCCGTCCACGACGGCGAGGAACGCCACCTCGCGCCCCTCGGTGGCGAGTTGGCAGGCGAGCTCGAAGACCACGGCGCCGCCGAGTGACCAGCCACCCAGATAGTAGGGGCCGGGGGTGACCCTGGCGATCTCCGCGCGATAGCTCGCGGCCATTTCCTCCAGGGTTGCGAACGGTTCCTCCCCGGCCGCGAGGCCGCGGCTCTGGAGACCGTAGAAAGGCTGCTCCGGCCCCAGGTGTAGGGAGAGGGCCTGGAAACAGAGCACGTCGCCGCCGGCCGGGTGGACGCAGAAGAACGGCGGATGGGAGCCCGAGGGCTGGATCGCCACCAGGGAAGAGGGGGCCGCCTTCTCAGCTCCCCCGCTCCGCGCCCGGAGACGCTGCTCCAGCATCGCCTGCTGCCCGGCCGAAAGCTTCGCCCGGCGCTCCGCCAGCCGGGCTTCGCGATCCTCCAGGCCGCCCTTCATCCTTTTCTCCGCAGCCGGCTCTCCAGCAGGTCCTTCCCGGCTCCGGCGAGGCGGGCGCGGCGCTCGGCGAGGAGGGCCTGGCGGCGGGCGAGGTCGTTCTCGGCGGTCCCTCCCTCGGGCGCCCCGGCCGGCGCCTCC
>JBAPYB010000448.1:0-11315 GCA_049284515.1 Thermoanaerobaculia bacterium
CCCAGGGGCGCACCGGCAGCGGCGGCTGGTAGGTGCGGCGCGAGCGGTGGATGGCGAGAAACGTCTCCTGCACCAGGTCCTGCGCCACGCCGTCGGCGGCCGCCGCCTGGAAATAGCGGCGCAGCTCGGCCGCGAGCTGCCCATAGAGGAGCTCGAAGGCCGCGAGCCGGCCGGCCTGGTAATCCACCATCAGCCGTACCAGTTCCTCGCCATCCTTGCCGTCCCCGTTCATCGCCGAAAGCAGTGTGACACCTTTCCGGCGCCGGCGGACAAGTCTCTCCTGAAGACAAGGAGGGGACGACGCGATGCGGGTTTTCCCGACGATCACGATGGCGGCAGCTTTGCTTTCAGGCCTGATTTCCGGCGCCTTCGCCGCCCGCGCGGCCACTGCCCCGTGCCCCACGGAGGGCTGCGATCCGGCGCTCCTCGCCCGGCGGAGCCTCACCGCCGTGCGGATCTCAGGCGCTGCGCCCGTCATCGACGGCCGGCTGGACGAGTCCGCCTGGCGCCAGGCGCCGGTGGCGGCCGGCTTCACCCAGAACCGCCCGCGTCCGGGAGCGCCCTCGTCGCTGCGCTCGGAGGCCCGCGTGCTGGTCGACAAGGAGGCGATCTACGTCGGGCTGACCTATTTCGACCCCGAGCCGGCGAAGATCCTGGCGCCCCTCGCCCGCCGGGACGACGAGACGATCTCCGACTGGGCCTTCGTGGAGATCGACAGCCGCCACGACCGGCGGTCGGGCTTCTCCTTCGGCGTCAATCCTCGCGGCGTCCAGGTCGACGGCCTGTGGGCCGACGACGTCGTGTACGACCCGTCCTGGAACGCCGTCTGGGAAGGCGCGGCCCGGGTGAATGCTGACGGCTGGACGGTGGAGGTGCGCATCCCCTTCTCGCAGCTCGCCTTCAGCCTGCCGCCCGCGGCGGAGAGCGCCGGGGAGGCCGGAGAGATGACCTGGGGGATCAACTTCTACCGCAACAGCCCCTCCCGCGGCGAGTCCTCGAACTGGTCGCCCCGCTACCCGGGCCTCGGTGGCGTCGTCTCTCACTTCAACGACCTGCACCTGCCGGCGCCGCCCCGCGTCCACCGCTTCGAGATGACCCCCTACGTGGCGCCGCGGACAGGCAATGACGGACCGGCAGGAGAGCACAAGTCCTCGGCCCGCGCCGGCGCCGACCTCAAGGTGGGGCTGGGCTCCAGCTTCAGCCTCACCGCCACGCTGCTGCCCGACTTCGGCCAGGTCGAGGCCGATCCGTCGCAGGTCAACCTCACGGCCTTCGAGCTGTTCCAGGCCGAGCAGCGCCCGTTCTTCCTCGAAGGGATCGACGTCTACCGCATGAACACCAGCCTCGCCTTCGCCACGCGGGACACCACCTTCGCCGAAGAAGCCCCCTTCTACTCGCGGCGCGTCGGGCGGGCGCCCCGGGGCGATCTGCCGCCGGAAGCCGCCGTCGTTTCAATCCCCAGCACCACGACCCTCCTCGGTGCCGTGAAGCTCTCGGGCCAGACCTCCTCCGGCTGGACCCTCGGCGTCTTCACCGCCGAGAGCGACCGCGAGCACGCGCTCCTGGACGAATCTGGCGGCGGACGCCGGGAGTGGCCCGTCGAAGCGCGGACCACGGCGACAGTGGCGCGGGCGATCCGCAGCTTCGACCGCGGCGAATCGTCCTTCGGACTGTTCGCCGCCGACCTCCATCGCTCCGCCCTGGGGCCGGTGCTCGCGTCGCAGGAGGTCAGCGATTCCGCGGCCCTGGGGGCCGAGCTCCAGCACCGCTTCGGCGGCGGGCGCTACGAGGTCCGGAGCTGGGCGCTGGGGAGCCGCCTCGCCGGGGACGCCGAGGCCATCGCCCGCGTGGCCGAGGCGCCGAACCACTACTTCCAGCGGCCGGACGCGCGGGACCTGCCGCAGGCGCCGTACGGCACGAGCCTCACGGGGCTCGCCGCGGAGACCCGTGTGTCGCGCATCGCCGGCAACCTCCTTTGGGACGTGATCGCGCGCGGCGTAACGCCTGGATTCGACGTCAACGAGCTCGGCTTCCAGCGCAACTCGGACTGGCTCCTGCTGGCCGGCCACTGGCAGTACCAGCGCTTCACCCCAGGCGGCTGGCTGCGGGACTGGACCGTGGGCTCGGGAAACCTCGGCCTGGGGTGGACCTGGAGCGGCGAGCCGCGGGCCCGGGTCGCCGACCTCTTCCTCGCCGCCGACACCTGCGACTACTGGACGGCGAAGCTCGCCGCCACGCGCGAGGCCTCAGCACTCTCGACCGGCTGGTTGCGAGGAGGCCCGGCGCTACTCCTCCCGCCGCGGACCACCGTCTCCCTGTCGCTGGCGAGCGACCAGCGCCGGGCTTCCTTCTTCACCCTCGACGCGAGCGCCGGGGAGGAGGGCGCGAGCGGCTCGCGATCCCTGAGGATCACGCCGCTCGTGAACCTTCGTGTGTCCGACAAGCTCCAGTCGTCGGCCGGGATCACCTACGAGACGGACACCGTCGGCTGGCAGCCCGCGGGAACCTTGGGCGCGGCACCGGCGACCGAGTACCTCATCGCCCGCCTGCGCCAGGAGACGGTCTCCCTGACCCTGCGCTCCGACCTCACCTTCACCCCCCGGCTGGCACTCCAGGCTTACCTCCAGCCCTTCAGCAGCACCGGCCGCTACGATGGCTACAAGCGCTTGGTCGCGCCGCGCGATCCCCGGCCGGAGCGCCGCTTCACCCTACTGGAACCGGGCAGCGCTCTGCCGGCCCAACCTGACGCCTCGCGCCGCACCTTGAACGGCGACCTGGTCCTACGCTGGGAGTACCGGCCGGGCTCGTTCCTCACCGCCGTCTGGAACCACCAGCGGGACCGCCTCCTCCAGGACACGAGATCCTCGCCGGAAGCCGGCCTCACGGATCTCTTCAGCGATCCGCCGACGAACGTGGTGCTGCTGAAGCTGAGCTGGCGGTTCGGGGCTTGAGGTAAGGGGTCAATCCAGCTGGAACTCCTGCCGCCAGTCGCCCTTCTCCTCCAGCTTCGGCTGCTGCTTCTTGTCGAGGAGGAAGGGACCCAGCACCAGGTAGTCCATCTCGGTGCGCATGAAACAGCGATAGGCGTCCTCGGGAGTGCAGACGATAGGCTCGCCGCGGACGTTGAAGCTGGTGTTGACGATCACGCCGTAGCCGGTGAGCTTCTCGAACTCGGTGAGGATGGCATGGTAGCGGGGGCTCTCCTCGCCCACCGTCTGGATGCGCGCCGAGTAGTCGACGTGGGTGATGGCGGGCACGTCCGAACGCGGGCGGTTGACCCACTCCAGGAGCGGCAGGTCCTTCTCGTCCCCCCGCTTCGGGACGCGGCGCTTCGCCACCACGTCCGCCACCAGCAGCATGTAGGGCGAGGGGCGATCGAGCTCGAAGTAGTCCGACACCCGCTCCTCTAGCACCGACGGGGCGAACGGCCGGAAGCTCTCCCGGTACTTGATCTTCAGGTTCATCACCGACTGCATCTTGGGCGACCGGGCGTCGCCGATGATCGACCGGCCGCCCAGGGCCCGCGGCCCGAACTCCATCCGCCCCTGGCACAGGCCGATGACGTTCTCGCCCGCGATCAGCTCGGCGATCCGCCGCGCCCAGTCCGCCTCCGGCAGCTCCTCGTAGGGGAGCTGGTGGGCGTCGAGGTAGTCCTTGATCTGGTCGCGGGGGAAGTCGGGTCCCAGCAGTGAGCCGCGCATGGCATCCCGCCGCCGGCCGTTCGAGACCGTCACCGTCCGCGGCTTGTCCATGGCGTTGTGCCACACCGCGAGCGGCGCGCCCAGGGCGCCGCCGGCGTCGCCCGCCGCGGGCTGGATCCAGAGGTCGTCGAAGATCCCCTCCCGCAGCAGCACGCCGTTGGCCACGCAGTTCAAGGCCACGCCGCCGGCCATGCAGAGGTTGCGCTTGCCGGTGAGCTCGCGGGCGTGGCGGGCGAGCTTGAGGACGACCTCCTCGGTGACGTCCTGGATCGATTTCGCGAGGTCCATCTCCCGCTTCGAGATGGGCGACTCCGGTTTCCGCGCCGGCCCGCCGAAGAGACGGGCGAACCTGGCATTCGTCATTTCCAGGCCGTCCAGGTAGCCGAAGTAGTCCATGTTCATGCGGAAGGAGCCGTCGTCCCGCACGTCGATCAGCTCGCGCTTGATGGCCTCCGTGTACTTTCCCTCGCCGTAGGGGGCGAGGCCCATGAGCTTGTACTCGCCCGAGTTCACCCGGAAGCCGGTGAAGTAGGTGAAAGCGGAGTAGAGGAGGCCGAGCGAGTGGGGGAAGGCGATCTCCTGGATCAGCCGCAGCTTGTTTCCCTCGCCCACGCCGATGGTGGTGGTGGCCCACTCGCCCACGCCGTCGAGCGTCAGCACCGCCGCCTCGTCGAAGGGGGACGGATAGAAGGCGGACGCCGCGTGCGACTCGTGGTGGCGGGTGAAGAAGATCTCCTTCGCCTCGCCGACGCCGCAGCGGTCGAGGGCGTCCATGATGTGGGGCGGAATCCACAGCTTCTCGCGGAGCCAGAGGGGGAGGGCCATGACGGCCGACTGCAACCCCTTGGGCACCACCGTGAGGTAGGTCTCCAGGATGCGGTGGAACTTGAGCAGCGGCTTGTCGTAGAAGACCACGCCGTCGAGCTCGCCCTTGCCCACGCCGCCTTCCGCCAGGCAGTAGCGCACGGCATGGAAGGGGAAGCCCTCGTCGTGCTTCTTGCGGGTGAACCGCTCCTCCTGGGCGGCGGCCACGATGCGCCCCGCGTCCACCAGGCAGGCAGCCGAGTCGTGGTAGTAGCAGGAGATGCCGAGGAGCTTCATCGTCTGGAGCTATTCAGAACTGCCGCCGGTAGGACTCGAGGGGGGTCGCGCGGTCTTCGGTCGAGATCCAGTAGGAGGGCAGCCGCCGGTCCGCGCCCCTGGTGATCGCCAGCTTGTGTCCCGCCCGCAGCACGAGGCCGATGGGCCAGAAGACGACATAGAAGAGGAAGGTCATCAGCGTCCAGGAGACGCCGGTCGCCACACCTCGCGCGAAGATCTCCAGGAAGTGATTGACCTTCTTGAAGGCCGTGAGGGGAGCCGCCAGGGCGAGCAGAGCGAGGACGATCGCGATCCCCGCCACCACCTCGGCCGTCTTCACCTTGTGGCCCACGAAGTAGAGGAGAGCCGCGAGGGCAAGGCCGACGGCGAGGCCCACGACACCGCGGATGCGGAGCGACCGCGCCTCGGCAGCCAGAGAGTGCGTGGCCAAGCCGGCGCGGTCACGCCAATTCCAGGCGACGGCGGAGGCTTCCGGGCGGGTTTCAGTCGATGCGTCAGACATTTACCTGGGTTTCCGGGTCGCGAGGCGGGGTCCTGAGGTCGGGAGAGGATAAACGGGATCAGGGCAGGTGGCAAGGGCAGGAGGCTCGCTTGCTCTTCTCGCCGGCACCATTTCCTGAGCGGCCCGTGCTCACCCAGAAGTGATTGCGGGTTGATGCGGCATGGTGCATCAACCGGCAAGGATCTGTGCGGAGGGCTAAGCGCGCCCGTCTACAATCCCCCCATGTCCACGCCGCCCCCCATCCCCCCGCCCTCGCGCATCCTCGACCTCCCCGGCTTCCAGATCGGCCACGGCTCGGACCGCGAGGCGCTGACCGGCACCACCGTCATCCTCTGCCCTGAGGGCATGACGGCCGCTGCCGAGGTGCGGGGCTCGGCGACGGGCACTCGGCAGTTCGACTCGCTGGTCTCGATTCAGCACCTGGGGAGCAAGGCGCACGCGGTGGTCCTTTCGGGCGGCAGCGGGTACGGGCTCTCGGCCGCCGATCCGGTCGTGGAGTGGCTGGCGCGCCAGGGCTTTGGATTCCAGACCGGCGTCGCGCCCGTGCCCCTGGTTCCCACCGCCATCCTCTTCGACCTCTACCGGAGCGATCCCCTGAACCGGCCCACCCGCGCGCTCGCCGAGGCGGCCTTGGCGAATGCCGCTTCGGGTCCGGTCGCCGTGGGGAGCGTCGGCGCCGGGGTGGGGGCGACGGTGGGCAAGGCCTTGGGACCGGAGTGCGGCATGAAGGGGGGATTCGGCTTCGCCAGCCTCACGGTTCCTGGAGGCCCCACGGTCGCCGCCGCCGTGGCCGTCAATGCCTTCGGCGACGTCCGCCGGCTCGGCGGCGCCCTCCTCGCCGGCTGCCGCAGGGCACCAGACTCGCTGGAGCTGGCCCACGCCGAGCGGGTGATCGCCCACCTGCCGCCCGAGGCGACGAGCCCTTGGGAGGGCAACACCACCCTCGCCGTGGTGATGACCGACGCCATCCTCTCCAAGCCCACGAGCCTCAAGGTCTGCGCCATGGCCTTCGGCGGCTTCTACCGCACCCTCACTCCCGCCCTCTCGCTTTTCGATGGCGACCTCATCGTCGTCCTCTCCTCCAACCAGCGCCGCGCCCACGTCAACCAGGTCGGCGTCCTCGCCGAGCGCGCCGTGGCCGAGGCGATCCTCACCGGTGTGGCGGAGGCGGACGGCTTCGGCGTGCTGCCGGCGGCGCGGGATTTGCGCACGTCGTAGGAACCTCGCTTCCCGAGGGGTAAGATGCCCTGGGAGGACTCGAGATCTTGGTGACCCGCAACCCCTTTCCCCGCCGCATCGACTTCGGCCTCTCAGGGCCGGCGCCGCGGGACCTGATCGCCATCCTGGTGGTGCTGTTCGTCACCTTCTCGCTGTCGTTCTTCGAGTCGACGCGGGCGGTGCCGGCGGCGCTGATCCTCACTCCGGAGGTCTGGCAGAGCGCGCAGGTGTGGCGGCTCGCCACCTACCCGTTCGTCGGCTCGGGGAGCGCCGGGATCTGGATCCTGGTGCAGTTCCTCATCCTCTACATGTTCGGCAAGGACGTGTACTTCGGCCTCTACCGCCGGCACTTCTGGCGGCTGATCGCCTTCGCTGCCCTGGGCGCCGGGCTGGTGGCGGTGGCGGTCCATGTGCTGCTCACGGTGACGGGCGCGATGGCAGTGCCCCTGCCGTTCGTGCTGCTGCAAGGGCAGCTCATCCTGACGACGATCTTCATCGCCGCCTTCGCCACCGCCCACGCCGACGCCACGATCCTTCTCTTCTTCATCCTGCCGATCCGGGCACGCTGGTTCCTGTGGCTGGAGATCCTCTTCGGCTTCATGGGCTTCCTGGGGACGCGCGACCTCCCCGGCTTCCTGGGGATCTGCACGGCGGTCGGCCTCGCCAACCTCTATGTGCGGTCCAGCGGCTCGATCGCCAAGGGCGGCCGGCGGACCTTCCGGGAGATGCGCCTGCGGCTGGAGCGGTGGTGGATCCAGAAGAAGCTGGAGCGCAACCGCCGCAAGCGCGGCTTCCGGGTCATCGACGGCGAGCGCGACCGCAACGTGCGCAAGGGGCCGTGGGTGAATTAGGGGCTCGGAGTGCGGCCCTTCGGCAGTAGCAGCCACATCTTGCCGCGGTTCTTCATGCGGCCGGCGATGGCCTCGGCATCAGGACCAAAGCCCCAGAAGACGTCGCCGCGAATGGGACCGCGGATGGCGCCGCCTGTGTCCTGGGCGACAAGGAGCCGGCGGAGCTTGCGATCCGGCTCGCCGGGTTTCGGGGACGGCGAGTTGGAGACCAGCCAGACCGGCGTGCCCAAGGAGTGGAAGGCGAGGTCCACTGCCAGCGAGCGGCCGGCGGTGAGCGGGGTGCCCTGAGCACCGAGGGGAGCGTCGCCATGGGTCGTCTGGAAGAAGACGTACGAGGCGTTGCGCTCCATCACCTCCCGCGCCTGGTCCGGATGCGCCTCCAGCCAGGAGCGGATCGTCTGCAAGGAGACCTCCTTCGCCGTCAGTGCGTGGCGGGCGATGAGCTCGCGGCCGATGGCAGTGTAGGGATGGCCGTTCTGGGCGGCGTAGCCGACGCGCAGCTCGCGGCCGTCCTCCAGGCGGATGCGGCCCGAGCCCTGGACCTCGAGGAAGAAGGCGCCCACTGGGTCGCTCACCCAGGCGATCTCCAGCTTGCGGCCGGCGAGGGCGCCCGCGTCGATCGCCTTGCGGTCCGGATAGGGCAGAAGCTCGCCCTTCACCTCCAGGCCGGCGATGCGCTGCCCCTTGAGGGAGTCGCGAAAACGGCCGAGGTCGACCATCACCAGCTCCGGAGGCCGGGCGTAGATGGGAACGGTGAACTTGCCATGCCGCGTGCGGCAGCCCTGGAGGAAGGCCTCGTAGTAGCCGGTGAAGAGGCCCACGGGAATGCGGTGGTTGCGCGCAGACCAGGGCCGGAAGCTCGTCTCGAAGAACCGCCGTGCCGCCGCGCGGTCACCCCTCGGCACCCTGGCCGCCGCGGCGCAGGCGGCCTGCCAGTCGCCCGGGATGGCAGTGCTCGCGGTGAGGGACGGGCAGGACTGCAGGAACACGGGCACCGCCTCCTCCAGCGCATCCTCCCCCCAGCCGGGCAGATCCTCGAAGGCCGCCGGTTTGAGAACCAGCCGCTCCCCCGCCGGATACGCCTCGAACAGCCCCGCGAACGCCTCCGCCGCCCCCGGCCACCGCGCCAGCCACACCCGCAACCCCAAGGCCACCAGGATCAGGGCGATCAGGACGACGAGGACGATGGCGGACCGGCGCGGCATGGGGAGAGCTTATCGTCAACGGCTGGCTCCCCCAGGGTGGAAGCCTCAAATGAAATCCGTCTTCCGGGACTGGAAGAAGAACGTGAGGCCGAGCAGGAGGAGGATCAGCGCGATCTCCACGGCCAGGATGTTGATCGCGGCCGGGCTCCAGACGGCAGAGTGGATTTTCGCCGTATAGTCGAGACCGATGCTCCGAATTTGGGAGAGCCAGTACAGGAAGGCCTGGAGGAAAAGGTTGCCGAACACCATGGCGCCGATGGACCAGCTTTGGGATTCGCTGATCAGAGCCACGGCGAGGAGCAGGATGTACGAGGTGAAAATCTCGGTCATCAGGAGCACCGTGAACGGGATGATGCCGCCCGCATTGCCGATCGCGAACAGCGTCACGGCCACGATCAGGATCGCGGTCCAGGGGATCAGGAACATCAGCAGGTTCGCGAGGATCTTGGCGGTCGTAAATTCCATGTAGGAGATCGGCAGGCTCATGATGAACGGCAACGTCTGTTCCTTGCGCTCGTTCACGACCGTGACAAAGGCGAGGTGGATACCCATCGAGATCAGGACGGTAATGAGCAGGACGCTACCCGCGAAGAACGCCCCTTGGCCGCCGTTCATGATGAGGAGCAGCGCCACCGCGCCCATCGCGAGATAGCCGATGATCGGCATGCGCAGAAAGTACCAGTCCTTGAGGACGAGATGCTTGACGATCGTGGTGTTCACGCGGCGCTCCTTTCCCGCCGGTTGTTGACGGCGGCGACGAAGATCTCTTCGAGGGTCATGCTGTCCACGGCTTGGACGGTGACGCCCGCGTTGTGGTATGCCGCGGCCATGGCCGGCTCATAGCCGCTCATGGTCACGACGGCCAGCCGGCCGCTGCTGCTGGTCTCGACGACGCTCGGCAGCGCGGGCAGGGCAGTGGCGGGCGGCACGTCGAGGCGCACGCGCCGCCAGCGCTCGAGGAACGTTTCCTTGTCGGCCGAGTCGATGATCCGGCCGCGATCGATGAACGTGATCTGATCCGAGATCTGCTCGACGTCCAGGGTGTTCTGCGACGAAAAGAGGATGGTGCGCTGCTCGTCGGCGAGAGCTTCCATCAGCGCGTGCAGCACCTCGTGGCGAGCGACGGGATCGAGTCCGGTGGTCGGCTCGTCGAGCACCAGCAGGCGAGGCCGGCGGGCCAGGACGAGCAGCAGCGCCGCCTTCACGCGCTGGCCGTGGGAGACCTTCTTGAGCTTCTGCTCCGCCTTCAGGTCGAACCGCTTCAACAGGCTCTCCGCATAGGCCTGGTCCCAGGCCGGATAGATCGAGCGGATGAACGCCATGTGCCAGGCGAGCGTCGCCGCGCCGTAGAGCCGCATGTCCTCGGACACGAAGCCAATGTCGCGCTTCGCCACGGCCTGCTGCGCCGGCATCTCGGCGCCGAGGACGTGTACGGACCCGCGGTCCTGATGCACCAGCCCCATCAGGATGCGCAGCGTCGTGGACTTGCCGGCGCCGTTGGCGCCGATGAAACCCATGATGCTCCCCGTAGGAAGCTCGAGATCGATGTCGTCGAGCGTGAAGTGAGGATATTCCTTCCTCACGCCCTCGAGTTGAACGGCCATGCCATTCATGATTCCTCCTCGTTTCTTGAGGTTGATTGGGCGAACCGGTCGGCGGCCGCGTGCAGCCGGCATTGCAGGTCCCCGGTGCTCAGGTCGAGCAACGATCCCAGCCGGACGGCCTGATCGAGGTGCTGGTCCAGCTCCTGGTCATACAGGCGGGGCTCCAGCGCGGGATCGGCGGCCACCGTAGACCCCTTGCCGTGCTGGGTGACGATCACGCCCTCCCGCTCCAGCTCCAGGTAGGCCCGCTTGACCGTGATCACGCTGACGCTGAGCGCCACGGCGAGTTGGCGGATCGACGGGATCTCCTCTCCCCGCGGCCAATCGCCGACGGCGACCCGCTGCTTGATCTGCTCCATGATCTGCAGATACATGGGCCGGCCGTCGGTCTTGGAGAGGACGAGGTCACTGTGCATACCCATATGCTGAGTATACACAGTTGATGGCGGGCGTCAAGAGCTCCGGATCGGGACATCCCGTTAGAGGGTCTGCCGGGCTGGTGGCCTCCGGCACGCCCTAGCTCAGGGTGATGTCGAGGTAGAATGCTGAAAACCGAGTTGTTTCCAGGAAAGGAGCTCCGCCATGAAGAAGCTCGCCAAGAAGCTGACCTTGCATCGCGAGACCGTCCGCCTGCTCGAGGCCGGGGAGATGTCCCGGGCCCTCGGCGGCAACAAGACGAACGAGCCCTTCTGCGAGTCGAACGCCGTGACCTGCGAGGGCCAGAATTGCCCCGGGACCACGTAGCAGGAGGCCCGTTCCGCTCCGCTCTTTCATGAAGCGCTCCCGCTCGCCCCGCGACCTCTGGGCCTCGTTGCTGCCCATCCTGGGCGGAGCTTTGGCGCTCACGGCGGCGTTCGAGGTCCGCGCGCTCGTCGCGGGTCCGCCCAGTCCGGCGTGGCTGCTGGTGACTCTGCTGCTGGCCGGAGCGGCTCTGGCGTGCCACCGGCCGGCGCCGGGAGTCACGACGCTCGGGTTGGGAGTGATGATCCTGCCCGTGGCCTTCCGGCTGGGCGGGGTGGCCCGAGGCGCCGCCCTCGCGGCTTCGGCGCTGATCGTCAGCGATCTCTGCCTGCGTCTCGTCCGCGGCCTCGCCGCCCTACAGCCGCCCGAGCGCCGGGCGCTCGTCCCCCGGG
>JBAPYB010000449.1:0-9194 GCA_049284515.1 Thermoanaerobaculia bacterium
TCTGGTGGCCGCGCCGGGCACCGTTTGGGACCCTGCCCTCCTCACCCATCCCCTCTACGCCCGCCCGGCCTCCTTCACGCCGGCACGGCCGCGGACCGTTGCGATTCCTCAAGAGGCCTGACCGTGATTGCCCACGACCCTGTTTCGCTCATCATCCGCCCGGCCCGCGCCGAGGATCTGGACCGCATCGCCGTCCTGGAGGACGCCGCCTTCGAGGACTCCTGGCCCCGCGAGCTGCTGAACTACGAGCTCACCCACTCCCGCACCTTCCTGCTGGTGGCTTCGCGGGACGACGGCGCGCCGCTGCCCGGCTACGTCCTCTTTCATTACGTGGCGGGAGAGGCCGAGCTGCTGCGCCTGGCCGTCGAGCCGGCCGAGCGCCGGCAGGGCATCGGCCGCCAGTTGGTGGAGCGGGGCCTCATGCGCCTGCGGCAGGAGAACATCCAGTCCTGCTTCCTGGAGGTGCGCAAGGACAACGAGCCCGCCATCCAGCTCTACCTCGGCATGGGCTTCGCGCGCGTCGGCCGGCGCCGCGCCTATTACCGCGACGGCACGGACGCGCTGATCCTCTCGCTGGCCCTGTGAGCCGGCAGTGAGCCGGCAGGCACGCCTTGCCCGCCCCGGAAGGCCGGTGCTATCCTCCGCCTAAGAGCATGCGGAACCATCTTCCCATCACGGCCGCCCGCACCTTCCAGGGGCGCGGGCGTGCCCGTGTCCAGGAGCCGGTCGAACGGTGAGCGGGCTCGCCCAGCCGCTCGCCGTTCCCCTCGTTCGTCCCTCCACAGGTACAGGCCCACGCGGGCCGAATTCCTTCAACCATCGAGCTTTGTCGAGTAGAGGAGGACTCTCATGTCGCATGACGATCTGAAGGCGGAGCTGATCGAGACGGACGTCGAATTTCGCAGCCTCTTCGAGGAGCACCAGGGCTGCGAGAAACGGCTGCATGAAATCAACCTGAAGACCATGCTCTCCGAAGAGGACGAGATGGAAGAGAAGAAGATCAAGCTGCACAAGCTGACCCTGAAAGACAAGATGGAGCACCTGCTGCGGATGCACCGCGAGTCGCGGGTTTCGGCGTAAGCCATGGCATCCTGGCTCCGTAGCCGACCCTCGAGCCCGCACGATCGACCGGAGCCTCGCCGATGAAATTCGCGAAAGAAGGCTGGCTCTACGTCCTGCCCTTCGTATTCCTCGCCGGGTTGCTCTTCTTCTTCGGGCGGCCCGGCTGGGGAGCCGCAGCCCTCGTCGTGGGGCTCCTCCTCCTCCTCTTCTTCCGCGATCCCAAGCGCACCTATGAAGGCGACGCCGGCACCGTGCTGGCCGCGGCCGACGGCCTGATCACCCGCATCGACAGCCGCGAAGACCCGGAGATCGGTCCCGGGCGCCACCAGCGCATCGTCACCTTCCTCTCGGTGCTCGACGTGCACGTCCAGAAGGTACCGGTGGCGGGCGAGGTGATCGCCTCCCGCCACACCCCGGGCCGCAAGGTCGCCGCCTTCCGCGACGACGCCGGGGACGTCAACGAGCGGCAACTGTCGGTGATCCGGCGCAGCAACGGCGACCTCGTGGGCGTGCGGCAGATCGCGGGGCTGCTGGCGCGCCGGGTGGTCTGTTATTTGAAAGAGGGTGACCGGGTGCACCGCGGCCAGGCGATGGGGCTGATCAAGTTCTCCTCCCGCGTCGACCTGCTGGTGCCCGAGAGCTACACCGTGCTGGTAAAAAAGGGAGACCGGGTGAAGAACGGAGCGACCCCGATGGCGATCCCCGGCGTGCCCGGCACGCCCGGAGGCAACGGCGCGTGAGAGACGGCCCGGCACGGCCCCGCCGACTGGGGCTGCGGCGGGGGGCCTACCTGCTGCCCAGCCTGTTCACCATGGGCAACCTGGTGCTCGGCTTCTACGCCATCATCCTGGGCCTGCACGAGCACTTCCGGCTGGCGGCGGCGATGGTCTTCCTGGCCGGCGTGCTCGACAGCTTCGACGGCCGTATCGCCCGCCTCACCGGCACCGAGAGCGACTTCGGCAAGGAGTACGACTCGCTGGCCGACGTCATCACCTTCGGCGCGGCGCCGGCCCTGCTCGCCTACCTCTGGGGGCTGGAGGACTTCTCCCAGGACACCTGGCTGCTGTCGGTCTTCTTCGTGGTCTGCTGCGCCACCCGGCTCGCCCGCTTCAACGTGCAGTCGAAGGTGGTGGACAGCCGCTACTTCGTGGGCCTGCCGACGCCGGCCGCGGCCTTCTGCATCTGCTCGATCCTCGTCTTCGCCCCCGAGTATTCGGAGGACGTCAAGGTCGTCATGCAGGTGATCATGGGCGTCGCCCTGCTCGTCATCGGCGTGCTCATGGTCTCCACCTTCCGCTACGTGAGCGGCAAGCAGCTCGACCTGCGCCAACGCTGGAGCTACCGGGCCGTGGTGCCCGTCGCCGCCCTCCTGCTGGTGCTCATCTATCAGCCCTGGCCCACGCTGCTGGTGATCACCGCCCTCTACACGGTCTCGGGACCGGTGGCGGCGCTGGTCACCCGCCTGCGCAAGCGCGAGCCAAGCCCGCCCGAAGGCGAGGTGCCGCCCCCCGCGGCAGGAATCCCTTGACCGCCATCGCCATCCTCCACCCGACCAGCCTGCTGGGCAAAGAGCTGCGGGAGACGATCGCGGCGCGCCATGCGGACGGATCGGACCTGCGCCTGCTGAGCACCCGCGAGGACGAGATCGGCACCCTCACCGAGGCCGCCGGCGCCGCCGCCCTGGTCGGCCGCTACGAGCCGGAGGCGCTGAGGGGAGCCGGCCTGGCCTTCTTCTGCGGCACGGCGGAAGAGAGCCGGCCCATCCTCGCCGAGCTGCCGGCCGAGACCACCGCCATCCTCGTCGCGCCCGACGCCACGCCGGCGGACGGATTCCCGGTGGTGGCCGGAGTCAACGAAAGCTCGGCCCACGGCCACCGGATCCTCGTGTCGCCCCATCCGGCGGTGGTGCTGCTGGCGCACCTGCTTCACCCGCTGCGCGAATTCTCGCCCACGGAGGCGGTGGCCACCGTGATCCAGCCTGCCTCCATGAAGGGTCAGCCGGGGCTCGAAGAGCTGTTCGAGAGCAGCCGGCAGATCGTTGCCATGACGTCGCGCACCGCCACCCCGGTCTTCGGCACCCAGCTCGCCTTCAACCTGCTGCCCGCCCCGGCGGACGTCGAGACCCTGGCGGGCCAGCTCCACACCGTCCTCGGCGGTCCGCCGCCGGTGGCTCTCCAGGTGCTCCAGGGGGCCGTCTTCCACGCCATCGCCGCCAGCGTCCTCGTGCGCTGCCCGTCGAACCCCACCCTGGCGGCCTTCCGCAAGGCCTTGGGCGACGCTCCCCTCCTCGCAGCGGCCGCCAAGCCGCGGCTCTTCGGACCGGTGGACGCGGCGACCGGCGACAAGGTGCTCTTCGGCAGCCTCCGCAAGGACGAGACCGGGGCCTTCTGGCTCTGGGCCGCGATGGACAACCTCACCCGCGGCGGCGCCCTGAACGCCCTCGAAATCGCCGAAGCCGTGCTCTAGGCGCGCGATCCGGCTTTCTCCAATCCGGAAAAATACCGCTTGACTTCGGGCGGATGTCTGCTAAGCTGGGGAGCGTAATGCAGGCGTAAACATCAACCGCGCACACAGGAGGGCCCCATGCATTCGGCAGATCCCGAAGATCCCAGCAGCCCCTCGTCTCACAACGCCTTCGCCGCAGAGTTCCTGAGCCGCTTCGAGCAGGAGGACGAGCCGCCTTCCGCCTCCGAGGCGGACGTCGCCGGTCCCTGGGCGGTCCAGCCCGTCCCGCTGGCCGATGGTCACGAAGCGTTCGGGCTCTGGCGCCTGGGAGAGCGGCCGGAGCATGGCGACGCGCCGGCCGGCCTGTTCCGCGATCACGCGACGGCGCTGCTGGCCGCCACCGTCCGCCCGTTCGTGGGCCGGGACCCGTTCTACGAGTTGGGCCGCGAGCGTGAAAGCGGCGGTTTTCCCCTCCTGCGCCAGGGAGAGGCGATCGGCTGGCTCGACCTCTTCGACGAAGACTGGGCCGCCGGGGTCAACACCCTGGAGCGGCTGGCCCGCAGCCCACAGGCCCTGGCCACCCTGCTGGAGGCCGCCGGCCCCCTCGCCCTGGAACGGGCCGGGAGGATCCTGAGGGCGCGGGTGATGGAGGGGTAGGGAGGGGCCCGACACGGACGACCACGGACACCCCTCTCCGCTGTCCGTGGTCGTCTGTGAAAGTCCGTGCTCGTCCGTGTTCTTCTACCCGGCCGGGCTGGGGGACCGCCGCCTATCGAGGGGGAGGCGGGACGCAGACGAAGCAGCCGCCGCAGGTGTAGAACGACGTCGTCGTGCCCCAGGAAACCGGGTTGTTGCAGCAGTCCTTGCCATGCTGACCCACGACCGTGGAGTGGCTGGCGTTGTTGTAGAACGTGCAGTTGCCGGAGGGAGACGCGCTGGTGACGGGCGCGGCCGTGGTCAGACTGAAAACGGTGGCAGCCAGCAGAAGGGCCGCGAGGAGACACCGGCGGAGGGTCTGGGGGCTGATGAGGTTCTTCATTCAGGCTACTCCTTTTCCAAGGGTTGTGGCTCTCAAGCTTTAGTCCTGGCCTGCCGACGGCCCTGCGGGGCTCTCCAGGCCCGCGGCGCCCTGGCGCACCAGGTACTCCTCGACGAACAGCAGCCGGTCCGGCCCGGCGCGGCGGATGACGGAGAGCAGGTCGTTCATGCTCGTCACCTCCTCGAGCTGCTCCTCCACGAACCAGTCGAGGAAGCGAACGCCCACGTAGTTCTTGTCCGCCTTGGCGATCTCCACCAGGTCGTAGATCTGGCGGGTGACCTCCTCCTCCCAGGCGAGGGCCTTGCCCACCGCCTCCTCGGCCGAGCTGAAGTCGCTGATCGGGGCCGGCAGATCGGGGATGCGCACCTTGCCGCCCACGTCGTTGATGAACTTGACGAAGCGCATGGCGTGCGTGCGCTCCTCCTCCGACTGGCGGTAGAAGAACCTGGCGAGCTGCGGCAGGGTCTCGTGGTCGAAGTAGCTGGCGATGGCGATGTACTGCATCGAGGCGCCCATTTCGTTGCCGATCTGCTGGTTGAACGCCTGAATGAGCTGGTCGTTGGCAAGCATGGAAGTCTCCCGGAAAAAACGGCTGTCAGGTCAGCCTAGCATTCGATGACGTTGATGGCGAGACCGCCGCGGGAGGTCTCCTTGTACTTGGTCTTCATGTCGGCGCCGGTCTCGCGCATGGTCTTGATCACCCGGTCGAGGGAGACCTTGTGGGAGCCGTCCCCCCGGAGCGCGATGCGCGAGGCATTGATCGCCTTGACCGAGCCCATGGCGTTGCGCTCGATGCAGGGGATCTGCACCAGGCCCCCCACCGGATCGCAGGTCAGCCCGAGGTTGTGCTCCATGCCGATCTCGGCGGCGTTCTCCACCTGGGCGCTGGTCCCCCCGAGAGCCGCGGTGAGGCCGGCCGCCGCCATCGAGCAGGCCACCCCCACCTCCCCCTGGCAGCCCACCTCGGCGCCGGAGATCGAGGCGTTCTCTTTATAAAGGATGCCGACGGCCCCGGCGGTGAGCAGGAAGTGGAGGACACCCTCCTCGGTGGCGCGGCCGGTGAACCGGCGGTAGTAGTGGAGCACCGCCGGCACGATCCCCGCAGCACCATTGGTGGGCGCCGTCACCACCCGGCCGCCGGCCGCGTTCTCCTCGTTGACGGCAAGGGCAAAGAGGTTCACCCAGTCGAGCACGGTCAGCGGGTCCCGGAGCGCGTCCTCAGGCTTGGACATCAGCTCCTGGTAGAGGGCGGGGGCCCGCCGCGGCACCTTGAGGCCGCCGGGGAGCACGCCCGTCTGCCGGTAGCCGCGCTCGACGCAGCGCTGCATGGCGTCCCAGATGCGCAGCAGGCCGGCGCGGATCTCCTCCTCGCTGCGCCAGACCTTCTCGTTCTCCAGCATCAGCTCCCAGATGGCGAGGCCGCTCTCCTCGCTCATCCGCAGCAGCTCGTCGCCGCTCAGGAACGGGTAGGGCTGCGGCGTGTGGTCCGCCACCAGGTGGTCCTCGCCCGTCGCCCCCTCATCGACCACGAAGCCGCCGCCCACCGAGTAGTAGATCCGCTCGTCCAGCACCTCCCCGCCGGCGCCGAACGCCGTGAAGCGCATGCCGTTGGAGTGGACAGGGAGGAGATCCCGGCGGTTGAAAATCAGGTCCTCCCCCTCCCAGAAGGGCACCTCGTGGCGGCCGAGCAGGGCGATTTTCTGCTGGCTGCGGATGGCCGCCACCCTTGGGGCCACGCTGTCGGGATCGATCTCCTCCGGCGACTCCCCTTCGAGCCCCATGAGCACGGCGCGGTCCGTGCCGTGGCCGCGGCCGGTCAGGGCGAGCGAGCCGTAGAGCTCCGCCCGCACCCGGGCGGTCCCCGCGAGGACGCCCGCCGTCTCCAGGCTCGCGGCGAAACGGCGGGCCGCCCGCATCGGCCCCACCGTATGGGAGCTCGACGGGCCGATGCCGATGGTGAAGAGGTCGAAAATACTGATGGCCATAGAGAAAGGGGATTGTACACGCGCCGCGCTCCCCGCCCGCCGGCCGCGGGGTTGCGCTATTCTGAAGCCCACCCGAGACGACGGCGAACGGCGAACGTGGCAATGATCGAGAGCCTCATCGAGCAGTTGCAGGCGCCCTCCTCGCGCGACGACGCCAACGATGCCTTCCGCCGGCTCTTCGACCTCTACTCTCCCCGCCTCTACCATTTCTTCAATCGCCGGGGATTTTCCCACTCCGACAGCCTCGACTTAACCCAGGAGACCTTCCTCGGGATCTACAAGGGCATCGGGGCCTTCCGCAGGGACTCGAGCTTCGAGACCTGGCTGTTCAAGATCGCCACCAACGCCTATCGCCAACGGCTGCGGCGGGGCGTCGCCGGCAAGCGGGACGCCCCCGAGATTCCCCTGGAGGGGAGCGCGGAGGAAGGAGGGCCGATGGCCGCCCTGGCGACGGACGAGCCGGTCCCCGGCGAGGAGATGCTGCAGCGCGAGCGGTCGCTCCTCCTGCGCCAGGCCATCGATCGCCTGCCGGAGCAGATGCGAAAATGCCTCGTTCTGCGGGTGGACCATGAGATGGCGTACAAGGAGATCGCCGTAGTCCTGAGGGTGTCGCCGGAGACGGTGAAGGTCCATCTCGCCCGCGCCCGGCGGCGCCTGCAGGAGGAGCTGGGCCCGTACTTCGAGGGCCTGGTCACGCGGTTCGAGGAGGGGGCATGACACACCCGGAGCCGGAGACGCTCGCGGCCTATCACGCCGGCGAGCTGCCGGAAGGCGAGGCGCAGCGGCTCCAGGAGCACCTCCTGGCCTGCCGGGAGTGCGCCGCCCTGCTCGTCGACCTCGACGGCCTGGCCGATCCCGGCTTCGGCGCCGGCTCGCTCTCGCCGGAGGACCAGGCGGCGCTGTGGGGGCGGATCGAGGGAGAGATCCAGCACGCCGGGACACCGGCTCCCGCCACGGTCGTTCCCCTGCTCCGTCCTGCACGGTTCGCCCCGCAGCGGCGCTGGCTCCAGGCGCTCGCCGCCGCCCTGCTCGTCGCCACGGTGGGGCTCTCCGCCTGGGTCGTCTCCCTGCGCCGGACGGTCGCGGCCCTCGGGCGGCCGGAGCCGAACGCGCCGGTGGTCGACCTCTACTCCGGAACGTCGCGCAGCGCCGGCAGCCCGCAGCCCGTCGCGATCGTCCCCGGCGATTTCCGTTTCTTCACCGTCATCCTTCACCCCCCGCACGCCCGTAGTACCAGCAGATACCGGGTGGAGATCACCCGCGCGGGCGGTGGCAGCGTGTGGAGCCGGAACGGGGTGGCGCCCTCCCCCCTGGGTCCCCTCCCCCTGACGCTCACGCGGAGCCTGATCGGACCCGGCGAGTACCGGATCCGTTTGTATGAAGAGAAGGGAAACCCGGGAGAGCCGCTGGTGGACTATGGCTTGCGCGTCGAAGGTCCTTGAGACCCTGGGGATCGCCCTGAGCCTGCTGCTCGCCGCCTGCGGGAGGCTCACGGTGAGCCCCGTCAACGTCCGGCAACTCCCCGCCGTCGCCGGGGCCGGGATCGAATCGTCCATGGTCCTGGGAGTGCCCGACGTCTACGAAGTGGATCTCCCGGCAGGAGTCTTCGCCGACCTCGGGGTCGAGCAGAAGGGGATCGACGTGGCGGTGACCGTGACCGCTCCGGACGGCCGGCAGCTCGCCGCCTCCGACAGCCTCTACGGAGCGAAAGGCTGGGAGCCGGTTCCCCTCGTGACGGAGCGGGCGGGGCGGTACCGCCTGGAGGTCCGCGCCCGTCCCACTCCCCTGCCGGCACGCTACGAAGTCCGGCTGAGGGCGCTGCGCCCCGCCGCACCTCAGGACCGCGCCCGCGTGGCCGCCGAGGGGCTCTTCGCCGCTGCGGCTTTCCCCCAGGCCCTGTCCGGCTTTCGCGCCCTGGGCGAGCGCGGCCGGGAAGCCGACGTCCTCTACGCCATGGCCTGCGCCGGATCCGATCTCGGCCGTGCGAAGGAGGCCCTGGCGCTCTTCCGCTCCCTGGGCCGCGAGCGCGAGGCGGGAAGGACACTCAACGACCTCGGCCGGCTCTATCGCGCCCGGGGAGACGTAAGGCAGGCCCTGGCCGCCTACCGCGAGGCCCTGGCGCTCAACCGGCGCCTGGGCGAGGCGTGGGCGCAGGCCGTCACCCTCCAGGGGCTCGGGATGGTCTACCGCTCCTCGGGAGAGACCGGTAAGGCGATCAACAACTACGAGGAGGCCCTCGTCCTCTGGCGCAGGCTCGGTGACCGTCTCGGCGAGGCGAGGACGCTCGCCACCCTCGGCGACCTCTACCAATCGGTGGGCGACCCGCAGAAGGCTCTGGATCATCTGGAGCCGGCCCTCGCCCAATTCGCCTCCGCAGGCCGGCCGCGGGAGGAGGCGAGCGCCCTCACCTCGCTCGGCGACGCCCTCAGCCGGAAGGGGGAAGGGCCGAAAGCCATCGCGGCCCTGGAGCGCGCCCTCACCATCGAGCGGCAAAACGGCGACCGGGATGGCGAGGCGCGGACGCGCAACGATCTCGGCTGGGTCTATATCCTCCGCCATGACTGGCGGCACGTGCGCGAGAGCTTCGCCCGCGCCCGCGCCCTCTACCGGGAGGCTGGCGACCGGCCTGCCGAAGCCGTGGCCGTCGCCAACGTGGCCTGGGC
>JBAPYB010000450.1:0-3280 GCA_049284515.1 Thermoanaerobaculia bacterium
GGCCCGCCGTCACCTCCACGGGAGCGCCGCCCGCCTTGGCCTGCACCGTGACGATTCCTTCGTCCACCCCGATGAAGGTGCCGATGGCGGGATCGACCAGGATGCGGAGATAGGTCCCCTTGACGCCGGCCACGGTTTCGGGGGTCTCGACCTGGATGGGAGCCTCGCCGGGGAGAAGGGCGAGCCGGAGCTTGCCGAAGAGGAGCTGGATCGTCGAGGTCATCGAGGACGGATCGCCAAACCGGATCTCGCTCTGGCCCGCCAGCAGCGCCGTGGCGGTGAAAGCGAATTTCTGATCTCCCCGCAGGCTGCGCTCGATTTTCTGCCCATTGAGCTTGAGAGCAACCCGGAGATACGAAGACTTCCCCGTCAGTCGCACCGTCTCCCCTCGCTCAACGCCGGTTCCCTCCGCGAGGTCGAAGTCGGGTTTTCCCGCAGCCGGAAAGGCGCGCACCTGGGGCCTGACCTTCACCGCCACGCCGATCTCTTCCGCGGCGGCAGGCGCCAGGACGGCAGACGCCAGAAGCGAGGCCGCGAGCAGCGCCGGGACGGACCTCCTCAAGGGCGCGCGCATCAGAACACCCAGCTCGAGCCGAGGGAAACGACAGTTCGCCGGTAGCCGAGACCGGGCAGGCCGGCTCCAAGCCCGACGTTGGAGGTCCGCCGGGTATACGCCCCCGCCAGGATCAAACGGAGCCGGTCCGTGGCCGACCAGACGACCGTCGCCGCGGTCTGCGACGTGGTATCGCTCCGTGGGCGTCCGTTGAGCTGGAAGAGATTGGACTCCGGATGGTCGTACAAGTCCTTGCGCACGTTGGCCTCCAGCAGCACGGTCCAGCGGAGAGCGAGCGGCCACACCACGCCGGCGTTCCCCTCCCGGATCTTCTCCGCGAACGGCGCTTCCGCCTGGCGGTCGACGAAGAGAGCCCCCAGCCGCAGCCCCCGGCCCGCGCGGCCGAAGTAGAAGAGCTGGCTCACCTGGAGCGTGAGGTCGTCGCCACTGCGCCGGGGATCGCCCAACTCCCCCGAGGAAAAGGTCCGGTCGCTATAGCCGAGATCGAATCGCGTGGCGGTGTCGCGCGTCTCGCCGAGGGTGAGGCTGCCGGCGACGTCGAGGGTCTTCAAGTACGAGGCGCCGTCGAGCTGCCAGGAGGTGCCGCCGGCCTGAAGGAGGGCCGAGAACCGGCCGGCGCCGAGCGGCACCCGGGCGGCCCCAAGCAGACCTTCGAGGCTCCCCCGGGAATCGCTGCCGAACGCCACCTGAACGGTGCCGCGCACCTGGTTGAGGTCGAGAAATCCGAAGTCGCGGTGGAACGACCGCCCGGCGTCGAGGGCCACTCCGAGAACCGGCCCTTCACGGCCGTGGAAGGGATAAATGCCGAGCCGCAGGCCGGCGAGTCCCGTCCCCTCCCCCGTCTCGCCGCGGATGAGATCGCCCGAGCCGCTGCCCGGCACCGGCAGGCTCAAGTCCCTGGCAAGAAGACTGGGATTGGAGTCCGACCCGGCCGACAGTCCCACGGCCCCCTCCCAGAGCCCCCGGTCATCGATCGCCCCCGTGTTCGGCCGCCACTCCGGCGGCTCCACGGCGCGGGGCTCCCCCTCCCCAGATTTCCGGGCAGCCGCGAGATCCGTCAGGGCGCGGTCGCGATCCACCTCCGGAAGATGACGGGCTGCCAGGCTCGCCTCGATCTCCGTCGCAGCCTCCCGCGCCCGGCCCAGCCGCAGCAGGGCCAACCCCCGCCAATACCGCGGGGTCCCCTCGGCCGGGTTGAGCTCCGCGGCCTTGCCCAGGAGCTCGACGGCCGCCTCGTAGTCACCCGCCTGAAAGGCGAGCAGCCCTCCAGACAGGGCCACCTCCGCGGCGGCGAGCTGAGGCCCCGGCGCTACGGCTCCGGCGCGGCTCGGAACCGCAACGGCCAGCAAAAGGGTCAGACAGGCTGCCGGCGTCCGGAGCATGGTGGCACCTTCTCTCTTGGATTGGGGGTGAGTATACAACGAAATTGTCGAAGAGAGGCGCCCGAAGGACAGGGTTGTCCGAGTTCTCAGGACTCGTGCTTTCGATTCTTCAAGGGGGATGCCAAGAGTGCCGGGGGGCGGATCAGGTTGCTGCGTAGCGTGTGCAGGCAGCGGGTCGTCGTCTTCTTGAGGCTTGTGGGCTGATACCCGAGGTGCCTGGCGGTCTCCTCCGAGGTCAGGCCGAGCTCGAAGCGCAGGTGAATCAGAGCACGATGGCGGGCTGGAAGACGGCGGATCAAGGTCCGCAGATCGTGCCGGAGGCCGATCGCCTCCTCCGAGAGGCCGCCGGCATCCGCCAATAGATCCGGAATCACTTCGTCGACGGCGACCTTCCTCTGCCGGATCTCTCGTCGCTGATAGCGGAGACATTCCAGCCTCAGAGCGCGAATCAGCCAGGCTTCGGGATTCTCGATCTCCTGGCGCTTGCGCCACAGGGCGAGGAGACTCTCCTGCACCAAGTCCTCGAAATCCTGCGGAGCCACGCGGAACGAGGCACAGAGAGCGGCCAGCCTCGACTGGGTGCCCTCCAGCAGGCCTGTAAAGAACATCTCGCTGCTGCGGTCGCACATCCCCAGATCTCCTCTTCAGGCAGCCCCGTCCCCCTAGAGGTGATCGTCCCGTGAGATTTATTTCTAAGTCTCTGTCTACCTGTGGGCGCCCTGCGGCGGCTTTCTCTTTGGAAGGTCCCGAGAAAACGACCAGTTCAGAGCGAAAGGAGAGAAGCATGTATCCAATACAGAAGACCTTGGCAGCCCTGGTTTTCGGAGTGGTTGTAGCCTCGCTTTCACCGGCGCCTGCCTTCCCGAGTGAGCTCCAGGGGGCGGAGAATGCCGTCGCACGGGTGAATGTCGGACCGACCAGCGTCGCCTGGTCACCGACGGTCGACTATGAGCGCCTCGTCCTGACCATCGTGGGGCCCGAAGGATTTGAGAATCGCCAGGAGCTTGAGGCAGGCCAGAGTCCCTCTCTCAGTCTTTTCAAGCCCAATGGCGAGCGGATGCCCGACGGGGTCTACAGATACGAGTTGCGGATTCTGCCGCGGACAGTTGCCGGCGCAGGGAACCTTACGGATAAAACCGTTCAGAGAGGCGGCTTGTGGATTCGTGACGGCGCGTTCGTCATGCCAACCCTGAGCAAGAACCCTATTGTAGACTCTCCTGCTTCAAGCACACCACCTAAAATCCGAAACATCACAGCGAAAGACAGCGTCGTTAGCGACGACCTAGCCCGACTTCCACGGTCTCCGGGCTCGAAGTGGGCAAAA
>JBAPYB010000451.1:0-24633 GCA_049284515.1 Thermoanaerobaculia bacterium
TCTCTTCACCTTCGGTTGCGGCGCTGGCGGCGCCGAGCTCTTCGGTGCCGCTGTGCTCCTCTCCATCCTCGTCGTCTTCGTCGTCCTCGTCGTCTTCGTCGTCCTCGTCGAAACGGGACTCGGTAAAGCGAGGGGCATCGAAATGGGACTCTTCGGCGGGCACGGCGAAGGGGGAGCCGGGCAGGGTCGACGACTCGGCGGCCTCGACGAACACCGGCGCGGGCGACAGGGGCTCCGGCTGCCAGAGGGGTTCGGAGGGCTCGAGGTACCGCTCGGACGGCGGCTCGGCGATGGGGGCGGGGGCGGCGGCGATGGGTTCGGCAGGCTTTTCGGCCTCCCGGGGCTCGGATTTCGGCTTGTTTCGCTTCTCGTCTTCCAAGCTCTCGGCTGTATCGCGTTGCCACCATGGTCTCATGGGTTGCTCCAAAATTTACTCCTTTGCGCGAGCCCCTCCTTGGGGCTCGTCTGCGACGTCGGTCATAGGTCCACTATTCATCGGGGCAAGCGTTCCAGCTTGCTAGCGAGCGGCAACAGACCGGGGGTTGAGGCTCGGGCCATGGACGGCGGGGGGAACACCGAAGGCCGGAACAAGATCCTACCACAGCTTCAGCCATCGTACAAATTTTTGAATCAGTCGAGGTCGAAAGGCCGGGGAGGAGGGCCCTGGTCCGGGTCTTCCTCGGCCCTCTTCAGGGCCTCGCGGAACTTCTCTTCGAGCAGGCGGTCGCGGTCCTTGAGGGCGGCGACCTCGCGCTGGAAGACGTCCTCGGCGTGGGCCTTGTCGTCGTCGAGCCCCTTGAGGAGGGAGTCGAAGTCTTTGCCGCCGGCGATGGGCTGCTTGGGCTTGCGGTGGCTGAGCACCTCACCGGTGGCGACGTCGACCACCAACTCGGAATTGCACTCGGGACAGCGGACGGTGAGTCTGCGGTTGTCGTCGGCCATGGCCCCCCATTGTAGACAGTTCCGGTGTAAATTACGCGCCATGACCGAAGTGACTGAAACCGAACGACTCCCGAGCCGCGACGAAGTCTGGGACCTCCTCTGCCAGTACACGGAAAAAGAGGGTCTGCGCAAGCATGCCCTGTCCGTCGAGGCGGCGATGCGCCACTACGCCCGCCTGTGGGGCGAGGACGAGGAGCTGTGGGGCCTTACCGGCCTGATCCACGACTTCGACTACGAGCGCTGGCCGGATGCGGAGAACCATCCCTACCGCGGCAATGAGATCCTCACCGCCCATGGCTATCCCGCGGCGTTGCGCACGGCGGTCATGGGCCATGCGCCCTACACCGGAGTGCCGCGCGAGAGCCGTCTGGCCAAGGCCCTCTTCGCCTGCGACGAGCTCGCCGGCTTCGTGGTGGCCGTGGCACTGATCAAGCCCAGCAGGAAGGTGGCGGACGTGGACCTCTCCTCCGTGAAGAAGCGTTTCAAGGAGAAGGCCTTCGCCCGCGGCGTCCAGCGCGAGGACGTCTACGCCGGCGCCGAAGAGATCGGCGTACCGCTCGACGAGCACGTCCAGAACGTCATTCAGGCGCTGCAGGCGTCGGCGGAGCGGCTGGGGCTGTAGGGGCCCGGCTCCGAGTCGGCCGCGGAGCGAAGACCACCGCCCCCGCCACCATTCCCAGCGCTGCGAGGATCACGCCCCACACGAAGCCGGCCGGCCGGTAGAGCAGGTCCAGTTGGTGCGCTCCGCGCGGCAGCCGGGCGGCGACGAGCGCTGCGTCGACGGCGGTGCGCTGCCATTCGCCGTTGAGCAGGAAGAGCCAGCCGCCATCCTGATAGACGGTGGTGCCGAGCCACTGCCGGCGGTGCAGGTCGGCGACGCCGGAGAGCCAGGTGTCGTCGACCGTCGCGATGAGCACGCGCCCGTCCGGGTGATCCGCGGCGAGGAAGAAGGCAGGCAGCGCCAGGGTCCCCTCCCAGAGGGCCGTCGACTGGTCCGCATAGAACCGTTCCCACGGTGCAGGCAGCCTGGCGTCGAGACGCGTCAGGAGATAGCGCACGCCGAGGCGCTGGTAGAGAGGGTCGCCCGGCGCTCCGAGCTCTCCCCTGCCGCCGGCGGTGATGGGCGCGAGGAAGTCTACGTACGCTTTCGGAGCCATCGGGCCGAAGAGCCGGACGTCGGCGACGTCGTACAGCCCGGCGAGGTTCGGCGGCAGAACGTCCCCCAGAGCCCCCATGCGGAATCCCTTCGCGGCGCGGATGCCGAGGACGTAGTGGACGCCGCCGAGGGTCACCGTCATTGGAAAGGCCAGGCGCAAGGGCATGGGTGGATTGGCCGGGACCGCGAGATCCGCGGCGGCGAGCGCCACCGCGAGCACCGTCGCCAGAATCGCCGCCGGCCAGCGGTGGCGGCGCCGCAAGCGCTCCAGCCCCCAGGCGACGAGGAGGGCCAGCCCGAGACTGAAGGGGACCAGGAGCTGCCACCGGGCGAAATTCCAGGATGCCACCGTCTTCGGCAGATAGAAGAGCGTGGAGAGGACCCCGGGAGCCGAGACGGCGGATGCCACCAGCAGCGCCGTCCCCGCCTTTCCTACAGGGCCGGTGCCAGCATGAATGCGGTGCGCGAGAAACAGCAGCAGGATCGCCCCCGCGCAGACGGTGGCCTCGGGGTCTCCACCCAGGAGAAGGCCGGCCAGGGCCAGCGCGAGCAGGAAGACGCCGGCCTTGCCGCCCAGCTCGTCCTCGCACCGGATCACGGCGTAGAGGGCCACGGGAAGGAAGGCGGCCACGTTGGCGACGGGCCAGCCCACCCAGAACATGAGAAAACCGAGCCCGTAGACGAGGGAGCCGGCGAGAGCCCGGCCGCCGTGGAAGCCCAGCCTGCGAAGCCACAGGAAGGTGAAGATCAGGGCCACGAGCACCCGGAGCGCCGCCACGAAACCGGCGGCCCGCGGCAGGGAGAGCGCAAGTCCGCCGAGAAGCGTCAACGGCTGGAGGGCCTGGGCTTGAGGATCGGCCAGGAGGGGCATGCCCGCCCCGGCCCGGCGGTTCCACAGCGGCCAGCGCCCAGCCTCCCAAGCGGTCCGCGCCGCACCTTGAGCCGGCACGACGGTGCGCAGTAGATCTCTCTGGAGCGGGTGACTGTGAGACCGCGTGGGAGCCAGCTCCTGGAAAGGGACGTGCTCCCGGAGAGCGTCGAGCGGCAGGAGGATCCTGCCGCCGAAGAGCACGGGCGCGAAAAGCGCCAGCAGGGCGGCCGCGAAGACCGCCAGCACCTTCCCGGGCACCGGGTCGTGCCACCGCCGGAGCGCCGCGGCGAGAAAGATCCCGAGGAACCCAAGCCACAGGCCGGGCAGCAGGTCCACCGGAGTCCAGTCGGTCACGGCGGGCCAGTGTAGCAAGAGGGGGATTTCAGGGGATATCCGGAAGCTCGACGCGACGCCCCACCCCCGCCCGGGCATAAATACCCGGGCTACCATGGACGCCGGATGAATCCGGCTTAAAAGCTCCCTTCAGGGGGCGCAGCTCATAGCCCTGGCATTTATGCCCGGGCGGAGGTCGCGGCACCTGGAAATGCGCGTTTCCAATACCCTCCCGGAGGCGAGGTGATAGATTCCTCGCCTCTATGTTCCGGGTCGCCGCACAGCTCTTCCGTTACCGTGGGCTCCTGGCGACCCTGACCTCCCGGGAGCTGAAGGCTCGGTACCGGGGCTCGGTGCTGGGCTTTCTCTGGTCGCTCGCCAATCCTCTGCTGCTGCTGGCGGTCTACACGTTCGTCTTCAGCGTCGTGTTCAAGACCCGATCCCAGGGGGCCGATCCATACGCTCTGTTCCTGGTCAGCGGACTGTTCCCCTGGATCTGGACCTCGACCTCGACGCTCGAGGGCGCCATGTCGCTGGTGGCGAGCTCGGGGCTCATCCGCAAGGCGGTGTTCCCCGCCGAGCTGATTCCCCTGGTGTCAGTCTTCTCCAACCTGGTGCATTTCCTGTTCGCGCTGCCCATCGTCTTCACGGCGCTGCTGGCGGGACGGTTCCTGGGCTATCCCGTGGGCGGCGTCTCGGCCGTCGCCCTGCCGGCCATCATCCTCGTTCACCTCCCCCTGGTGGCCGGGCTGGCGCTGGGGTTCTCCGCTCTCACCGTCCACTTCAAGGACGTGCGCGACCTGCTGGGCAACCTGCTGACCCTGATGTTTTTCCTGACGCCGATCCTCTTTCCGCTAGACAGCGTCCGCCACCTCCGGTACGTCTGGTGGGCCGTGCGGCTCAACCCGTTCACGCCCTATGTTCTGTCCTATCAGGAGGCTCTGTTCTGGGGCCGGTTCCCTGAGCCCTCGCTCTGGCTGCAGATGGCGGCGGTGAGCCTGGTGGCCTGGTCGCTGGGGGCCGGGCTCTTCGAGCGTCTGCGGGAGACGCTGGTGGAGGCCGCGTGAGCGACGAGCCCCCCGTCATTCCGAACGTTCCCGCCATCACCGTCGAGGGGGTGACCAAGCTCTATCGCCGCACGCTGCCGGGGGACCGCCTGCGCACTCTCAAGAGCGCGCTCGTGGGGCGCAGCCTCACCCGCGGGCTCCGGCCGGAGGAGGCCATTACCGCTCTGGACGGGGTGGACTTCACGGTCGGCCGCGGCGAGGCCTTCGGCATCATCGGCGGCAACGGCTCGGGGAAGTCGACGATGCTCAAGCTCGTGGCGGGCATGCTCAAGCCCACGACGGGGAGGATCGTCGTCGCCGGCCGGGTGGCGGCGCTCATCGAGCTCGGCGCCGGCTTTCACCCCGAGATCTCGGGACGGGAGAACGTCTTCATCAACGGCGCCGTGCTGGGGCTCACCCGCAAGGAGATCGAGCGCCGGTATGCCGACATCGTGGAGTTCTCGGGCCTCGGAGACTTCATGGAGGAGCCGGTGAAGAACTACTCCTCCGGCATGTACGTCCGCCTGGGCTTCGCCGTGGCCGTCCACACCGACCCGGACGTGCTGCTGGTCGACGAGGTGCTGGCCGTAGGCGACGAGGCGTTCGCCCATCGCTGCCTGCGGCGGATCGAGGAGCTCCTGGCGGCCGGGAAGACCCTGCTGCTGGTGAGCCACAGCCTCGATCTGGTGGAAGGGGTGTGCGATCGCGTGATGTGGCTGGAGGACGGCCACCAGCGCCTGGTGGGAGAGCCGCGCCGGGTGATCGACGCCTATCGCCAGGAGGTGGCCGAGAAGGAGGGCGAAGAGCACAAGGCCGCCCTGCAGCAGCGCCAGGAGGAGACGGCCGGCGAGGATTCAGAGCTGCGCTGGGGGTCGCGGGAGGCCGAGCTCACCTCCATTCGCCTGCTGAGCGGCGGCGAGGAGCGCTACCATGTGGAGAGCGGCCAGCCGGTGGTCTTCGAGATCCGCGCCCGGGCTGCCCGGCCGCTGGACGACTTCGTCTTCGGCGTCGCCGTCGCGACGCCTCGCGGCACGGAGGTTTGGGGGACGAACACGGACCTGGAGGGCTACGTCCCCGGCACCTTTGACGGCGAAGCCACGGTGCGCCTCACCTGTCCGGCCCTCCGCCTCGGCCCCGGCGACTACGTGGTGGACGTGGCCGTCCACTCCAAGGAAGGCGCGCCGTATGATTACCAGCGCCGGGCCCTCGCCTTCACCGTGACGGCGCGAGCAGGCGGCATCGGGACGTACCTGCCCGAGCACGACTGGGAGTTCGCGGGCGGAGTGCAGTGGGCGGAGCGGAAGATGGAGTAGCATGCCGGAACGGCCACACAAGGAGACCTCGATGGACGAGCCCGAAGCAGGCTTCAATGTGAAGATCACCGACGACGAGCTGAAGGGCCGGTACTCGAACCTGCTCCGGATCACGCACACGCGGGAGGAGTTCATCCTCGACTTCATCAACCTGGTGCCCCCGCAGGGGATCGTCTCGGCCCGGATCGTCACCAGCCCCGGGCACCTGAAGCGGATCATCGGCGCGCTGAGCACCAATCTGGAGCGCTACGAGAAGACCTTTGGATCCATCCAGGAGGCTCCGGAGCCGGGCGAAGACGGCAGCGTCCATTAGTATCGTCCAATACTAAGCAGGCGCCGAACCTACACAAGGGAGGCCGCCGAGTCGAAATGGCTGGAGGCAATCGAGCGCTGAGACGGCGTTTTGCCGTCCTGCCCCTGCTGTTCCTGCTGCTTCCGGGCTGCCAGTCCGCCCCGCCCCGCCGTCCTGCCGGCGGCCTGGACGAGGGACCCACCCGCTGGCTCATGCTGCCCGAGGAGGTTCATCAGTACCGGCGGCTTCGCACCACCCGGGAGACGGTGGACTTCAACGAAGCCTTCTGGCGCCGGCGCGATCCGGACCCGACGACGCACGGCAGTGAATTCGCCAAGACCTTCTACGAGCGGGTCGACGCCGCGGACCGCCTCTACTCGGAGGACGGCGTCCGCGGCAGCCTCACCGACCGGGGTCGCGCACTGGTCCTGCTCGGTCCGCCCCCGGTGCTGCGCTATGGCCAGAAGAAGGTTCCGGCGTGGGAGCCGGGCCATCCCGGATCGCCCTCCAACGTCCACACGCACGACATCGTCCTCGAATCCTGGGTCTATCCGGTTGCCGAGCTGCCGCCCGCCCTCGCCGAGCGCATCCAGGCAGCCGAGCCGCGGCCGGATATCGTCCTCGTGTTCGCGGTCGAGTCTCGACATACTCACCTCATCGAAGGCGAAAAATATCTCGACATGGCGGTGCACGCGGCCGTCCGCGAGTAAACAAGGAGATTGCGCCATGACCAACGTCGACGGAAGGGTGCCACCGCCCAATTGGTGGCAGCGGAACTGGAAGTGGTTCGTGCCCTCCTGCTGTGGCTCCATCCTGTTGCTGTTTGCCGCGTTCGTGTTTTCGCTCGTCTTCTTCGTTTTCGCGGTCGTTCGCCATACGGACGTCTTCCGGGATGCTCTCGACAAGGCAAAGGCGAACCCCCAGGTCCGCGCCGAGCTCGGCGAGCCCATCCGTGAGGGGTGGTGGCTCACCGGCAACGTGAACACCTCGGGCTCCTCCGGCGACGCGGACATCTCCATCCCCCTGAAAGGCTCGAAAAAGGACGGCACGCTCTACGCCGTCGCCTACAAGTCGGCGGGAGAATGGAAGTACGACCGGCTGGAGGTCGCCGTGGACGGCCGGGACGAGCGCATCAAGCTGCTGGACCCGTGAAGGGGGATGCGCCGCCCTTCTGAGCCGGAGCCCGTCGCGGTCTTGGCCGTGCGCGAGGGGTGTGCCATCCTTGCCGGGATGAACCTCACTGCCACACAAAGGAGAAGCCATGCGTCCAGCGTTGGCGAGTATGGTCTGCCTGGCGGTTCTCGCTGCCGTCAACTCGGTCCAAGCCGCGGAAACAACGGCCCCCAAGAAGTCCCGGGAGGAGCTCCGCATCGTGCCTGATATCCAGAAGCGCATCGCCCAGTTCGCTCCCACTCCATTCGCGGCGGACCTCTCGCCGCTCAGCGCCGGCGACCGCAAGGTGCTCGGCAAGCTGGTCGAGGCCGCGAGGCTGATGAACGAGATCTTCCTGCGCCAGGCGTGGACGGGCAATCCCGCCCTGCGCGAGGAGCTGAAGACGCTCAACGGTCCGAGCGCTGCTGCCGCCCGCGAGTACTTCGACATCAACTTCGGCCCCTGGGACCGTCTGGCCGAGCGCCAGCCCTTCGTCGGCGGCAAGACCCGTCCACCCGGTGCGGGCTACTACCCGGAGGACCTCGCCAAGCAGGACTTCGACGCCTGGATCGCCAAGCACCCGGGCGACAAGGAGCCGTTCACCTCCACCGTGACGGTGATCCGCCGCGGCAAGGAGGGCGGCCTGGTGGCCGTGCCCTACTCCAAGGAGTACGCCGAGTGGCTGAAACCGGCGGCGAAGCTGCTGCGGGAAGCGGCGGCGATCGCCGGCAACGCCTCGCTCAAGAAGTTCCTCGAGCTGCGGGCCGCCGCCTTCGAGAGCGACGACTACTACGCCTCGGACGTCGCCTGGATGGACCTCGACGCGCCGGTGGAGGTCACGATCGGCCCCTATGAGACGTACGAGGACGACCTCTACGGGTACAAGGCCGCCTTCGAGGCCTACGTCACCGTGAATCTGCCCAAGGAAAGCGCCGCGCTCGCCCTCTACAAGGAGCGCTTGCCGTGGTTGGAGCGCAACCTGCCCATTCCGGATGCGGACAAGAACCTGAACCGCGGCACGGAGAGCCCCATCCGGGTGGTCGACCTGGTCTACGGCGGCGGCGAAGCCCAGGCCGGCGTGCAGACCGCGGCGTTCAACCTGCCCAACGACGAGCGGGTGCGGGAGGCCAAGGGCTCGAAGAAGGTCCTGCTGCGCAACACGATGAAGGCCAAGTACGACAAGATCCTGATCCCCATCGCCGGGCTGGTGCTCGACCCCGCCCAGGTGAAGGACGTCTCCTTCGACGCCTACCTCAACGAGATCCTCCACCACGAGCTCTCCCACGGTCTGGGACCGGGCACCATCACGGTGAACGGCCGCAAGACCGAGGTGCGGCTGGAGCTCAAGGAGCTGTACTCCACCCTGGAGGAAGCGAAGGCGGACGTGATGGGCGTCTACAACATCCTCGCCCTCATCGAGCGCGGTGACATGCCGGCCGCGTTGCGCAGCTCGCTGGAGCCCACCTACGTCGCCGGTCTCTTCCGCGCCGCCCGCTTCGGGGTGGACGAGGCGCATGGCCAGGGCGTCGTGGCGCAATTCAACTACCTGATGGCCAAGGGCGCGCTCCAGTTCGACGCCCAGGGCCGCGTGCACGCTGTCTCCGAGAAGTTCCCCGGCGGCATCCGCGACCTGTTGCACGACATGCTGGAGCTCCAGGCCCGGGGCGACTACGAGGGCACGAAGAAGTTCCTCGACACCTACGGCAAGCCCTCGCAGGCCCTGCGGGAGGCCATCGGACGGCTTTCCAAGCTGCCGGTGGATATCCGGCCGCAATACGCGGTGGGGAAGTAGAAGGGCCTACTTCACCCCCAGCAGCTCCACCTCGAAGATCAGCGTGGCGTTCGGCGGGATGACGCCGCCGGCGCCGCGCGCGCCGTAGCCGAGGCTGGCGGGGATGGTGAGCCGTCGCTTGCCGCCGACCTTCATGCCGGCGACGCCTTCGTCCCAGCCGCGGATCACCTGGCCGCCGCCAAGGTGGAAGCTGAAGGGGCTCCGGCGGTCGAGGCTGGAGTCGAACTTGGTGCCGTTCTCCAGCCAGCCGGTGTAGTGGACGTTGACGGTCTGGCCCGCTTTCGCTTCCGGACCCTGCCCGACTTCGAGGTCGGTGTACTTGAGGCCGGACGGGGTGGTGATCTCTTTTGCGGCGTCAGCCATGGCGCGCTCCTCCTTTCAAGTCCCACAAGCTTATCGCACGGCCAGGAGCTCGGGGATGGAGACTCCGCTGCCGGTCGGCGGCGGCTTCCCGAAGGACTGCGCCGGGACCTACCTGACCCAGGAGGGCAGCGGCGCCAATTCTGGAACCATTACCTATTCCAATGAGAATTTAGTGTTGCCGCCGAACGATACTGCCGTTCAGCCGCGGCGCGAAGCGCGGTCCGCTGCAACGGCGGGTTGGGCCGCCTTCTCG
This sequence comes from Thermoanaerobaculia bacterium, assembly GCA_049284515.1. GTDB lineage: Bacteria > Acidobacteriota > Thermoanaerobaculia > Multivoradales > UBA5704 > DATARR01. The sequence continues at coordinate 9,514 of JBAPYB010000451.1, forward strand.
CGCAAACGTCGCAGGAGTGGATCATCTAGTTTCTGCTTTGCCAGCCATTCCAGCTCCTCTTCGAGGGACATGCCTTTGATCTGGTTCGAGAGGTCGTCGCGAATCGCTCTCATCACCTTAACGGCATCGAATGTCTTTGGTGCGCTATTCATCTGGCAGAATCTCCCGAGGTGCCCGAATCTCCAAGGTCGGGTAGCCCCTCCTCAGGTTTACGGAATTGTAGCCGTGAATTCGGTACAGATTGACGATGTGCTTGAAGTTCCAACTCACCACGACATCGACGCGTGCCACAGCCGCCATGGCGATGTGCTGTGCGTCGGCGCGCATCCTCTCCATGATCACCCCTTCCGTGATGTAGGCTTCTGCAAGCTCCTTGGCTTCCGCATCCAACTGGAGCACTTCGATGTGCTGTTCTGGCACTGCGCCCAGGTGGTGGGAGAGCGACGGCTCCGCAGGCGCCAAGGGCGTCCTCCTCGACTTCTCGGTCGACTCCAGCGGCGCGCTCCTCAACATCGCCCGCGTGGACATCGTCCTCCACCGGGTGGGCCATGACTGCGCAATGATCGCGGGCTCGTTCTCGCTGCGCTTCTTCGAAGCTGGCGAGGATCCGCTCAATCCCGCGAGCGACACCGGGACGCCGATCACCGACACCTTCACGGGGCGCCGCCTGACCGTCGCCCATTAGCAGATCGATTCCAAAACAGGCCAAGCCGGCCTCGCCGGCGCGCCCCTACGAAGGTTGCTCCTCGGCGGGTCGCGCCGGTCGCCACGGCGTAGTGGCAAGACTCACGAGACCGGGCACGACGAGGACGACCCCAGCGAACAGAAACCATTGTGTGAGCACAATGCTTGCGACGGTTGTGTGCGGCTCGAGCCTCAGCTCTGCACCCCGAGTTTGGAAGGCCGGAGTGTCGGCGCTCGACCGCTTGGGTTGGGCACTCAAACAGTACCGACAACATATCTCTCGAAGCTTGCAAGTTACACCGGGTGAAGAATCGCATTGAGCCACTCCAATACCCGAGTTTCGGTGACGCCCCCATGTTGTTCCACGATGAGCCGGTGACTACCTTCGGACAGCAGGAACTTCGGGATGCTATTGGGGCTCTGCAGATATACCAGACCTGGCAAGCCCTCCGTTGGAGGATAATCTCCGATGTTGTTTGCGAGAACGGCTCTGAAAGGAGGCTCCCGATGCTGATCCGGCGCATGCCAGAGGGCCACTACGCGCTCGTATTGACGCTTATTCACCTCGACCCAGACGCCCCAAGAGATTGGATGGTCGCGACCCTCAACGTCGAACGGTAGTAAGACACGCAGGAAATACCGGTCCGAGCGCAAACGTACAGTGAAACGTGCCAACACCGAGTTGGGAGTCTTGGCGAAGAGGATGCAGACGTCCTTCGACTCGTAGGTGGCTGTGCCGCGCTCGTCTTCCGGAACGCTCAGGAGCGCGTCGGGTAATCGTTGATTTGGCTCCATCCTTGAGATATCGTGTCGCTCACCACAATGAGCACAAGCTACCTGCTCCATTAATATGCTCCTAACTGAGTGTCCAACAATGCTGCCGTTCATCTGCGGCGCGAAGCGCGGTCTGCTGCAACGGCGGGTTGGGCCGACTTCTCGCGCAACCGTCGCAGGAGTGGATCATCTAAGTTTCTGCTTCGCCAGCCATTCCAGCTCCTCTTCGAGGGACATGCCTTTGATCTGGTTCGAGAGGTCGTCGCGAATCGCGCTCATCACCTGAACGGCATCGAATGTCTTTGGTGCGCTATTCATCTGGCAGAATCCCCCGAGGTGCCGCAGCCTCATTGAGGCATTCTACCACGGCGATCTCAAAGACCTGTTGTTGGCGCCGCGGGTCCACGCCGCCACCAAGGCTGCGAGAAGGTGTTCTACGAGATCTACACCGCGTTCGTCGCCGCGTTCCTGGAGGCGGCCGACCGGCTGAGGCGTGGCGATTTTCCAAAGACCCTGGAATCTGTTGTTGGGGGAAAGACCCGCGAGCCTAGGCTCCAAGGTTCGCGCGATAGCGCGCTAAGTTCTCAAGGAAAACAAAAGAATTAGGGCCGTACAACCTTGGTTTAAGCGCTGCCCACGTCCACGACTTGCGCCGGTATGCAGAAATTTGTATAGTGCCTCTCGGGCATGAAGAAGCTCTTCTAGGTAGGCTCCACCCTTCAGGATCTGAGAGCTTTCCCAGAGGCTGCCAGACGCCTTGCCGGCCATGAGTTGCACTTGGTCCAACAAGGGCTTGACCGGATGACTGGAAGCCCATGACCAGCGTGGGGCCCGGTGTCCAGGAGCTGCGGATCCACACTGGTGTGGAGCATCGGGTCTTCTACCTGGCGAAGTTCGCAGAAGGAGTCTATGTCTTGCACGCCTTTCTGAAGAAGACACAGCAAACCGCTCAGCGGGACCTTGAGCTTGCCCGAGATAGGTATCGGGATGTCTTGAGAAGCCGGCAGACGACAAAGCGGCCACACCTGAGGTAGCCTCACCTATGGACGCAAAGATTACTCCATCGAGCGGTAACGTTTTCAGGGATCTTGGCTTTGATGAGGCTGAAGCCGAGCACCTGCGAATCCGCTCGACTCTCATGATCGCCGTGCGCAAGCTCATAGAAGATCGCAACCTCACCCAGGTAGAAGCGGCCAAGCTATTTGGCGTCACCCAGCCACGGATCAGCAACATCGTTCGCGGGAGGATCGACCTCTTTAGCATTGATACCCTGGTAGACATGCTTGCTCGCGCCGGAATCCACGTGAATCTTGTCGGCTCTGCTCTCCGCCAAGGAGCCGCTTAAGGGGATAGGGCCTAAGCGCGCGGCGTTAGCCGTCCGGTGCAGCCCCCGGGTTGGGCACTGGTAGCGGTCTAACCTGAAGATCATACGAGAACGGGACCTCTACGACCTCTCGCAACTCGACCCACGGCTTATGTGCCGCGATCAATTGGGCGATGGTTGCCCTAGTGTCAGCACTCGCCCGCGTGCCGAAGATCACCGCCTTCAGCGCCTTCGTAGAAATCGACCATTGTGCCGGGCCGCCTTGGACGTCCACGCATCGCCACTCTTCTTCGTCTTTCCAGAGTTCCGACTTGGTCAGAAGGAACGTCCGGAGGCACTGATCGGGAGTTGCGTTGATGTCCAGTTTCGGGTAGTCCCGCGTATATCTCACCCGGTATGCATTGAAGGGTTCCAGACTTGTATCGAACTCGAGGCAGAAGCCGCGATGGCCGTCCGCGTAATGAGCCCACAGCCTTGGATTGGTCTGGGTCTCGCACAGGCATAGGACTCGAGCTTTATCGAGGTACTCCTGCATCAGGCGCCCCATGCCAGCCTGGACAGCGGGATCGTTGTACTTGGCCTCCTTCTTCAGTACCGTCCTAAGAGACTCGAGTTGCTCAGAATAGCGCGGCAACTTGCCCGCGGCCTCGAGATGTCCGGCCAACGCGCCGACGATGCCGTGGTCGACTCGCTTCTCCCATTCTTCAGGCGAGGCTGCAAAGTCGTATGTCTGGCGGCAATCATAGGGATCGTTGAACTGCGTCGGGTTCGATGCCCATACCTGATCTGTAGTAAGGAACTGTTCAAACCGACTGGAGCTGCCGTCCTCAGCCTCGCCTGATTTAAGGTCACTAGGCGCTCGATAGCGATAGAGCACGGGCGGACACGGCAGTGGCCCTCCCTTCTCGGCCAGGTAGTCCTCGAAGCCTATGGAGCAGTCCGGGCACATCGGAACCTTCCGGTCAACGATATAGACGGAGGCATCGGTCGCCTTACCGCAAGTGACGCAAGGCTGGGCTGGCTGGCGGGTGAGGTCGAGATCGCGGCTCATGGTCTGGCTCTCCTAAGGACCCGGGGCGCATGGTAAAGCCGAGCCCTAACGTGCAGCCAAAATCTCGTGCAAGCTCCTTGAGTCTTGCCGCCCAACGCCTTGGAAGCTCACCGCGCGGCAGGCGCGCAAAGCGCGCTTGCCGTCCGGTGCAGCGATGGGGTTGGCCGCCAATCTTTGCCGTTGCTCCTCATGAGCTTGCCCCTCCCAAGTCAACTGTTGTCCGTTCCTATTCGCGGCTACTCGAGGTCGCTACCCTTGATTTACTTCCGCCTATGAGCCTTCGCTGTGGCTGGGGAGGCATGCCCGGACTCATCGATAACCATGTTGCTCTCCTTGCAGGTTTCGATGATGTCATCCTTCAATTGTTTACCGCTCCTCGTCAAGACCACGATGAACACACCTAAGACCAAACCGACTACAAGGCCTACGACGTTCGCCCAGTCAATGCCGGCCAGGTGCCAACTCCATCCAGCCACCAGCGCAATGCCTGCGAAAGATATCACTGGCGGCCAGTATGGCCACCAGCCCGGATTCTGCGGAAAGATCTTCTGGAAGACCCGCTCGTGAATCCAGAACTCGTCGGTCTGAACAATCCGGCTCGCCCGAGGCCGGAGGTACTTTTCGATCAGGAGGACATAGTAAAGACTGTTGACCATCGTTCCCTGATAGGCCACCTACACGACCAGCATAAGTATGACCGCTGCCCACATTCGGATATTGACGGCAGCGTTCATCTGACTTACCAAGCCGACGGCAGCAACCAGAATAGGCCAGGGAGCGTACTGCAGGTTGGCCCAAGCCGACACCCTTGCCATCATGGCGGAATACTCCGCCGTGTAGAATTGCGCGAGGACAGCTGCTGTCGACTTTTCCTTCTCGTTAGCTGACTCGAGTTGCTTCAGACGCAGCTCAAGCGCATCTAAATTCGTAGTCATGGTTACCCCGGTAAATCGAAGGCGGCCTCTTCTCTCCGCTCTTTGTTAGCACGTCACCTCCCAAAAATCTGGCGGCCAACCTTGGTGTCACCGCCTAATCACCCGAGCCCTCACCCAGCCATCGCGACAAGGCCTGGGGTTGGCGAGGGCATGGCAGGAGGTGACGTGTATCTCTATCTCCTTCTTTTCGTTCCACTTAAGTATAGTCTACGGCTAAACCGTATTCGCGTCAATGCCATGCAGAATGTCGCATAAGCAAGTGGACGGATGAAGCTCGGAGCTGTGCTTATACGACAGAGACCACAACGAGGTGGCGAACGAGGCTTCTCCCTGGCTTGCCCGCCCTGCGCATGGCTTCGTGGAAGGCTCTCTGGAGACTCCGTTCATGCAGATGGTGTTCCTGTCCGAGGATTTGCAAAACCGGCTTGGCAGAGCCAGAGACTTGGTGCTGCGTCCGGGATCTCCTCTGGTAGTAACGAGTCATGCTTCATCGGAGATGCCTTCTCGGGAATCTCGCTCTGGGACAGCGGCTGGCCGTACTGGAAGATCGGCCCGCTGTACCCTTCCAGGGGTCCGTTGGAGGCGGTCAGCGTTTCGTGGCACGCGTTCAACGCCATGTCGACCGCGGTCGATGCTCCGCTGACCCGGGTCGATCTTGCGTAGATCGCGGTCTACGTCACGTTGACCGCGGTAGATTCTCTTTTGACTCGGGTCAGCGCTCCGTTTACCCGGGTCGACGTCACGTAGACCCGAGTCTACGCTTCGTTGACCGCGGTCGATTTTCCGTAGACCGCGGTCTACGTCACGTTGACTGCGGTCGATTCTTTTTTGACCCGGGTCTACGCTTCGTTGACCGCGGTCGATGCTCCGTTTTCCCGGGTCGATCTTCCATAGACCGCGGTCTACGTCACGTTGACCGCGGTCAATTCTTTTTTGACCCGGGTCTACGTCACGTTTACCCGGGTCTACGCTTCGTTGACTGCGGTCGATGCTCTGTAAACCCGGGTCGATCTTCCGTAGACCGCGGTCTGCGTCACGTTGACCGCGGTCAATTCTTTTTTGACCCGGGTCAATTTTTTGTGACACGCGGGCGGCGATTCTTCCGGCGGGCGCATTTTTGCCGGCGACCGGTGTGGTTCGTCGTCCCGGTCCGGAATTTCGGCGTCGCGGGCGCGCCAGCTTATCGCACGGCCAGCAGCTCGAACTCGTAGACGAGCACCGCGTTGGGCGGCACGACGCTCCCCACTCCCTGTTTGCCGAAGCCGAGCTCGGGAGGAATGACGAGCCGCCGCTTGCCGCCGACCTTCATCCCCATCAGCCCCTCGTCCCACCCCTTGATGGCATCGCCGGCGCCGAGGCGGAAGGTGAAGGGGCGGTCCTCGATGCTGGAGTCGAACTTGACGCCGTTCGCCAGCCAGCCGGAGTAGTTGACGACCAGGACCTTGCCGGTGTCGGCGGCGTCACCCTGGCCGAGCTTGAGATCGGTGTATTTGAGGCCGGAGGGGGTGACGACCTCGCGGATCTCGGCGTGGTCCTGATTGTTCGGTTGGGCGACTGCCGCGATTGCCGAGAGGAGAAACGGGCCGGCCGCGGCCAGGAGGCCGGCGGCGAGGGCGCGTGAGCAGGTTCGGAATAGGGTTCGGGATGGCATGGAGCGGTCCTCCTCGATCGATACGGCGTGGTGATACAGAGGAAGGTGCGTGGCCCCGATTCTATGTCAAGCGGCCCGCCGGACCACGCTCCCCCCCTTCACCACGGCGGCCACGGGGTTGATCCCATAGTGGTATACGAGGTGGAGGAGGTTGGGCGCGGCCAGCAGGACGAGGTCGGCCCGCTTGCCGGCCTCGATGGAGCCGATCTCGCCGCCCAGCCCCAGGGAGCAGGCCGAGTTGAGGGTGGCGGCGGTGAGGCTCTCCTCGATGGTGAGGCCCAGCTCCAGCACCGCCAGCACCACCACCATGGGCATGGACTCGGTGTGGGAGGAACCGGGGTTGCAGTCGGTCGCCAGGGCCACGGGCACGCCGGCCTCGATCAGCGTGCGGGCCGGGGCGTAGCGGTGTTTCATGAGGAAGAAGCTGGTGCCGGGGAGGAGCACGGCGGTGACGCCGGAGCGGGCCAGGGCCTCGATGCCGGCCGGAGAAACGGCCATGAGATGGTCGGCCGAGAGGGCGCCCAGCTCCGCGGCCAGCTCGGCGCCGCCGGAGTCGGCGAACTCGTCGGCGTGAAGGCGGGGAGCGAGGCCATGGCGGACGCCGGCTTCCAGCACCCGGCGCGACTCGGCGGCGGAGAAGACCCCCGTTTCGCAGAAGACGTCGCAGAACCTGGCGAGGCCCGCCTCGGCGGTGGCCGGGACGATCTCGTTGCAGATCTGGTCGACGTAGCGCCCGCGGTCCTGCCGCAGCTCGGGCGGCACCTCGTGGGCGGCGAGCAGGGTGGGCACCAGGTCCACCGGATGCCCGGCCGCGGCCCGGCGGATGGCGCGGAGCTGCTTCAGCTCATCCTCCTGAGTAAGTCCGTAGCCGCTCTTGGCCTCGGCAGTGGTGGTGCCCCAGGCGAGCATCTGGTCCATGCGGCGGCGGACGTTGGCCACCAGCTCGTCCTCGCTCGCCCGGCGGGTGGCCGCCACAGTCGCGAGAATGCCGCCGCCGGCCGCCGCGATCTCCTGGTAGGTCGTGCCGGCCAGCCGGGCCACGAGCTCCTCCTCGCGGCTGCCGGCCCAGGGGAGGTGGGTATGAGGATCGACGAAGCCGGGAATCAGGGTGCCGCCCCGGCCATCCAACCGCTCGGCCGCCGGCAGCTCGCCGAAGAGCCGGCGCCGTTCTTGCGGGTCGCCCACGAAGGCGATCCGCCCGTCGCGGCACAGCACCTCGGCGCCCCGCAGCCGGCTCACTTGCCGCTGCTCGGCGCCCCGCCGCGGCGAGGCCCCCAACGGCGTGGCCACCTCGGCAAGGTCATGAATCAGGAGATCGCTCATGGGAGGACGATTCTGCCCCGTCCAATCCAAAATCCAAAATCGGCAATCCAAAATCTCTTCACGCGAGTCCGACGTGCGCCCGTCCGAGCTCTCGCACCTGAATCCGCAGCCATTCCTCCACCTCGGCCCACTCCAGGGGCACGGCGAGGCGGGGCATGGGATCGCCTTCGATCTCGGTCAGGTCGGCGAGCCCCTTGAGGGCCTGGAGAGGGAAATCGCGGACATGCCCGAACTTGTCTTCGGCACTCTCGAGCAGGCCGGCGAGGGGGAGCTCGCGACAGAGGAGGTAGAGGTCCACGAAGTCGCGGCGGCTGGCGCGGCTGATGATGGCGCCGAGCTTCATCAGGCCGAGATCGACGGCGGAGATGACGGCGAGCCCGGCGAGCTCCACGAACGGCTGGACGAGCGGGTACGGGTAGTAGAAGAAGCGGACGCCGACTCCAGGGGTGCCGCCGGCCCGGACGAAGAGGTAGCCGTCGCGCGCGGTCTCCACCTCCGCTTCCGGGTCGAGCCCGAGGAGGGACTCCAGCAGATCGCGCCGGTCCGGGCTGGCGAGCCGGTTGGCGTTGGACATGAGGTCCAGGTCGGTCACCGGCCGGTGGCCCGTGTGGAGAGCCAGGGCGGCGGAGCCGGCGAGGTAGAAGTCTGGAGCCCAGGGCAGCGGGGCGAGGCGCGCCAGCAGCTCCTGGGAGCGGGGAGCGAGCGCTTCGAGATGGGAAAGGCTCAAACCGGTCTCACAGGGGCCACAGGGCGCGGGCCTGCGGATGGACGGGGCCGGGCTCGCGGCCGAGCACCACGCGCCAGAGCTCGCGGCTGCGGGCGGAGAGCCGGCGACCACCGTGCCGGCCGAACCACTCGGCGATCTCCGCCTCGGGGAGGACCGAGGCCAGCCAGGAGAGATCGGCGCCATCCCCGTCCTCCAGCAGGCGGCTGAGGATCAGCGAGCGGTCGTGCTGGAGGTCCAGCGCCTCGTCCTCGTCGTGCGGAAAGAGACGCCGGGCGCCGGCTGGCAAATTCAAGCGCCGGCCTCCCGCCGCTTGCGCTGGGCGCTCAGGGCATGGACCGTGGCCGGGCTGCGGTCATCGTCCATCTCGGCTTCCAGGATGCGCTGGAAGAGGTCGAGGGTGTTCTTGAACTTGAGCTGCAGCTCGCGGCGGGCGGTGCGCAGCTCCATGATCTTGCTCTCATAGCGGGTGGACTGGTCGACCGCCTGCTGCACGATCTTGTCGGCCATCATCTCGGCCTCCTTGACCGTCAGCTCGGCCTCGCGGCGGGCGTTGGCGGTGATGTCCTCGGAGACCTTCTGAGCCCGCAGCAGGGTCTGCTGGAGCTGGTGCTCGCGGTGCTCGGTTTCCTCCAGCCGCTGCTTGAAGTAGTGGTTCTCCCGCTCGAGCTTCTCGACCTGGACGAGGCGGCCGGCGAGATCCTCGGCCAGCAGGGCGAGGAAGCCCTCCACCTCGGTGGGATCGTAACCCCTCATCTTCTGGGAGAAACGCATCTTCTGGATTTCGAGGGGAGTGATCGCCATGGGTGGATCTCCTTCGGGTGATACGAGAAACAGCTTGAAAAAAGGATAGCTATCCTAGCATGGGTCCGGCGTTTACCGCATCCGTCGCGGTCCGAAGAGCGCCGTCCCCACGCGCACGTGGGTGGCCCCTTCCTCGATGGCGACCTCGAAGTCGTCGCTCATGCCCATGGAGAGCCAGCCCGGGAAACCCTGCCACTCGGGACGGGCGGCGAGATCGTCGCGCAAGGCGCGGAGCTGGCGAAACCAGGGGCGGGAATCCTCGGCGGTCTCCCCCGGAGGCGGAATGGCCATCAGACCGGCGATGCGGAGGTGGGTGAGCCCGGTCAGGGGACGGACGGCCTCCGCCAGCCCCTCCGGGACGAAGCCATGCTTGCTCTCTTCGGCGCCGAGATTGATTTCGAGGAGGGCGTCGAGTGTCTTACTGCGCGCGGCGGCCTCGCGGTCGAGGGCCTCTGCGATTTGTGGACGGTCGACGGAGTGGACGACCCGGAACAGCTCGACCGCCGGCCGGACCTTGTTGCTCTGCAGGGGGCCGATCAGATGCCATTCGATATCGACGACACGGGGCGGCAGCTCGCGGCTCTTGGCGACGGCCTCCTGCACCCGGTTCTCGCCGAAGACGCGCAGACCGGCGGCCCAGGCCTCGGCGACCCGATCCGACCCTTGAGTCTTGCTGGCGCCTACCAGAGTCACGCTGCCGGGGGGACGTCCGCTGCGACGGCAGGCGTCCTCGATACGGTCACGGATCCAGGCGAGGCGCTCGGCGACCGTCGCGTCGTCGTTCATGGCCCTGCCGGCGCTCAGGCGGCCTCGGCCGGCTCCAGGTAGAGGATGCGCTTGCAGGACTCGCACTGGACGAGATTGTCGCCGTTGCGGATCTCCACCACCACCTGGGGGCGGACCCGGTAGTTGCAGGCGGCGCAGTGCCACTCGCGTTGCTTCTGTCCCGGCCGCTCGATGATGCGCACCGGTGCCACCGCCCCGCCGGGGTACCGCTCGAGGATGCGCTCGAAGTTCGCCACGACGCCGCGGGGTAGCCGCTGGCGCAGGGTGGCGATCTGCGCTTGCAGCCCTTCCACCTGCTTGGCGATTCCGGGCTTCTCGGCGTCCCAGCGCGTCTGCTCGGCGGCATAGCGCTCCTCGATTTCGCGGAAGCCTTCACGCAACGATTCGAGATCCTGCTGTGCCTTCTCGGAGACGTCCAGGGAGGAGAGCGCCTGCTCTTCGCCGGTGGAGATCTGCCCTTTGACGGTGTCGATCTCCTGCAGCAGGGCGCCGTATTCGCGCTGCGTGCTCACCTTGTTGATCTGTTGCTGGTATTTCTTGAGCTTTTCCTGGGAATCCTGGACGGCGGCTTCGGCGGTCCTGCGTTCCCGGGCTGCCTCCGCTGCGGCAGCTTCGATGGTTTCGATCTCGGCTTTTCTGGTTTCGTGCTCTTCGTGCAGCTCGCGCATCCAGTCCGGAATTCCGTGGAGCCGCTTTTCGGCGTCCCGGAGCTGGCTGATCGCCTGCTGGAGCTCCAGGACTGTCTGGAGGTTTTGACTCATCTAGCGTGTTCGCTCCTCTCCAAAGAAAACCGCCTCACTCATCATGCGGCCTCGAGGGCCGCGACTCCCCATTCGTCCATGGCTTGGAGCGTGCCAAAGTGGGTCCACCTGGGTTCGAACCAGGGACCGTCCGGTTATGAGCCGGATGCTCTAACCGCTGAGCTATGGACCCGGGGAGCCCGGCACTTCAGTGCAATTCGGCAGTATACCATTCACGGGCCTCGGCTTCCGGCGTCGTCTCGCCTGGAAGGAATTCATTCCACCTCTGAATCAGGTACCGGGCCAGCTCGGCCGTCCGGCGCGGGTCCGCGACCGGAGCGCTCCCCGAAGCCCCTCCCCAGTGCTCCAGCGTCAGCTTCGGCGCGCCATGCCCGAGGAGGCCGGTGAAGGGCGGAGTGGACCGGAAGGCGGCCAGGAGGCGGCCGAAGATCGCCTCCGGCGGCTCGGAGAGGAGCGAGCGGGCGACCTCGGCGTTGCCGCGGCCCATCTCCGCCAGGCGGGCGCGATAGTACTCCGGCTGCGGCGGCGCGAAGCGCGACTCCCGGAGGAGCTGATCGTCGCCGTCGAGCAGGGAGAACTGGTTCGTGCCATTCGTGAGGTAGAGCTCCGAGAGCACGGTGGCCGGAGCACCGCGGAGCGCGTGGAAAAGGCTGGGCGCCACGGCGGGCGGCGCCTCACCTCCCGCCGCCTCCACCAGGGTGGCCCAGATCCGCGCCGCCGCCGGCCGCTGAGCTTGCGGCACCGCGATCCTGCGGCCGGAGCCGGCGGGAAGCTTGACGGCCAAAGGCACCTCCAGGAGCTGCCGGCCGAGATTGCCGCCGTTCAGGATCTGGTGCTTCTCGCCGAGCTCTTCACCGTGCGTGGAGGTGACGATCAGCAGCGTCCGGTCCCACTGGCCGCTCTCCCGCAGAGCCTGAAGGAAGTGGCCCAGACGGTCGTCGGCAAAGGCGACGTTGAGCCGGTACATCGCCCAGAAGCGCCGCCGGAGCTCGGGCGGCAGGGGAACGGCGGGATCGAAGAAGGGCTCGAGCTCGTTGGGCTGCACCCGCGGCGGGAGGTCGAGCCCCCTGACGTCGATGCGGTTTTCGAAGTTCGGACGCCGGAGATAGGGCGCCGAGGGCTCCGGAATGTGGATCCACACGAACTGCCGGCCGCGCAGGGCCCTCAGCCGGTCGAGGGCCGCGGTCCCCTTCTCCAGCGCTGCGAGCTGGTCGAACCCCTGGTCGTAGCCAAAGTCCTTGGAATAGGAGGTCTCGCCCGAGAAGCCCGTGGTCGCGTAGCCCGCCGCCTTCAATGCCTCGGGCAGCGTGACCAGCGCCTTCGAGAGCCTGGCCTGCCGGTCGTGGAGCACCTGGTGCTGCCAGGGGCGCAGCCCGGTGAACAGCGAGGCCATGGACGCGGCGCCGAGGCTCGACGGCGCGACCGCCCGGCCGCCCCAGTCCGCGCCGCGCAGCAACGCGTCGAGGTTCGGCGTCAGCCCCGGCTCGCCGCCGAGGGCCCCCACCACGTCGGCCCGCAGCGAGTCGAAGGTGATGAGCAGGATGGGCGGCGGACCCTTCTCCGGCGGCCTGCCGCCGTGGCACGAGGCCGCGAGGAGGCCGCCGAGGAGGAGAGCCGGGAACGAGCCGCGCAGAGAGCCTGGCCTCACCCGACCTGAGGATAGAGCTGGCGGTAGCTGTCCGAAAGCACGAGGATCCGCTTGACGTAGATCTTCGACTCCTCGACCCCGAGGTTTTCGAGGAAGCGGTCGACGTCGCCGCCGCCGGACTCGTTCCACAGCCGCTTGATGCGGTACGGTCCGCCGTTGTAGCCGGCGAGCGAAAGCTCCAGGTTTTCGCCGAACATCGTGTACACCTGCCGGAAGTAGGTGGTGCCCAGCCGGACGTTGAACGACGGATCGCCCAGCAGGTCGTGCGAGTAGGTGAGGCCGTTGCGCAGCGCCAGCTCCTTGGCCGTCGAGGGCATGAGCTGCATCAGGCCGCGGGCCCCGGCCCAGCTTTGAGCGGTGTTGTCGAAGGCGCTCTCCTGGCGAATGATGCCGCACACCAGGTACGTGGGGAGATGGTTGAGCGCCGACCAGGTGCGGATGGCGTCCTGGAAGTCGATTGGGTAGTAGAGCCGCCGGGCCTCGTCGGGGACGTTGGCCTGGAAGGCGCCGCCCAGGGCGGGGAAGGCGTCGCGGATCACCTGCACGCTCTTGCGGCGGTCGCCGCGGCGGGAGAGGATCACCGCCTCCAGGGCACGCAGCGACCGCGGCTGCACCTTCTCCCGCACCAGCTCGCTCTCCGACAGGGCGAGGTCGTCCAGCCCGAGGTCCGAGAGCAGCCGCGCGCGGTCGAGGCCGGGCTCGACGGGCCAGGGGTCTTTACGAAGCTGGGCCGCGGCGGCGAGAGCCGACAGGGTCGCGGCACTGCCCCGGACGCGGGAGAGGGCATTCTTGCGGTAGAAGTCGTTGGTGTCGGCCTGGGCGATCTCGGTGTAGATCTTCTGCGCCCGCTCGGTTTCGCCCAGGGCGTCGAAGGCCCGCGCCGTCCAGTAGCGGCCGCGGCGGGCGCTGGCGTCCTCGGGGTAGAGGGCGAACAGCTCCGTCCAATAGCCCACGCCGCCGGTGTAGTTCTTCCTGCCGTACTCCTGCCAGCCGAGCTGCCAGAGGTTGTTGGCGCCGGTGGTGTCCCGTGGATCGATGCGCCGCAGCCGCCGCAACACGTCGAGGGCACGGTCGAAGAGGCCCTGATCCTGGTAATCGGCATAGAGCAGCTTGAGGGCCGGGGCCGCGAGGACGGGGTCGGCGCCGGCCTGGCTCACCCGTTCGAGGCACTTCTGCGAGTAGAGGCGCAGTTGCTGGCGGTCGGCGGCGGCGAAGTTGGCCCGCCCGCGCTGAGCCGTGGCAGCCTCCTCGGCGGCCTGGGCCAGGGCCCAGGCGATCGCGCTCTGCTTCCGGGGGTCGGCGGAGTCGTGGCCGGAGAGGAGCTTGAGGGCCTCGTTGCCACGGTGGGAGCGGGTGAGGGCCTGGGCTTCGAGCAGCACCCAGTCGAGGTCGCGCCGGGCGGCCGGCACGGCGTCCAAGGACGCCAGCGCGTTCGGCTCCAGCTTCAAGTCGAGCAGAGTCTGGGCTCGCCGCTTGAGCTGGTCGGCGTCGAGGACCCGCGACAGGTCCAGGGTGCCGCCCGGCTCGCGGAACATCTCCGCCACCTTGAGCTCGGCGGCCTTGAGGGGGAAGCTCACGAGCAGCCGCCGGGCCGCCTCGGCCTCGACCCTGCGGTCGCCCGTCTTGCCGCCGATCTCCCAGGCGAGGGCCTCGAGCTGGGCCCCCTCGTCACCGGTCATCTCCTCGCTGCGCGCCGCCCGCACCAGCTCCAGGGCACGGCCGGCGTCGCCGCGCTGCCAGGCGAGGCTCGCCGCCTTGACCAGGGCCCGGGGTCGCAGCACCGAGCCGGGATAGTCGCCCAGCAGGCGGGCGAGGGAGGTCTGGGCGAGAAGGACGTGGCCGCGGGCCGCCGCCGCGTCGCTCAGGATGTAGAGCCGCCAGTCCTCCAGGGGGCTGTCGGGATTGGCAGCGGCGAAGAGCCGGTCTTCGGCATAGGCCACCTGTTCGCAGGAGTGGGAGTAGAAACCGAGGAGGAGCTGGGCGAAGCGGGCCTCCTGGCCCTTGCTGGCCAGGACGGGCTGGAGGGCCTTGAAGGCGGCCGAGCAGTCTTTCCTGCGCACGGCTGCGGCGGCGTCCGCGTAGACGAGCGCCGCCTGGTCGGAGTGCCCGGGCAGGGGAACGGCGACACGCGGCGGTGGCGCCGAGGCGGCGCCCAGGAGAAGGGGGACCAGGAAGAGAGGCGCGGCACGAAACGGTTTTCTACTTCTCAACTTCGGTACCTCTTACGACTTCGAACAGCGGCTCCGGAGACCACCGGAGCCTGACCACGCGGCCGGCGGGCGTCAGATGCCCAAAGCCCGGGAATCGCCCGAGGCCAGGATGCGCACGAGCTCTTGGTAGAAATAGTCGGTCGAGCGAAGGATCTTGGGATCGACCCGCTCGTCGTACATCTGGCGCGAGCGGTCGATGTCCTCTTTGAGACGCTCGTAGATGTCCCGGTTGCGCCGGCCTTCCTCGACTTGCTCTTCGTTGTACAGCTTGATCTCGCTCACCAGCAGACGGGCCAGCCGGCGGGCCTCCTCGTGGAGGGCCTCCTCGCTGGGCGAGACCGGCACGCGAGTGGTGGCGAACGCCCAACCCGGACCGTCGACGCCGCTGGGTGGCCGCACCTCGGGCGTGCCCGCCGCCTGGGCCGCCGCGGCAGGACGCTCGAAG
>JBAPYB010000452.1:0-3961 GCA_049284515.1 Thermoanaerobaculia bacterium
CTACGGTCAGGCCATCAATCCTCTTTGAGGTAAAACCACCGACTGGAGAGCCGGATGCGGGAGATCCGCCCGTCCGGTTCGGAGGGAGGGGGGGCCGGGAACTCAACCGGTCCTCCCTACCCCTATAAGGATCTCGGCCCTTTGGGCCGGGAGCCACGGCTTTGCTAAACTGATTGCTGCTCCGTTTCTCGCAAGGAGATCCCGTGCCGCCTGCGAAGCGCCCTGCCGTTCGCCACGTCTTCCTCAGCTCCACGGCCAATGATCTGGGGCCGTACCGGGATGCCGTGTACAAGGCGATCTCGGGACTGGACGACTTCCATTGTGTCCGCATGGAGGACTTCGGCGCCCGCGACTGGGAGGCGGATGACTTCTGCCGCGCCAAGGTGGCCGAGTGTGACGTCTTCATCGGGCTGATCGGCCATCTCTACGGTAGCTCGCCGTCGGGGTCCAGCACTTCGTTTACCGAGAGGGAATACGAAGCGGCCGAGGCGGCGAAGATGCCGCGGCTCCTCTGCGTGGCGTCGGACGACTTGCCACTGCCGCCGAAGCTTCGAGAACCGGATTCCCTATTCGAGCGCCAACAGCGGTTCCGCGAGCGGGTTGGCAAGGGTCGGGTTGTCGCCTTCTTCAACGCCCCGGATTCCCTAGCGACTCAAGTGACTGCGGCGCTGCATCACCTGAAGCCTGAAAAGTCTAAGGCCCCAGCAAGGCCGAAGAAGTCTGCTCCCACAAAAACACCGGCGGACCTGACCCAGGCCACCGAGACCTACCTGAAGTTCCTCGTCGAGCGCTACCGCTACCTCGACTTCAAGGGATTCGGCGTCTCCGATCGCGTTCCCCTCCGGCTGCCGCTGCTCGAAATGTACGTCCCGCTGAAGGCGAGGGTCGAGGCGCCGGAGGGGGAGACCTGGGAGCGGCTTCGCCTCGCCGGCCGGAAACCCACGCAGGAGGAGACGGAGGCGCTGGGACCTCGGATCAGCGAACCGCAGCCGATTCTGGTCCTGATGAAGGAGCACGATGGGTTGATCGTCCTCGGCGACCCCGGATCGGGAAAGTCGACGTTCCTCAAGTTCCTTGCCCTCTCCCTGTCCAAAGGGCAGGATGAGACTCTCGGTCTAGCGGGGCGGCTGCCGATCCTTCTGCCGCTGGCGGCGTATGCCAATGCTCTCGCCGAGGGTGAGATTCGCCTGGATCGCTTCCTGGCCCGGTACTACGAACAACGGGGCTTGGCCGTCCCGCTGGAAGAGGTTCTGGAACGAAATCTTCAGATCGGCTCCGTCCTTTTCCTTCTCGACGGCTTGGACGAGGTACGGGACACCTCCCTCCGCAACACCGTCGTGGAACGGGTTCGGGACTGCTTCACCACCCACCGGGCCGCGGGGAACAAGTTTGTGATCACCAGCCGGATCGTGGGGTATCGCGAGGTGCGGCCCCAGGGCGAAGGGTTGTCCGAATGCACGCTGGTCGATTTCGAGGACGAGGAAATTCAGACTTTCGTGGAGAAGTGGACAGCAGCCGTCGAGCGCGCGGCCAGCGGGGACACAGCGCTCGCTGCGATGGAGGCGCAAAAAGAACGGGAGGAGCTACTGGCTGCGACAAGCCGCAATCCCGGGGTCCGCTCCCTGGCGTCCAACCCGCTGCTGCTGACCATTCTGGCGGTCATGAAAAGGCAGGGGGTGACCCTGCCGGAGAGGCGGGCTGAGCTCTACCAGACGTACATCGAAACGCTTCTGCGGACATGGAACCTGGTGCGCAGCCTCGCCGGCCGCTCCTCGCGCGATCTGGACGTGGTCGAGACCCTCAAGGTGCTGGCGCCGCTGGCGTTGTGGATGCACGAGACCTCTCCCGGCGTCGGGCTGGTCAAGGAGTGGGACCTGCACCGCCAGCTCGAAGGGCTCTACCGCGAGCGGGGCAACGCCGATCCGGAGGAAGCGACACGTCATTTCCTGGAGGACGTGCGAGAGCACGCGGCGCTGCTGCTCGACCGGGGAGGCCGCCAGTACGGTTTCATCCACTTGACCTTTCAGGAATATCTGGCCGCGGTGGCCTTGGCGCAAAAGGGGCAGCAGGAGATCGGGCCGGTCGTCGACGCCTTGACAATTCACGTCGGCGAGCCTGCCTGGTACGAAGTGAGCCTGTTGACGATCGGCTATCTGGGGATCGTCCAGAAGCGGGACGAGGCAGCCAGCGCGGTGGTACAAGAATTGATCGCCCGCGCCCCTGAGCCGCCGGGAGAGGCCGTGGTGCTCGCCGGGCGGGCGGTCGCCGATGCGGGAGCGGCCGGGGTGACGCGGGCGTGCCGGGAGGCGGTCGTGACGTCACTGCTCGAAACGATTCGGGCGAAGGAAGTGAAAGCAGTGCGCAGGGTCGCGGCGGGAAAAGTGCTCGCAGAACTGGGAGATCCGCGGCCGGAGGTGACGACGCTGGATGGTATGGAATTCTGCCTGGTTCCGGCGGGATCGTTCCAGATGGGGAGCGAGGCCAAGGATTCTTTTGAGGACGAAGCGCCCGAGCACCAGGTGGAAATACCCTACGATTACTTCCTCGGCAGGTATCCGGTGACGGTGGCGCAGTTTCAGGAGTATGTCCGGGCAAATCAAGAACAGCTTGGAGGCCGCGACTTTTCACGAGGCGCTGCGAATGCGCCGGTCGTACTGGTGAGTTGGAACGAAGCGAAGGAGTTTTGCGCCTGGCTGACGCAGAGGTGGGTCGAGGCGGGCCTGATTGTGAACGGCTGGTCGGTCCTGTTGCCTTCGGAAGCAGAATGGGAGAAGGCGGCACGCGGTGGGCTAGAGATCCCGTCAAAGCCACCGGTGGGGCCCCTCGGGTCTGATGCCTTCAGCGGTGGGCTGAAGCGAAATCCGACGCCGGCCCGGGGATATCCCTGGGGAACCGAGCCCGACCCGGAGAGGGCGAACTATAGCAAAACTGGCGTCGGAACCGTAAACTCTGTGGGCTGCTTTCCGCAGGGAGCGAGCCCCTACGGTTGCGAGGAGTTGAGCGGAAACGTTTGGGAGTGGACACGCAATCTTTCCGAAGAATACTCGTATCCAGAGATCGGAAGGGAGCGTAACTTGCGCGAAGACTTGACCAAGAGAGGACTCCGTGTGCTGCGCGGCGGGTCGTTCGAGTTCACCGCGGGGTTCGTCCGTTGTGCCTACCGCTTCAGGAGTAGTCCGGTCGTCCGGGTCGACGACTTAGGATTCCGGGTTGTGCTTTCCCCATTCTCCTCTGATCTCTGATCCTCTGATCTCTGAATCCCGCCATGGACCTGATCTCAGACCTCAAACGCATCCTCCTTCGCGACATCGACACCCTCCGGCGGGAGCTCGAGCTGTATCCGGACGACGACCTGGTGTGGCGGGAGGTCCCAGGTCTCCCCAACTCCGGGGGCACGCTGGTCCTGCACCTGGCCGGCAACCTGCGCCATTACTTTGGCGCCGTGTTGGGCAAGAGCGGCTACGTTCGCGATCGGCCGGTTGAGTTTTCGACGCGTGGCGTTCCGCGGAACGAGCTCGTGCAGCTCATCGCCGCCGCCCACGATGAGGTCGGGGAGGCGCTGGATCATATGGACCCCGCCGTGCTGGAGGAGACGTATCCGGAGCCGCTCCGCGGCCAGTCGTTTCCGACCGGCCTGTTCTTTCTCCACCTGGCGGTGCACCTCACCTATCACCTCGGCCAGATCGATTATCACCGCCGGGTGGTGACCGGCGACTCGGCGTCGGCTGGGGCTCTTCCGCCGCCTTGAGCCATCCCGTGGACGAAGGCGGTAGAGACGGCCCACGTCCTGAACGATAACCTTCCGGAGTCCCCGGGGACCGCGGGCCGTCTCCGCAGTCCACCTCGGCCGCTCGTAGGAATCCATGACGGCAGGCTGCCGGTTGATGGGTGTGCCCCCGCGAAGGCATTGCCGGTTCGAGGCGGCCTTGCCCCTTCGGAGACGACCCGCGGTCCCCCTGGT
>JBAPYB010000453.1:0-21325 GCA_049284515.1 Thermoanaerobaculia bacterium
GGGGTGATGAGGGTCTTGGGCGGGGGTCGGGTCCCCCTACACCACCCGCACCACCACCAGCGTCATGTCGTCCTCGGACTCCGTTCCGCCGCGGAAGAGGGCGAGATCGGAGAGGGCGGCTTCGCGGATCTCCGCCGCGCGGGCGCCCTTGCCGGCCCGGTCGAGGGCTTTCACCAGGCGGTCGCGGCCGTACTCCCGGCCGGCGTTGTCGCGGGCTTTCAGCAATCCGTCGGTATAGAGGACCAGGATGTCGCCGGCGGCCAGTGGACGCGTTTCCGCTTCGTAGTGGGCGTCGTGGAAGGTGCCCAGGGGCGGCGCCCCCTTCCCCAGGTCTTCCCAGCCATCGCTCCCCCGCCGCAACAGGGGCGGATGCCCGGCGCTGGCCACAGTGAGAGTGCCGGCTTCACGATCGAGAACCGCCTCCAGCAGGGTGACGTACATCCGCCGGTCCGTCGTCCGCCGCACCATCGGGCTCAGCCGCTCGAGCACCCACGCCGGCGAGGCGAGATGGTCTTCCAGGATGTAGAGACAGCTCCGGATTCCCGACAGCAGCAGCCCGCTCGCCAGCCCGTGACCCGCCACGTCGCCGATCACCAGCGCCACCTGGGAGGGCGCGAGCCGGAAATAGTCGTAGTAATCCCCCCCGACCTCGGTCGCCGGCTGCGACGCGGCGGCGAATTCCAGCCACTCCACCCCGGGCGGCGCTTGGGGGAGCATGCTCATCTGGACGCGGCGCGCCGTGTCGATCTCCTCCCGCATCCGCAGGCGCTCCCGCGCCCGGGGGTGCTCCCGGCGCCACTGCGCGACGAAACGCCGCCTCGCGATGCGGGTCCAGACCAGGGTGCCGGCGAGGGCGCAGAGGGCGAAGACGCTGGGTCCGACCGCCAGCTCCGTGCGCCCGCCCAGGCCCAACTTGGCGAGAGGGAGGCACGAGAAAACCCAATATCCGCCGTAGAGCAGAAAGGCGTCGGCGGGCGCCAGGCGCAAGGAAAGGTAGAACCAGGGCAGGAGGCCCGCGATCCCATTCCCCCCCTCATTGCCGCCGGAGACGACGGTGCTCCAGGCGAAGTCCTGGAGGAAGAGGTAGGCGGTCTGCAAACGCGAGTAGTGCTGCTCGAACCAGGGCTCCTTGCGCGAACCGATCAGGGCGGCGGTGGCTGCGAAATCAGCGAGGAAAAGGATGAAGGCCAGGGGCTTGCCCCGATCGAGAGTGTGGGCCAGGCCGAAGACGGAGACCAGCGCCGAGACGAAGAGGATACCGCGCAGCGTCCGCCAGTTGCGGCCCGCGAAGTCCCGTTGCAGGGCCTCGCTCTCGGGGAGGAGGACAAGGTCGTCGAAGGTCAGGAGCTTCATCGCGGTTCCGTCCGCAGCGGTGGGCTGGCGGCGCAGAGCTACCTACGGCAGCGGCGTGACAGAGTTCTGTTCCGCGGTCGGCGGCGGGGCCGGCCGGGCCGGCCAGCGCAGGCGCACCACGACGACTGTGATGTCGTCCGCCTGCTCGGCGTCGCCCTTGAAGTTCGCCAGGTCCCCGAGGATGGCGTCGCGGACCTCCCGGGCCGTACGGCTGTCGGCGGCGCGGGCCACGGCCCGGCGCAACCGGGCGTCGCCGTAATCCTGGCCTTGAGCGTTGCGGGCCTCGACGAGACCGTCGGTGTAGAAGATCAGCAGGTCGCCGGGGCCCACCGGCAGGCGCTCCTCCCCGTAGTCGGCCTGGAGGAAGGTGCCGAGAGGCGGAGCGCCCTGGCCGATCTCGTCGAAGCACCGGCCCTGGCAGTCGTAGCGCAGCACCGGCGGATGGCCGGCGCTGGTCACCGCCAGGGTGGCCGCTTCGCTGTCGATCACCGCGCAGAGCAGCGTCATGTAGGTCCGCCGCTCGGTCGTGCGCCGCACCATGTGATTGAGCTTCTCGAACACGGGGATGGGCGAGCCCAGGTCCTGCTCCAGGAGGTAGAGCGAGCTCCGCACTCCCGAGAGGAGCAAGCCGCTCGCGAGACCGTGGCCGGAGACGTCGCCCAGCACGAGGGCCAGCTTCGTGGGCGCCAGCCGGAAGTAGTCGTAATAGTCTCCGCCGACCTCGGTGGCGGGGAGGGAGGCGGCCGCAAGGTCGAGCCAGTCGATCTCGGGCGCTCCCTGCGGCAGCATGCTGAGCTGGATCTTGCGGGCGTACTCGATCTCCTCGCGCATGCGCAGCCGCTCGCGGTGCCGGGAGCTCTCCTTGCGCCAGACGGTGAGGAACCGGCGCCTGCCGATCTGCGTCAGGCCGACCGTCACGGCCAGGCAGATGACGGAAATGATGGAGATGGCGACCGTGCCGCCGTCGTCAGCCGGACGCGCCGCGGCGCGCCCCAGGCCCACCCAGCTCAAGGGGAGGACCGCGACCACCCAGAAAAAACCGTACAGCATGACGTGCTCGACCACCCGCAGGCGGAAGGCCAGCAGCAGGAACGCCGTCATGATGAAGAGCGGGGTGGCCGCGTCGTCCGAGTGGCTCACCGCGTACTTGAGCACCAGGATCTCCACCCAGAGGAAGATCAGCAGGATCTGGCGGAAATTGCGGAAGAAGGCGTCCCGGTCGCGCTGCACGAAAAGGGCGGCGCAGAAGAGCAGGTCGAGCGGGTAGAGGAACAGGCCCAAGACGTCGCGGAGGTCGACGGAGACCCCGATCCCGGCCAGAGTGCAGAGGGCCACGGCCACCAGCAGCCAGCGAAACGTGCGGTAGTTGACGGCATCGAAATGCCGGTGCACCGCGAGGGGCTCGGGCAGCGTGACGAGCTCGTCGAGGGTCAGGGCTTTCATGGGCAGGATGGGGGTCGAGGAAACCTCCCCAATGCTATCCTGCCCGGACGCGAAAAAGGCGTTCGTTCTGAAAAGCCGTTCAGGCCGTGGCCGGCGACGGCATCCCCGAGCCCGTCGCTCCCGTCAGCTCGGGAGGCGGCGGAGCGGCCAGGGCATGGCGCGAGCTGCCCAGCATCGCGGTCGCCAACTGCCGCCAGACGAGGGCCAAGCCGTTCAGCAGGTTGAGGGAGACCAGGAAGAAGATCACCCCGACGAGCCCGCAGAAGAGGGCGCCGCCGAACGTCGCCGGCTCCACGATCACGGCGTCGACGTCGAAATCGAGGCTCATGTCGGCAAACGGCCAAAGCACGGGCACCAGCATCAGGGCCACCGAGACCGAGACCGACGTGACGAGAGCGACGAACGACACGACGCCCAGGGGAAACTTGACCAGCAGGTAGGCCATCCCCTTCCAGGTCACGGGATTGGACAGGAAGGCCTTCACCCGCTGCCAGACGCTCACGGCCTGGGCGCTCGGCGGCGGGGCCATAGGCGGCACCTCGGCCCCCAGCAGGCCGATGGCGAGCCGGCGCTCCATGGCCGACATCCCCCAGCTCCCCGCGAAAACCAGGGCGAGGATGGGGATGCCCACCCAGATCACGACCAGGCCGTAGCCCACCGCCAGCCCCACGGTCAGGAAGATGAAATAGATGAGCCCGAGCGGGAAGGCCAGGGCCAGGAACAGCAGGTTCGTATAGGTACGCAGCCGGATCGGCGCCCCGAAGAAATGGGCCAGGGCGCCAGGGAAGCTCAGCGCGTCGTGCTCGGATTCGAGGGTCATGGTCATCTCCTCCTCGCAGGAGACTACGAGGGGGAGGGGAGGAGGGTTTCAGGGGGTAACGATGGTATGACACCCCCAAATTGGAGACCTCATCTCCCCGCTTCCCTACTCCGGACCGCGGTAAGCTCCCCTATTAGGCGCGGGCTGAGGAAGCCGCCTGGAGGAATTTATGAACGGCTACAGTGAACAGGACTTGGAGCGCATGCTCTTCGATCTGGAGTCCGAGCTCGCGGAGCGCAAGGAGTCCTTCAAGGGCGATGCGCCGACCAAGGCACGCGAAGCCGTCTGCGCGTTCGCCAATGACCTTCCTGGCCGCGGCCAGCCTGGCGTCGTCTTCATCGGCGCTAGAGACGACGGCAGCCCGTCGGGACTTGCCGTGACCGACGAGCTTCTTCGCCAACTCGCGGACATTAAGACCGATGGCAACATCGTTCCACCGCCCACGCTCACCGTCACGAAGCACCTATTGCGAGGCCAGGAGATCGCGGTCGTGACGGTCTGGCCCGCGGATTCTCCCCCCGTTCGCTACAAGGGCCGCATCTATATCCGTATCGGACCGCGCCGCGGCATCGCCTCCGGGCAGGACGAACGCATCCTGAACGAAAGGCGCAGACATCGCGACCGACCCTTCGACGTGCAGCCGGTGAGCACGGCGACGCTCGACGATCTCGACCTCCGGTTCTTTGAAAAGAGTTATCTTCCCGCAGCGTTCGCGCGGGACGTTCTGGACGCGAACGATCGCAGCCTTGAACAACGCCTTGCGGCCACCAAGATGATTGTTGCAGCCGACACTCCCACTCCAACGGTGCTTGGCGTTTTGGTTCTCGGCAATCGGCCGCGCGACTTTTTCCCAGGCGCTTACATTCAATTTCTTCGAGTCGCAGGACATGTGCTGGGCGATCCCATCGTCGACGAGCTCTTGATCGACGGACCGCTCCAAGATGTCCTCCGTCGCATCGACGACAAGTTGGTCTCGCACAACAGGACCGCCGTCGATTTCACGAGCGGCCCGATCGAGCAACGCACCCAGACGTATCCCTTACCGGCGCTGCAACAGTTCGTCCGCAACGCCGTGTTGCACCGTACCTACGAGGCTACCAACGCGCCCGTTCGGGTCTACTGGTACGACGATCGAATCGAGATCATGAGCCCCGGCGGGCCCTTCGGTGCGGTTTCGGCGGAGAACTTTGGCGCGCCGGGCCTCACCGACTACCGTAACCCGAACCTCGCGGAAGCACTACGCGTGCTCGGCTTCGTTCAGCACTACGGTGCGGGCATTCCGACGGCCGTACGCGAGCTGAAGAGCAACCGCAATCCACCGCCTGAGTTCTATGTCGATGCCTCCAACGTTCGGATCACGGTGAGAATGGCCAATTGACTCCGAAGAAGGCGGCGCTCGACGATAAGCAATCCAGGGCCTTGTGCCGTCGCCGGAGGCGGAATTGGCGTGTCCGCCGCTGTGGAGGTAGAGCCGGCGAGACTTCGCTCCGGGAACTGGATAGTCGTCGAACGTCCGCCATTCGTCGGCTCCGGTGACGAAAAGACGGACGCGCGGCATCGGGGCCACGTTGGCATCCGGCTTCAGATAGCGGTTGAAAAGTGCCAGGTGTTCCGCCTTCATGTCGAGGATCGCCTGCCGCGGAAGCTCCCAGACCCCGACTTTCTCCGCCCCGCCGAAGAACGCATACTCGTGCGTCCAGGCGCCGACGATCAGAGTTTGCCGGTCCGCGGCCGGCGAGTAGCCCTGCATCCCGTTCCACAGGAAAAGCTCGCTGCCGTGCGCCCAATCATATCATCCCGTGACATATAGCACCGGCAGGTCGATGTGGGCCAGGACCGCGGGCTCAAAAGTGATCCGTTTCCAATAATCGTCCAGCGTGGGATGCGCGAGCAACTCCTGATACAGCGGCAGAGTACGGCCGGCGAGAGCCTTGTCGGCGGTCGCCAGAGGCCGGTACTCGACCATGGCCTGGATGTCGATCTCGTGTTTTCCGGCCGCTTCGGAGGGGGACCGCGGCGTCATGCTGTCCACCCAGCTCAGGGCCTGCCACTCCATGAAGGCGCCGCCCATGGAGGGAAAATCGCGGAAGTAGTCGCCCCCCGTCGAGGCAGGTTTTGGCTATACTGGTCTGCGTAGGAGAACCGAGGGAGGATGACGAGCATGATGTTTCACGTAACGCTTGAGGAGGCTGAGGACGGCTGGATTGTCGCCGAGTGCCCTGCCCTGCCCGGCTGTGTCTCTCAAGGCAAGAGCGAGAAAGAGGCTCTGGACAACGTTCGAGAAGCGATTACGGCCTGGCTGTGGGCCGAAGACCAGAAAGCCGTCGCCGCTCTCGCGAAAGACGAAGGAGAACCGCCCTTCCTGGTTGCCGTCTAGCGCATGGGCAAACTGGGGAACATCTCCGGCAAAGAGGCAGCCAAGGTATTCCAACGGGCTGGCTGGCAGCCAATGGGACAGGTTGGAAGCCATCTCGTTCTGGTCAAGGCAGGCGCACGCGCCAACCTTTCTGTGCCCCAGCACAAGGAGCTTTCCGTCGGAACGCTTCGCTCGCTGATCCGTGCCGCAGGCATGACAATCGAGGAGTTTCTGGCCTTGCTCTAAATGGACTCGTTCAGAGGTTCCGCGTCGACCCTACCCCACCACCACCTCCCCCGCCGGCTCCCTCAGGTTGTAGTGCGAGCTCATCACTCGCCCATAGGCGCCGGCGTTGGCGATCAGGATCACGTCGCCTTCGAAGGTGGGGGGCAGGCGGCGGGAGTGGCCAAGGATGTCGCCGGTTTCGCAGATCGGGCCCACGACGTGGGTGACGACCGAGGGCGGCTCGTCGAGGCGGGTCAGGTTGTAGATCGGGTGGTAGGCGCCGTAGAGGGTCGGCCGGATGAGGGAGTTCATGCCCGTCTCCAGGCCGACCCAGGTCACCTCCCCCTTGTTCTTGATCTGCGTCACCCGCGCCAGCAGCACGCCGGCCAGGGCCACGAGGAACCGGCCGGGCTCCAGCCAAAGCTCGAAGTTCGGATGAACGGCCTTGAAGCGCCACAACAGCTCATCGAGGGCCCCCAGATCGAGAGCGCTCTGCCCCGGCCGCTCGGGCACGCCCAGGCCGCCGCCCAGGTCCAGGACCCGGACGTCCGGGAACCGCTCCGCTTCGCCGGCGAGGAACAAGGCCACTTCCTGCCAGGCCTCAGGGCTCCGGATGCCGCTGCCCGTGTGGGCGTGGAGCCCCACCACCCGCGTCTCGCAGGCGGCGACCAGCCGCTGGATCTCGTCCAACTGGTCGGGCGCGATGCCGAACTTCGACTGCGCTCCGGCCGTGCGGACGTGGGCGTGATGGCCGCGACCCCGCCCCGGATCGAGGCGCAGGAAGACCTCCCGCCCCGCGAAGACCTCGGGCCATTCGCGCAGGGGGTGGACGTTGTCCAGCGTCACCCGGACACCAGCCGCGAAGCCGCGGACGTACTCCTCCCGCGGCGCGAAGTTCGGGGTGAAGAGGAGGCGCGAGCGGTCGAGGTCGGGAAAGAGCGAGCGCACGTGGTCCAGCTCGGCCGCCGAGACGCACTCGAAGCTCAATCCCTCCGCCGCGAAGACGCGCAGCACCTCGGGATTGGCGTTCGCTTTCAACGAGTAGAACAGGCGGTCTACCGCCGTGAGGGAGCCGAGAGCCGCGGCCGAGGCGCGCAGAGTTTCGGCATCGTAGGCATAGACAGGCCCCCGCGTCGCTGCGAGGTCGAGCAGCTCGTGCCGCCGGTTGCGCCACCACTCCGTCGTGGCCCCACCCGGCGCTTCGCCCTCGCTGCCGAACAATTCGCTCCAGGTCGGCCCGAAGATGGGGCCCTCCACCTGGTGCCCGAAGAGGAGGCCATGGAGCTGGCGCACCAGCCGTTCGCTCTGGTCCTCGTCGACGAGGAAGGTGAGGTTGAGGTCCGAGGCCGCCTGCGTCACGAGATGGATCTTCAGCTCCTCGAAGGCCTCCAGCACCGGCCCCAGCTCGTGCAGGATGGCGCGGATTCCCCGCCCCACCAGGGAAAGTGAGGCGGTGGGAGCGATGACCTCGGGCTCGCAGAACGTCGAAAGATCGACGAGCAGGGCGCGGAGAGCTCCCGGCTCCAGGGCGTTGGCCCCGGGATCGAGCGACACGGTGACATTGGTCTCCGAGGTCGAGACCGAATCGATCGATATGCCGTGCCGCGCGAAGACCTCGAATGCCTGGGCCAGGAAGCCCACCTCCTGCCACATGCCCACGGTCTCCATGGAAATCAGGGTGATGCCGCTGCGCGACGAGATCGCCTTCACCTGCGGACCGGTCACGGGGCCGGAGGCCGAGATCACCGTCCCCGGAATGTCCAGCCGGTCGGTCGACAGCACGTGCAGGGGAATGCGGTGCCGGCGCAGGGGTGGAATCGATCGCGGATGGAGCACCTTGGCACCGGTGGTGGCGATCTCCTGCGCCTCTTCATAATTCAAAGCGCGCAGCAGCCGGGCCGAGGGGAGCAGGGACGGATTGGCCGTGAACAGGCCGGGCACGTCCGTCCAGATCTCGCATCGCTCGGCCCCGAGGCGGGCTGCGAGATAGGAGGCCGAGGTGTCCGAGCCACCGCGGCCCAGGAGCACCGTCTGCCCTTCCCGGTTGCGGGCGATGAACCCCTGGGTGAGGATCGCCGAGCCCGCCCCTCCAGACATCGCCTCCAGCCGGGCGGCCAGCGCCTCGTCGCGGTCGAAGTCGCAGGTGGCCGAGAGATAGGCGCGCGCTCCAAAGGTGCCAGGGTCTTCCCGGGCCTCCAGGGCCGTGCGGGCGTCGAGCCAGGTGGTCGCGATGCCCTGTGCCTCCAGGAAGGCGGCGCCGAGACGGGTGGACATGAGCTCGCCGAAGGCCATCACCCGGGCCTTGAGCGCCGGTCCGGCCTCGCGCAGCAGCGAGGCGGCGAGAGCAAGGCGCGACAGCTCCTCGAAATCGTCCGCCAGCCGTTCGGCCGCGTCGATCTTCAGACCTGCTCCCAGCTCCAGGTGCCGCTGCCGCAGCGCCGCCAGGGCCTCTTCGTGGCGCCCCTCGACGGCGAGGCCGAGGAGCGCCTCGAGCTGGTTGGAGATGCCGGAGAGAGCCGAGCAGACGACGAGCGGGCGCAACCCCTCCGCGATCCGGCGGGATGTGAGGTCGGCGATGATGCGCCAGCGCTCCGGCGTGGAGACACTGGTGCCCCCGAACTTCAGGACGACCCAGCGAGTGGCCACGGAACCCCGGTCAACCCTTGATGGCCTGCACCGCCTCGGTCAACGCCGGCAGCACTTCGTGCAGGTCGCCCACGATGCCGTAGTCGGCGACGGTGAAGATGGGGGCGCCGGGGTCCTTGTTGATCGCCACGACCACCGACGAGCCCTTCATCCCCACCAGGTGCTGGATGGCGCCAGAGATGCCGGCGGCGACGTAGAGCTTGGGGGCCACCGTCTGGCCCGAGGAGCCGATCTGGCGGTCGCGCGGCAGCCAGCCGTTGTCGATCACCGGCCGGCTGGCGCCGATCTCCGCGCCCAGAGCCTTGGCGAGGGCCTCGACGGGCGCCATCTTGTCCGCCCCGCCGACGCCGCGGCCCACGGCCACGATGACCTCCGCCTTGGTGAGATCGACCGTGTCGCCCCCCACCTCCTCATAGCCGAGGATCTCGCGGTCCGGCTTCACGGCTCCGAGATCCACGTCCAGAGGCTGGATCGGAGACTCGCCGCGGACGACGCCGTCCGCTGAGAAGGCGCCGGACTGGACGGAGACCAGCACCGTCCCCTCCCCCTTGACCCGCACTTTCGCCTGCAGCTTGCCGCTCATCACCGGACGGGTCCAGACGAGATCTCCACCCTCGCCTTCGAAGGCGATCACCTCGGGCAGCAACCCGGCGCCGGTCGCCTGGGCGAGGCGGGCCATGTAGTCGACCGTCTGATAGGTATGGGGGAAGACCACGAAAGCCGGAGACGCTTGCTGAATCGCCGGCGCCAGCGCGCCGATGGTTGCCCCCGGCGTGTAGGCGCGCAGGGCGTCGTGATCGGCCACGTAAACGGCGGCGAGGTCGCACTTCGCCACCTCGGCGGCTGCGTCGCCAATCCCCGAGCCCAGGAGCACGGCCTCGGCCTTGCCACCCAGCCTTGCGGCGAGCTTCTGTGCCGCGCCCACAGCCTCCCAGGAGATGCGCGAGATCTGCCCTTCCCGATGTTGCAGAACGACCCAGACGTGGCTGGACATCAGAGCACCCTCGCTTCCTTCTGAAGTTTCTCGACCAGAGCTGCCGCCGCGGTCTTGGCATCTCCCTGGAAGATCTGCGCCCCCTTGCCTGAGGCGGGGAAGGCCACGGACACGATCTCCAGCCGCGAGCCCGCCTCCCCCACCTCTCCGGCGTCGAGCCCGAGATCGGCGGGCGTCGCCGTGGCGATCTCCTTCTTTTTGGCGGCCATGATTCCCTTGAGCGAGGCGTAGCGCGGGTGGTTGAGGCCGGCCTGGATCTCCAGTACGGCCGGCAGCAGGACGCGGGAAACCTCGTTGACGCCGCTCTCCATCTCGCGCGTCACCTTGGCCGAGCGGTTCCCCTCCTCGAGCTCGACGCCCATCACCAGCCAGACGTGGGGCCAGCCGAGATATCCGGCGATCACCGACCCGGTGCCGCCGTAGCCCACGTCGTCCGACTGCGAGCCGGTGAGCACGAGGTCGAAGCTCTCCTGCTTCAGGGCCGCGGCGAGGGCCTTACCCGTGGCGAGGGCGTCGCCCTTGGCGAATGCCGGATCGGAGAGGTGAATGGCCCGCGCCGCTCCCACCGCCAGGGCCTTGCGCAGGGCCTCCTTGACGCGCTCCGGCCCGAGGCTGAAGACGACGACCTCGCCGCCGGTCTTCTCGGCGATGCGCAGGCCCTCCTCCAGCGCGTACTCGTCGCTCTCGTTGATGATGAACGGCAGGTCCTCCTCCTCCAGCCACCGGCCGTCGCGGCTGACGCGCAGCCGCGCCTCGGTGTTGGGGACCTGCTTGATGCAGACGGCTATTTTCATGGGGGGAATCTCCTCCGCGCCACTACGCTGCGCCCCAGCGCGCCTCTGGCGCCGGTGATCAGGACTCTGCCGCTCATCGTCTCTCCTGGATAGGGGACTGCTGAATCCACCCCGGCACCACCTCAGAGGTGCCGGGGCGAAGCGGGGGGAGAGTATCATGGGGTGGGATGGAGTAGGACGGGGGAAACGAGATGAGAATTGACAGATGGTACTCAAGGGTGCAAAATGTCACTTATGGATAGGGTAATTCTTTCTCCCCTAAAGCGTGGCTCACGTAGTCCCGAGGAGTTTCGGGCTGCTGTCAGGGCGGTCCTCGACGAACGGTTCGGACCCGCTGCTTACGACGCCGGCCCGGACGAGTCAGGCTCCGCCCAAACTTCTCCTCCTCCTCGTCCTCCTCGAGGACCAGAAGAAGACGAGGAAGATTCGTAGCAATAGACCCTCTGTGGTCCTTCCGCGTCTCTGCGCCTCCGCACAATGACCAACGCCTACGGTCAGCAAGTTTTCATCAATTGTCCCTTCGACGGCGGATATAAGACCCTTTTCGAGGCGATCTTATTTGCCGCCTTCGATTGCGGCTTCCGTCCTCGATGCGCCCTGGAAATCGACGACGGCGGCCAGATCAGGATCGAGAAAATCTTCAGGATTATCTCCGAATGCAAGTTCGGGATCCATGACATCTCCACCACCGATTTAGACACAAAAAGCAATCTCCCCCGGTTCAACATGCCTTTGGAGCTCGGGATCTTCCTGGGAGCCAAGCGATACGGCCAAGCCGAACATCAGGAGAAGGTCTGCCTTATCCTGGATCGCGAAAAGTATCGATATCAGAAGTTCATTTCGGATATCGCAGGGCAGGATATCCGAGACCATGGCGATGACCCCCGAATGGTTATCTCTATCGTTCGGAACTGGCTGCGCAATGCAACTCCATCTACCAACATTCCAGGAGGGGAGGTGATCGCAAGCCGATATGAGGAGTTCCGCAGGGAGTTACCGGCTCTCTGTTCCAGAGCTAACTTGTCGGAGGGTGAGTTGACCTTCATCGATTACTCTTGGCTCATGTCAGAGTGGCAAAGGGAAAGGGCCGAACGAGAAACGCGGTCGCGAAACAGCGCGCGCGTGCCGAAGTAGGAGGGAGATCGGGGAGCGCGCATGCGTGGCACGTCGAATCGAAAAAGATCTGGCACTCCAGCGAGTGGCTCATAAGGATGGTCCCGGCACCCGCACGGCAGCGCCATTGACGGCCGCCGAAGCGGGGGTGGTAAGAAAATGGATTACCGCGGCAACCGCATCCGTGGTGACCCAGGTCGACGGATCAGCGTCGGGCATCGCCTTCCGGTTGGCGGCGGTGTCCATGGTGCCGGGAAGCACGGCGTTGGCCCGGCCGCCGAAAGGCGCCATCTCGCGGGCCAGCGACTCCACCATACGCAGCACGCCGGCCTTGGTGGCGGCGTACACGCCAACCCCGGCTTCGCCCAGCAGAGCCGCCGGCGACGAGACGGCCACTACAGCTCCCTCGCGCGCCTTCTCGAAGCGGCGGGCGGACTCGCGGAAGATGCGGAACGTGGTGTCCAGGTTGGCCTTCAGGAGGAAGTCCCAGTCCGCGTCGGAAAGGTCGGCGAACCGGCCCCAGCGGAAGCCGCCCACGAGGTGCACGACCGCCCGGGGAGTCCCCGAAGCCGCCTCCACCTCGTCGAACAGCCGCGCCACCTCCGCCGAGGAGCCGACGTCCACCTTGCGGACCGAAAGGGCATCCGAAGGCGCCAGCGGCGTCAGCTCCGCCAGACTCTCCTCGCTGTGCCCCACGGCCAGCACGCGGTCTCCCGCGTCGAGGAAACGCGCCACCACGCTCCGCCCCAGCGCGCCCCCGGCGCCAGTAATCAGGACTCTCCCGTTCATGGTCTCTCCAGGGTTGGGTACCGCGAGATCCACTCCGCCTTCCCGAGGGGCCTGGCGGAGCGGGTGGGAGACTATCACGGCTGCCAAATCGGCACCATCTAGCTGGTCAAACCTCCGCGGATTTTCAGATCGTCGGATTTTTGACTCAAAATAAGGCTCGAACCGCAGCCCTCGTCGTGCGCCAGATGGTCCCTTCCTACGCTGGTTGCCCGCGCGCAACCTCGCGCAAGATCTCTTCCACCCGGGCCGTGTCAGGACCGCGATGTAGAACCTCCTCCCTGGGCACGCGCCACCCATCTGGCGGGAGGCCGACCAGCCTTCGCAAGCTGTCGTAGATCGACCACTGAATGGCAACATTCACGTGATCGAACGCCCGCATGAGCCGATAAGCCACGTCCTGGCGATAGCTATTGAAGTAGATGCTCCCCAGGCACGTTGCCGCCATTCCTTTGACGAGCTCATCAGCATCGTGCTCCAGCGCCGCCCAGCATAGATCGGCTGCAGCTTGATCTCTGATTCCGAGATCTATCACCATCGTCTGAAGGGCGTAATACCTTACTTCCCAGTAATCATCGACAGCAAGTACTTCCAGCAGGGAGCGGGGTCCTTCTTTGCCTTGCCGATACCAGGTGCGAAGGAAGTCGATCCTTTCCTGCTCGGAGGCGGCGCCTGTCACAACAAGACGCTGAAGCTGTTCAAAGGTCTTTCTCTTCATGAATGCTACTCACAGTGGCGGCAACAACGGATGAGACAGAGCATCGGCGGAGCGGCTGGGAGACTGTCACGGCTACCGGATCTCCCCGTGGCCCGAGCGAGCCCGACACCGACGACTAGCTCGACCTCCAGACCGCTCCACCCACGGGCCACCCTCTGCTTTACCAGCTCCTTCTTGCCGCCTTCGGGACCGTAAAACGGGGAATCAATCCGCACGAGACGCTAGACTGGCACAACGGACGCCTCGCTCACCGCGCTGCACAACGCACGAGCCGCACCGGATGACGAGCATCTCGTCCGGCATGACGAACGTCTCATCCAGAACGACGGGCACGCCGTCTGTCCTGTCGACGGCGACAGTCCGACGGCGCGCAGGAGACGGGCGTCATTAAGAAGCCCCGCGGGAGCCCTTTCTTGAGCCTTCATCTCTCTTATCATCTTTCTTTCCAGCCTTCGACTCGGCGTCCTCTCTGGCAATATCGGGAATAGACTTATAGGCAGAGGCAAGCAAGCGCTTAAAGGGGCGGCGCAGCCCCTTCATGCGATAGGTCAAATGCGTGTAGATCTCGACCTGAAGATAAGCAAGAGTCTCCGACGTGCTCTCAAGGTCCGGATCTGCCTCCCCAAGCTTGATCAACCAAGATTTGATGTTTTCATTAGACTCCAATAGGCCTTCCAAATGGTAGGCGACCGCACTCGAAGGGTCTTCTTTTCTGAGCTTTACTAGGAATTCCATTCGCGGGGTTCTTTCTAATCTGAAAACGCATCGGATCGAACCCTATCAATAAAGCGCGCAAATTCAAACGCATCGGCAGTGCGACTAGTCCCACCAAGAACGGGCAATTTAAGCTTACTCCTATCAGATAGGCTTAGGTTTAAAAACCTAACCTCACTCAAATTAATTTGATCTGAAGGAATAGTGACCTTGAGTATAGATCGATAAGGGACTACCAACCATTTATCTATCAATCTCAGAATCATGGATGAACTTGTAATGACTATCGCACTATCGAGCGAAGAAGGAACGTTGAGGTAGATCCCTATTGGAACTTCTCCTTCCGCGAGAGGAAGGTCGGCGGGAACCCCCTTAAGATCAGCGGGGAAAAAACTGAATCTCGTAATTCCCCGAAATATTCGCCTAGCCCTTGAAATAGCAGGTAGCATAATATCACTTGGGTGGATTAAGTTTAATAACTATCGACTCTGTGGCACCCTCAGTCTGCATACCATATCTCTTTGCAAGGACTTCAAGAAGCTTCTCGTTTGCGACCGTCCCCTCGATTCGCAGCGTTGTAGCACCGTTTTGCTGTGCTAGCTGGATCAGGTTTCTTACTACTGAAAGCGGATTCTTGATCGAGCCCTGGATCATATCGACCCTGATCGTAGCAGAGCCCTCTGCAATAGCGAAGGTACCCTTCAGCTCGGAAACGGTACCCTGAACACCCAGATCGGCTACTGTCAGTGCTCGGCTGAAACTAGCAGCAGACGCAACTACCTCGCCGCCACCTCCACCGAAAAGGCGACCCAGAAGCTGGCTGGCCTTGGAAAAAAGCGATCCTAGCAAACTTGCGCCTATTTCAGGCCCTGCGGCCATAGCAGAAGGGCCAGGCAGAATGGACGCTTCGTAGAAACCCTGATGTATTTTCTCGCCAAAAGTCGTAGGATTTACTAACCAGTGAGGCCAACCTTCTGGAGGAGGGAGAGCAACCATCCCATCCGGGTCGACAAACTTCAGTGGATTGGCCAACGCATACGTATAGCGGTTCCATGACTCAGGGGCATTCGAATGGTGACTCTTTTGGGAGGGATCCACACTCAAAAACCGCCCCACCACCGGGCTCTCATGCCGCGCATGCATGTAGTCCAGGTCATCTCCCGGCCCGTTCGGGCTCGCCAGGTCTCTCTCATGCCCGGTGAACTTCATCCTTTCCGTGTCCTGGTTGAAGGCCGTGGCTTCTTCTCCGAAGGGGTAGTAGGCGTGGTAGGCCACCTGGGCGCCGGAGGCGGTGGTGATCAGGCGGGGAGTTCCAAGATGATCGAGATGGTAGTGGCGCTGGCCGGCCGGCGTTTCGGAGGCCAGCAGGAGGCCGTCGCGATAGAGGTAATCCGATTGCAGGCCCCAGGTGCCGTTGTTGTTGACGTAGTCGCGCAGGACCCTGCCGGCCAGGTCGCGCAGCGTCCAGTGCGAGACGTTGCGCACCAGGTCGTAGGACCAGACTCGCTCGTCGTCCGCCGTGTAGATGTAGAAAGCGTGCTCGCTGCCGGACGTCATGTCCGTCATCTGATTGAAATGGTCGTACTCGTAGACCGCGCCGTTCCAGTTCGTCAGGTTACCCGCGGCGTCGTAGGACGCGCCGGTGCCGTTGAGACGGTTCGTGGCGCTGTTCGTGGGCGTGGCCCGCCCGCTGGTTCCCGAGATGTTCGTCAGATTCCCGAAGGTGTCGAAGGTGTAGCTCTGCGTCTTCTGGTTGCCGCCACCCGCGGGGCCGTCGAAGAAGGTACCGGAGGTCAGTCGGCTCACCAGGTCGTAGGTGTACGTGCCGGTGCCCATGCCGGTGATATTGCCCGCGCCGTCGTAGCTGTAGGCGCCGGAGCTCCAGGCGGCGAAGCTCCCCGAGGCTCCTTCGGAGGAGGGACGATGCATGGAGAAGGGATCGTTTCCCTGCGTTTCCATCACGCCGTTGCTGTGCACCACTTGGCTGACCAAAAGATTCGGGTAATAGGAAATCGTGCCGTAGCTGAAGCCGTTGGCGCTCACGCCCGTCAGCAGGCCCTGCGTGTAGGTGTTCTGGACGGTCCTCACCGGGGCCGGCGTCTGCGTGCAGGCGGCGTGCAGACAGGAGGGATAGACCAGCGTGTCGACCAGCCCCAAGGCGTTGTAGGAGAAGCTCTGGGTGAACGACTCACCCGTGGAGGAAGCCGTCGTCCGGCTCGAGACACGCCCGTCCCGGCCGCCGTAGACGTAGGTCTCGTCAATGCGCACCGTGAAGCTCGATCCGCCCAGCGTGAAGTAGTTGTACCGGCTGGCCTGCCAGAGCTTGCCTTGGCGCAAGTCGTTGGTGCCGTTGGACGGTGCGTAGGTAAAGGATTTCAGCGGCCGGCCGGAGGCGCCGTACTCGTTGACCTGGAGCAGCCGCTCCTGCGGGTCATAAACGTAGGCGAGATCGTTGGGGCCGTCGGTCTTGTGCAGTACGTGGCCGCGGGAGTCATAAGCCCAGAAGGAGACCGTGCCGTTGCCGTTGACGCCCTTTTCGGGATGGGTCTCGGACTGCTGGAAGCCGGCGCGGTCGTAGGAGAAGCTGCGGCTCTGGCCAGGCGTCGAGACCGACGCCAGGCGGTTGCCCACGTCGTAGCCGTAGGTCGTGGTCACCAGCGCGCCGCCGCTGCCCGAGGGCTCGGTGACGGAGTACAGGCGCCCGTGCCGGTCGTAGATCTCCGTGGTCGTGGCGGCCGTCTCCACGCCCGGCGAGGTGCCGATCTTCACCGTGCGGTCCACCTGGCGCACGCCGTGATAGGTCATTGTCACCTTGTGGGCCGCGCCGTCGGGCGGCGTGATCGTGCCCGGCCGGCCGAAGGGATCGTAGCCGCTGTAGGTCGTCACGTTGCTGGGATTGCCCGTCATCATCTCGGAGACGGTGGACTTGTTGCCTACTCCGTCGTAGGTGGTCTGCCGTTTGGCCGAGTTGCCGTCCGGCATCGTGCGCAGCTCCTGGGAGACCCGGCCGAAGTCGTCGAAGACCACCTGGCTCACCGCCAGGATCGGCGCGCTCTCGCTGCCGTTGTCACGCTGGCGCACGATGACGTTAGGCTTGACGGTGGGCGTTGCCGCCGTATAGACGTACTGCGTCCAGCCGCTCTGCGCGGGCTTCGACCACGTCCGGCGCCCGAGAGTGTCGTAAAGATAGTTGGTGAGGATTCCCGCCGTGTCCCGGCTCTTGGAGACCAGACCGGTACTGGCGTCAATGTCCTGATCGAGGATCTTGAAGCTAGCTCCCGCGTACTGCGAAGTGGCTCGCACGCCGGACGAGTACGTATGGTTGATCTGGTACTGCGGCGACGCCGGCAGCGCCATGGCGCAGAGGTTGCTCACGCCGGTCGGCACGCCGTAGCCGGGCGTGTCGCCGCCGTAGTGGCTCTCGCTCGTCACGTTGCCGGCGCCGTCGAGGGTGTAGACGGCCACCGGATCGTCGGCCCACTGGACCCCACCGTCGATCCGGTGCTCCCGCTTGCGGATCACCGTCGAGGTGCCCGGGGCATAGCAGAGATCGGTCCAGGCCGTAGGGCCGTTCTCCGTGTCGGTGGTATAGGTCATCGTCTCCAGCGCCCAGGGCGCGCTCGATGCCACCGGGGTGAATCCCGTGGCGGTATTGGCAGCGGCGTTGACCGTGTAAGTCCCCTGGCCGGGATTGGCGTTGGCGAAGTGAGAACGAACGTTCGAGCCCGGGAAGCTCCCTTCGGTGTCCTGCTGGCGGTAGTGGCCCACGCCGTCGAAATTCGAGCTGACCGTGCCCGCGTAGGTGCCGTCATCCTCGTAGACCGTGCGGCTGCGCTGCGGCCGCCGGTTGGTGTTGTACAAAGCCGGGCCCGGACCCACGCTGACCGGATCGCGCTCGTAGAGGACGTACTCCGACCGCAGTGGCACCGACGAGCCGGCCGCGAAGGTCTGCCGCGATAGGTTCAGCACGCTGGACCCCGCGGTCAGCGTCGTGTTGTGGGTGAACGGCAGGCTGTACTCGTAAGTGCTCCAGCCGGTGAGATTGCCGTCCACCGCGGTGGTGAAGTAGCTGACGATACGGTTGCCCAGGGGATCCGTCATCGTGGTCGTGGACTCGCGATCCATCGCCCCCGGCAGGGACGGAAGGTGGGTGTAGGTCCAGGTCCCCACGACGCTTCCCGCCGCATTGCGCATCGTCCGGGTGGCCACTCCCGGATTCGATTGGAGCTGGAACTTCCCCGTCGAACCGCTGGGAAAGTTGAACGTCTGCCAACTCCATTCCATCCGTCCCAGCGTCGGCAGGGTGATAGCGAGGAGATTGCCGGCGAGGCTCGTGCATCCCTGGCCCTGGGCCGGAAGAGCCGTGATGTAGCTGCTCAACGGCATTTGAAACGTCGACAGGTCGGGCAGGGTGACGCTGGTGAGAAACGGCACGTTGACCGTGGCCCCCTGGCCCAGCGGCGGAACCGTGTCGGTATTGGGGCAGCTCCTTCCGATCTGCTGAGTGCCGTAGGCAAACTGATAGGTGGCGGTCGCGCCGCCGAAGGCCGCGAGGACGGCGTGGTCGAGCACCTGGGCGTATTGCGGCAGATCGTTGCGGAAGTACAGGGTGTGGGTCCGGCCCTGACTGTCGGTGAGCACCCAGCGGTAGGGCTGCGTCAGATAGGCGACGTGCAGCCAGTTGCCGAAGGCGTCGCGGATTTCGATCGGCATGCCGGTGGAGTCGAACTTGCGCACCATCCCATCCGGAAATTCCACCTCCCGGAACCCGGTGGCGTAGACCTTCAGCCGCAGATAGCTGCCGTCGCGGGTGTACTCCATGTCGGTGATGCCGGTGACGGGTGCATCCTCCGGATCGCCAGCGTGCAGGGTGGGATAGAACACATGGTCCGTCCCCATCTCGTCCTGGTAGACCTGACCCGGGAGCACGTTGTTGGAGTCCGGGACCTGGCAGGGCGGATTGAACCGCCCCAGCGACACCCGCCAACCCAGCCCGGCGTTCGAGCACGGATTCGGATTGGCCTGCAGGTAGGCCGTGTCCACTCCGGTCTTGGGATTGGGGGAATGGACGGTCTGGAAGATCCACGGGCTCGAGTTGGCCACCAGCTTGAGGCTGTAGGAGAAACCGCCGTTGACCGGATAGCTCGGACCGATGGGAATCGTCACCGTCAAGGCGCCATTGAACAGATTGACGTTGTCGATGTCCCCCACGTGGAAGGACTGGTCGACGGGAAAGCCTCCCGCGGTATTGGGATGGACGTCCGCCCAGACCGGAGCGGCGGCGGCGAGCAGGAGGACCAGAGAGCGGCGGAGGCAAGAGGTCATTGCGGCTTCCCTCCCGCCGCCGGCTGAAAGATGGCGATTTCCAGGGTCGCCGGATCGATGACGAACCAGAGGTCCGTGCTTCCCGCCTTGGCCGGCGCCGCCGGGCTGCCGGGAAGGGCATCGAACCCGTCCAGCGCGAAGCTCAACTGGCCGTTGGCGCTCCCGTCCAGGTCCCGGGGACCGCCGTCGCCGCCGCCGAAGAGCCAGGCACCCTGGCCCGGACGGACCGCCAGTCCCAGGACGTAGGTCCGGGTATCCAGGAACTGATCGGCGGCCGAGCCGGCGCCCAGTACAAGCCGGCTCGACGTCTGCGCCGTCCGGTTCAAGTGCGAGGCATCGGGAGTGGCCACGTCGAAAGCTCCTGTATCGAGGTCCACGGCCACCCAGATCGAAGCCGCCGCCACCGGACGATCCAGCGCCAGCCGGACGGTGCCGTCGGCCGCCACCGTGGCCGTCGTGTAGCGCTGGTACAGGTCGCTCGAATAGTCGGCATCCACCAGCCGCTCGACGCCGAACCACGCCATGGTCTTCCCCGCCGACAGACCGCTCGCCACCACGGCGCTGTCCTCGAAGGTGATCGCTGGCCCCCGGCTTTGCGCCCAGGACGCGGCCGAGACCAGGAGCCCGATCGGCACCAAGAACCACGCTTTCCAGCTCGTTTGCATCGACAGCTCTCCTCGAAATCCTGTCCTCTGGAAACTGTATACGGATTTCCCGGGCAGGGTGTACACTCGCTTCGTGCGATATTTGAAACTACTGATGCTTCTGGCCGGACTCGGGCCTCTCACGGGCGCCCTGTCGCCGGCCGCCGCCCTTCCTCCCGGCTTCAGCGACAGTCTGGTGGCGAGCGTGTCGTCCCCCACCGCCCTCGACTTCACCCCGGATGGCCGGCTGCTCGTCACCACGCAGGGCGGCACGCTCCGCATCGTTCAGAACGGCATGCTGCTGCCGACGGCGGCCCTCACCTTCTCGACGAGCAATATCTGCACCAATTCCGAGCGCGGCCTGCTGGGCGTCGCCGTCTCTCCCAACTTCAGCTCGAACCGGCGCATCTTCCTCTTCTACACCTTCAAGATGCCCAGCACCACCTGTGTCAACCGCGTTTCCCGTTTCACTCTACCCGACACCAACGTCATCGATCCGGCGAGCGAGATGGTGCTGATCGACAACATGCCTTCGACGGCCGGCAACCACAACGCGGGCGACCTCGTCTTTGGCCGGGACGGATTTCTTTACGTCACGATCGGCGACGGCGGTTGCGACTATGCGGGTGGCGGCTGCGCCGGGTCGAACGATGCATCGCGGGATCAGCAGGAGCTCACCGGCAAGCTGTTGCGCATCACGGAAGATGGCGGCATCCCGGCCAGCAATCCCTTCCAAGGGGCGGGCACGGCGCGCTGCAACGTCACCGGCGGCACCACGGCGGGCAACAAGTGCCAGGAGACCTTCGCTTGGGGGTTTCGCAATCCCTTCCGCATCGCCGCCGATCCCAACGATCCCGGCACCCGCATCTTCGTCAACGACGTGGGGCAGGACGCCTGGGAGGAGATCGACGCCGCCCAGGCGGGCACCGACTACGGCTGGAACTGCCGCGAAGGCAGGCACACCAACAACACCTCCGGCCCGTGCAACCCCACGCCCCCCGGCATGGTGGACCCGATCTTCGAATACGCGCACAACGCGACGATCCCCGGCACCACCAGCCCGGCGAGCTGCAACTGCATCAGCGGCGGCGCCTTCGTTCCCAACGGCCTGTGGCCGGGCTTCGACGGCGCCTACCTCTTCGGCGACTGCGTCTGCGGCGGCATCTTCCGGCTCGACCAGTCGGGCAGCGCCTTCGCGGCCTCGGACTTCGCCGGCACCGGCCTCGGCACGGTAGTGCACCTCCTCTTTGGTCCCTTCGGCAGCACTCAGGCCCTCTATTACACGACTCTCGCCTCCGGCGGCCAGGTGCGGCGGATCAGCGGACCGGCGCCGGCGGCGACAGCCACCAAGTACTTCACGGTGACTCCGTGCCGGCTCGCGGACACCCGGCAGC
>JBAPYB010000454.1:0-8060 GCA_049284515.1 Thermoanaerobaculia bacterium
CGCCCAGCCGCTTCAGCGCGGCGGCCAGGCGCTCGGCGCGCTCGGCGGCCTGCGCAAAGCTCGCGCGTCGCGGCTCCGCGCCCGTCCAGGTGACGATCTGGCTGTTGCCGAAAATCCTCCGGCCATGGCGGAAGATGAGCTGAGTCGTCAGCGGGAAGTCCATCATGGTGCTTTGCACGGGCGTTCCCTCCCTGAGTCTGTGGCGCGAAGCGGTGGGAGGACTATATCCTCAAGGAAGTCATGGACGCGCCTCCAGCCTCGGCCCCTCTTCTCTTGACGCGCTCCGAGATCGTCGTCCACGGGCTGGCGGACGGCATCGGTATTTACGTGCTGGCGAGCTGCCTGTGGAGTGAGGAGGATTGGCCGTCCAAGCTGATCCAGGCGTCCCTGGTGCTGCCGGTGATTCTCCTCTCGGTGGTGGTCATGATCCGGCGATTCAGGCCGGCGTGGCGGTCTCGCGGGACGGCACGGTCTTCGTCTCTGCCTGGGGGGAGCGGCATGTAGCGGTCTTCCGTCCTGACCGGACAGGCTCGCTGGCAGCCGTCCAGCGGGTCGAGGTCGGCCGGCATCCCTCGGCGCTGCTGCTCAACGCAGCAGGCACGCGGCTCTTCGTCGCTTCGGCCAGCACGGACCGCATCGCCATCGTGGACCCGAAGCGGCTGCGGGTGATCAGGACGCTCGCCGATCCGCCTCCCTCCGGTCCCTCCGAGGGGAGCACACCGAATGCCCTGGCGCTGTCGCAGGACGGTCGCCGTCTGTTCGTGGCCGAGGCGGACAGCAACGCCGTGGCGGTCTTCGGACTGTCGGCCGCCGCGTCCGGCATCGCCACTGCCAAGGGGAACGACCGCCTGCTGGGGCGCCTCCCCTCCGGCTGGTACCCGAGCGGCGTGCTCGCGGTGGGGGATTCGCTCCTGGTCCTCAATGCCAAGGGGCGGGGCACGGGGCCCAATCCGGGCATGGTGCAGCCGAAGGAGAAGCTGCCGAAGGACTCCCACGATTACACCCTGGGCCAGATCAACGGCACGCTGTCGATCATTCCGCTCTCGGAGCTGAAAAACCTGCCGGCTCTCACGCGGCGGGTGGCGGTCAACAACGGCTGGGGCCGGCCGCGGCGGGCGCCCAGATATCCACCGATCCAGCACGTCGTCTACATCATCAAGGAGAACCGCACCTACGATCAGGTGCTGAGCGACCTGCCGCAGGGCGACGGCGACACGTCGCTCCAGTTCTTCCCCCGGGAGGTGTCGCCGAACCACCACGCCCTCGCCGAGCGGTTCGGCCTGTTCGATCGTTTTTTCACCAACGCCGAGGTCAGCAACCAGGGGCACCCCTGGTCCATGTCGGGCTACGTGACCGATTACACGGAGAAAACGACGCCTTCGAGCTATTCCGACCGCCGGCCGCAGCCTGCGGACGAAGGGGAGACGGACGAGCCGGCGAGCGGATTTCTTTGGGACTCCGCCCTGGGCAAGGGGAAGAGCCTGCGGGTCTACGGGGAGTATGGAGTTTTCGAGCAGGGTTCGACGCGATCACAGAAGAAGAAGATTGCGCGATTCACCAGCGCGGAGTATCCCGCGTTCGATATGAGCGTTCAGGACCAGCGCCGGGCCGACGCCTGGATCGCGGATCTTCAGGAGTTCGTGAAGAAAGGCCGCATGCCGGCGTTGGAGATCCTGCACCTGCCGAACGATCACACGGCGGGCGCCCGTCCCGGAATGCCCACACCCCGGGCCTGCATGGCCGACAACGATCTCGCCCTCGGCCGCATCGTCGAGGCGCTCAGCAAGACCCGGTTCTGGCGCAACACCGCCGTGTTCGTCCTGGAGGACGACGCCCAGGCCGGGCCCGATCACGTGGACTCGCACCGCTCCGTGCTGCTCGTCATCTCGCCGTACAACCGCGCCGGGGTGGTGCACCGTTTCGCCAACACGACGAACGTCCTGGCCACGATCGAGGAGATCCTGGGCCTGGGTTCCCTCTCCCAGTTCGACCACTTCGGCCGGCCGCTGCGCGAGCTGTTCACGGCGAAGCCGGACCTGACGCCCTACCAGGCCCTGGTCCCCAAGGTGCCCCTGACGGAAACCAACCCCGTGAACGCCCCGGGAGCGAAGGAATCAGCGCTGCTCGACCTGCGCTC
Source organism: Thermoanaerobaculia bacterium (assembly GCA_049284515.1). GTDB lineage: Bacteria > Acidobacteriota > Thermoanaerobaculia > Multivoradales > UBA5704 > DATARR01. Next base: position 2,138 of record JBAPYB010000454.1, read on the forward strand.
TCCGGACTCGTCTCCGGACGAGCTGTTCAATCGCATTCTCTGGCGGGCTCTGAAGGGCGACGGCGTCGAGATGCCGCCGCCTAAGAGGATGCCGGTGCTGGAGATGATCCGGTCGCGGTAGGAAAAGGACCTCAAGGACACCAGGGACCTCAAGGACAAAAGGTCCGGTCCTTGGTGTCTTTGGTGTCCCTGAGGTCCTTGTACGCCCACGCGGCTCAGGGCGGCGTGGGAACAAATACGACGGGCTCGTTTTCCTATAGCGAGGGATGACTTTTTCAGTGGAAAAATTGCGCGACCCAGTGGAAAAACCAAAAAACCCATCAGGAAAACCTCTCAACCTAGTAGAAAAATCTCAGAACCCATTGGAAAATCTCCCAACCCATTAGAAAAATCGTCCGACCCATTGGGAAAATCTGGTAACCCATTGGGAAAACTCCAGATGCACTGGAAAAATCACCCAACCCATTGTTGGAACGGCTTGCGCACTTCGGGCAATCTGACAAAGTACACCGGCCAAGGCAGGTAAACGCCAGCCGACCCAGGAGGCCCTCATGCCAGAAACCATCGCCCAGCGCATGGCCCGGCTCGCTATCGAGCTGCCGGAGCCGAGCAAGCCGGGTGCGACCTACGTGCCGTTCATTCGGACGGGGAATCTGGTCTTCGTCACCGGGCAGCTCAGCCAGTGGAATGGCGAGCGGCGGTTCATCGGCAAGCTGGGGCGCGAATTCGACGTCGCCGAAGGCCAGCAGGCGGCTCGCCTGTGCGCCCTCAACGTCCTTGCCCAGCTTCGGGTGGCGGTGAACGGCGATCTCGGGCGGGTCGCTCAGTGCGTGCGCATCGCGGGCTACGTGAATTCGACGCCGGAGTTCTTCGGCCAGTCCCAGGTGATCAACGGCGCCTCGGACCTCTTCATGGAGGTGCTCGGCGACGCGGGCCGCCATACGCGGATGGCGGTCGGCGTGGCGGCGCTGCCCTACGACGTCGCGGTGGAGGTTGAGGGCGTCTTCGAGGTCCGGTAGGCTGGGCGCGCCATGAAGATGGAATTCCCGCCGGTCACGGTTCGAGAGGCCGGTCCCGAAGACCTGCCGTTCGTCGAGGAGACCGCCGTGCGCCTGGCCGGCTTTCCGCTTCCCGCCTGGCGTACTGCGCAGGAGGTCGTGGTGGGAGAAGCGCGCACTCTTCGCCGCTTCGTGGAGTCCGGCGGCGCCGGCTCCAAGCTGCTCGTCGCCGAGGATGCCCACGGCAATCCTCTGGGCTTCATCTTTCTCGAGACCGAGGAGGATTACTTCACGCGGGCACGGCACGGGCATGTCGGCATCCTGGCCGTCGCAGCGGCGGCGGAGGGCCGGGGCGTCGGCCGCGCCCTGATGCAGGCCGCAGAGGCGTGGGGCCGGGAGCAGGGATTTTCCAAGCTCACCCTGAACGTCTTCGAGAACAATCACCACGCACGGAAAGTGTACGAGCGCCTCGGTTATTCGCCCGAGACGCTCCGGTACGTCAAGGCGCTCTAGACCATCCCGGCCAGCCGGCATAAACCAGGGATTGACGCGGTTTCTCCGCCGGAGTAGTCTAATGCTGTAGCGACATAGAAATTTGTCCCACCATCAGGAGCACCAGGAGGTCGAGGAGATGGAAATCCAACGCCGTCGCAGCACCTCTCTCGCCATAGCGCTTTCGCTCTGCCTGCCGCTCTGCTGTCTGGCGCCTCTGCATGCCAGCTTCGTCGACCTCTGCGCCTTCTCGGGGACGGCGACCGAGCCCATCACCCGCGGTGTCGTCGTCCCGGTCTATGAGGGGACCAACCTTCGCTCCATGGAGCTGCGGTACGGCGCCAACATGAACGGCACCTATCGCATCACGGTCGAGGTCCACCATGGCACCTATGACGGTCCGCTCGTCGGGGCCCCCCAGACCGCCTACGTCGATCTGACGCCCTACAACATGAGCGTGGCAGTGCCCGTGACCTTCGATTTCGGCGGCGCGCCGGTGACGGAGGACGAGCAACTCGCCATCCGGCAGACCGCCACGGGCCCGGGCCAGGTGTACTTCGATGGTGGCATGGGAGCCTCGCCGTTGGACCCGCAGCCCCCGACTCCGCCGGCCGAGGCCTACGAGACGACGGATACCACGCCACCGCTTTCGACCTACCAGAAGGCGCGCGTCGGCCTCACTCTCATCCAGGACGACCTGGCAGGCGGCTGCATTCCGGCCGTCCACACGCTGTGCATCGACAACGTTCCGGACGACCGGCGGTTCGAGGTAACGCTGGATTTCAACCACGCCCCGTCGCTTCATGGATCGGCCTCCGCCGTCTCCACGGCCGCGCTGGGGGTCACCAACGGCGGCTTGTTCTGGTTCTTCAGCCAGAGCAACCCGGAGATGCTGGTCAAGGTCCTCAACGCCTGTAGCTACAACAACCGCTTCTGGGTCTTCTTCAACGCCAGCACCAACGTCAGTTACACGATGAAAATCCGCGACACTTCGACCGGGCAGGTCAAGACGTACTTCAACCCTGACAACAACATGGCCTTGCCGGTTCAGGACACGGACGCCTTCGCCTGTCCGTAGGAGCAGAACACCCTCCCGAATCGGCCCGGCTCCCCTGGGGAGCCGGGCCGTCTCGCTTCAGAAGGCGCAACTGGTGGCGAAGGTACAACTGGTCGACGTCGTGTTCCAATTACAGCTATGGCAGGTCTGGTGCAGGAGTGTCCGGTTCGCGTTGACCGGAGGATCCGTGCAGCACTGGATCGAGGTGATGGTCCGGGTCGACCCTTCCGTGCAGCAAGCCGCCATCGCCGAGGGCACGAGCGCGAGGCAGCACAGGACGATGGCCAAACCCAGCAGGACGAGGCGGCGCAGGGAGAGGAGCTTCGACATGTTGGTTTCTCCTTTCATCGGACCTGGATTGGTCCTTCCAGTTTCATAGGTGCTGAAAGGATGGCTGGGCGAGCCGCGGCGCGCCTATCAGGGCGTCGCCAGCAGCAACACGGAGGGCACGCGGTCCGGCCAGGCGGCGCGAAGCAGCCCGTAGCCGATCCCCGCGAGGCCGGTCATGAGGCCGGGGACCTCCGTCCTGACGCTGGCGCCGCATTGCGGGCCTTCGTCTTCAATCCGGGTGAGGATGCGAGCGGCCAGGCGGCGGCCCTCGTCCTCCAGTCCTGGGTCTCCCAAGATCCGGCCGGCCTCCCGTACGAGCTCGAGGTTCCCCAGGTCGCCGTGGCAGAGAGACTGGTTGAAGCCGAAGCCCTCCGCCAGGGTGGACCGCACCGCGGCCCGGATTTCGGCGAGCAGCTCCGGGTCTTCCAGATACGGCAGGATGCCGATGCGCCCGAGGCCGATCCCCGGTGCGCCGTGACACCAGGCGTGCAGGAAGGCCCGGCCCGAGGCGGTCTCGCGGCTCTCGCGCAGATCGGGCCAGTTGTCGTGCCGGGGAGAAAACCAGCTCCGCTCGTAGCGAAGGGCGCCGCGCGCCGCAGCGCGGAACCGCTCCTCACCGCTGACATGGCCCAGCCGGGCGAGGGCCCAGGCAATGCCGGCCGTACCGTGGCTGAAGCCGGTGAGCGGCAGGCGGCCGAGGTTTGCGGGAGGCGGCCAGCCGTGACCCCGCTCCTCAACCACGGCACCGGCGAGGAGGCGTTCGCCGCAACGGACCGCGATGTCCAGGAGGCCGCTGGAGGGACGGCGCTGATGGAGCTCGAGGACGGCGGCCACGGCCCCCGCGGACCCCGCCATGAGGTCGAAGATTTCGTCGCTCTCGATGCCGGGCACGATGCGCGACGCCAGGCCTGCCGCTTCGTCGAGCAGTCCGGGCTCTTCCCACAGCAGGCCCAGGTGCGTGAAGGTGTAGACGATCCCTCCCCAGCCGCTGAAGGCGCCGAGGCGGGCCAGCGCCCCCGGATCGGCCGCGATTCGCTGCCGGACGGTGTGCAGGGCGAGCCGGGCCAGGCGCTCGTAGCGCCCTTCCCCCGACAGCCGTCCCAGGTGGGCGAGGAAGAGGGCAAGGCCGGCAAGGCCTTTGTAGAGGTCGACTGGCATGGGCTCCAGGAGCCAGCCGTCGGGCCGCAGGTCGAGGTGGAACCAGGCCACCAGATCCCCCTGCTCGATGGCCTGCCGGGCCAGGCGGTCGCCGATCTGGCGGGCCGCGCGCAGGAAGCGCTCAGGCTCGGCCGGACCGGCCTCCGGCAGACCCGCCGGCGTCCAGACCCGACGCTCGTCGAGCGAGCGGGTGGCCTCGATGGCGGCCTGCACGAGCCAGCTCTGCCGTTCCAGGTCGTCCTCGTCCAGGGCCCGCAGCCGGGCTTGGACGCGCTCCAGCCCGGGCGCGGCGAAGAAGGCCGCGATGCGTCCTCCGGCGTGGAGCAGGTCGGTCGACGTGGAAAGGGTTTCGAAGCGGGGCACGTCGCCGGCAGCAAGGTCCTCGTGCTCAGCCTGCAACGCCCGCCGCAGCGGCGGGTAGCCCACCGCGTCCAGCCACAGGCGGTCGAAGAGGCGATCGCGATCGAGGGCGCTCTGCAGGTAGTCGGGATGATGGCCTACGTGCAGCAGATGGGCGTAGACGTTGGTGCCGCGCAGCAGGGCGCGGACCGGCAGACCGGCGAAGGGCGACAGCGGCCCCCTAAGCGCGAGGAGCTCTTCGCGATGCAGACAGAGCCGCCGGTACAGCGCGCGGAAACCGCGCAGCACGGGCTCACCATGCTCCCACAGCGCCAGGGGCTCGCCGCGCAGGGTCGGGAGGTTGGGGCCGGCGGGCAACTGCGTCTCGTGCCCGGCCCAGCGCATCTGGTCCGTGCCGTCGCCGGTGATCCGCTTCATCGCGATTTTCTGGCCTGCCGTCGCTCCCATGCCGCTCAAGTCGAGTCCGGCCTCCTCGGCGGTGGCCCAGAACCGCCGCGGGAGCAGGCCGCTGTTGAGGACGGTCTGGGTGGTGGGAACGTATCCCGGGCCGCTGGCGGACGGCGCGGCGAGGGCCGGCTGGAACAGGGTCTCGAGGTCGATCGGCACCGGGTGCTCGCCCTCGGCGATCAGGTTCTCGTGATGGAAGTCGGTGGCCTCCAGGACATAGAACAGAGCGAGCCAGGCGCCCTGCCGCTCGTGGAAACGCTCCACCTCCTCCGGCGTCGCGCAGGGGCGGGCGGCGACGTGCTCCATCCAGCCGTAGCCGCCCCGGTCCAGGACGGCCAGGCAGCGTAGCGGCGGCCCGTCTCCCCATTCGTTGAGCTTCGCTATCAGGGCTTGAAGATGAAGGTCGACGGCCAGGGATTTGGGCTTGTAGACGATCTTGATGCCCGAGGCGAAGGCGAGGACGGCCACGGAGCGGCCGCCGCCGTGGCGGTCGCTGAGGCCGGTCTGCGCGGCGATCAGGGGTCCCGGCTCCGCTCCGTCGGCGTGCGGCATGCAGCGGAGGATCTCCTCACGATCCGCCGCGAAGCGCGCCATCATCTCCAGGCTGGTCTCGACCCACTGCTCGGCATGGCGGCAGGCGTCGCGGGCCAGGACCGAATAGCGGCGGAGGATCTCCAGGGCGGTGGCGGGCTGGCGCAACAATTCGACGAAGCTCCGGAAGCGTTCCTCCGGAGTCCCCCCTTGCAGCCTGCCTTCGAGGCGGCTGATCTGGAGCTCCAGGGCGAGGGCCCGCTCGCTCGCCCAGCGCAGCCGCTTGATCAGGGTGGCCAGGAGTGCGGTGGCGATGGGCTCCGCAGCGAGGAGCCCCGGGGTCCCGGCCGCAATCCGCCGTAGTTCCTCCAGGACGCGGGCATGGGCGTCGGCGATCAGGGGGCGCAGCAACTCCAGCACCCCCAGGCCGTCCTCGACCTCCGTGGGGAGGGGAGGGCTGGGCTGAGAGAAGGTCCGCGCCAGGAGCTGCAGCCAGGGGGGGCGGCCGTCCGCGCGCCGCTGCCAGCCCGCGGCCGGCTCGGCCAGGAGG
>JBAPYB010000455.1:0-4068 GCA_049284515.1 Thermoanaerobaculia bacterium
CGCCCGCTCCGTCCCAGCGCATCCCGGCGCTCTCCAGCCGGGCCTCGAGCGCGGCCCACAGGCGCTCGAGCTCGAAGCCGTCCTCACACCCCAACAGCTCCAGGGCCCGCAGGTCCGCGAAGCGCAAGCCGGCGTCGGGGCCGACCTGCACGACGCCGGGACCGAGGGCTCCGGCGAGCTCGTCGGCCGGCGCGCCGGATGGAAATGTCTGGGGAAGCTCGGGGGGCATGATGCGTTCTCCATCGCTCGCCCGGGGCCTGGGCCTGCCGGAGAGGCGCGTATTTATAGATGGCTTGCCGCAACGACGCAAGCGAGCCATCCAGGGTTGCGAAACTTTGCCGCTGAGATCACAAACCGGAGGGTGCGCAAGACGTGTCGCTCGACGCCGAGGCTCCGCCGGATGGATGACCGGCTGCGAGTGCAGGTTGCATGCCATTGCCGCCCCTCCCAAGCGCCCGGCACGCGCGATGCAACAGAGGGGAAGGCTCCTGGCGCCGGCCGACAGAATCGGCTGACCCGGCTGCGAAGGGCCTCTTGTAATCTTTGCAAGCTGTGCAGCAAAAGGTGACCGTGTCCACAGCCATTCAGCCCAGTACCGCCGGCGACGGGGAGACGCTGGACCCGGGGCTGACCGTCGCCGTATTCGTGGACCCGGAGGAGAGCGCCAGAGCCGCGGGTCTGCGCTACGTCACCGACGACGAGCCCGGCATCCGCCGCCGCAAGAGCGGCAAGGGATTCACCTTTCTCGATCCCCAGGGGAAGACCGTCAAGGACCGCAAGGTGGTCGAGCGCATCAAGAAGCTGGCCATTCCCCCGGCGTGGACGGACGTCTGGATCTGCCCGCGGGCCAACGGCCATCTCCAGGCCACCGGCCGCGACGCCCGGGGCCGCAAGCAGTACCGCTATCACGCCGGCTGGCGCAGTGTGCGCGACGAGACCAAGTTCGGGCGCATGGTCGCCTTCGGCGAGACCCTGCCGCAGATCCGCGAGCGGGTGGACCAGGACCTCTCGCTGCGCGGGCTGCCGCGGGAGAAGGTCGTCGCCGCCGTGGTGAAGCTCCTCGAAACGACGCTGATCCGCGTCGGCAACCCGGAATACGCCAAGCAGAACAACTCCTTCGGCCTCACCACCCTGCGCAACCGGCACGTGGACGTCTCCGGCGCCACCCTGCGCTTCGAGTTCCGCGGCAAGAGCGGCCAGGAGCACTCGGTGGAGATCCACGACCGGCGCCTGGCGCGCATCGTGCGGCAGATCCGCGACCTGCCCGGGCAGAAGCTCTTCCAATACCTGGACGACGACGGCGAGCGCCAGAGCATCAGCTCCGAGGACGTCAACGACTACCTGCGGGCGATCACCGGCGAGGACTTCAGCGCCAAGGACTTCCGCACCTGGGGCGGCACCGTGCTCGCTCTCTCGGCCCTCCTGGAGCTCGGCCCCTGCGAGACGGAGAAGGAGGCGAGCCATGCCGTGGTCGAGGCCGTCAAGCGGGTCTCCTCGTCGCTGGGGAACCGTCCGGCCATCTGCCGCAAGTTCTACGTTCACCCCTTGATCATCGAGTCCTACCTGGAGGGGAGCCTGCCGCGGGCGCTCGACGGCGGTGACACGGAAAAGCTGGACGACGATGATCCCGCGCGCCTGCAGCGGCTCGAAGGGCAGGTGCTGAGCCTGCTCAAGGGGGAATCCGTGGCTTGAGAGGGTGTCTGGAAAGTCCGTCGTGACGTCGACCTTCGCCCGGGCATAAATACCCGGGCTAGGAACAACGCCGGATGAATCCGGCTTGAAGTCCCCTTCAGGGGGCGCTGCTCATAGCCCCGGCATTTATGCCCGGGCGAAGGTGGGCGTCGCGATGGGTTACACGCTTTCCTCCGGCGCCGGGGAGCCCTCTCCAGCCTCCCGCACCTCGCGGGCCAGCCGGTCGAGGTAGGAGGTCCTCAGGTCGTCGGACATGGCGTCGAGGATCTCGTCCTGGAGAGCGATGGGCTCGACCTCCTTGCCCTCCAGGGTCGTCGTCCAGTTGGTCCCCGCCACGACGTCGTCGTCCTCCATGCCTGGAAGCCAGCGGAAGAGGAAATCGAACAGCGCGGCCGAGTCGACCTGCGAGCCTTCGACCTCGGGCTGAGCCGCCCGGGCGTCGTCCTCGTCGGACCAGAAGGGGAGGACGGCGCGCTCCTCCGCCGCGCCGGATTCGCAGGCCAGGAATCCGTCCTCCGTGGACAGGCCCCAGACGAGCTCCGCCTCGACGACCTCGGCGACGAAGCGTGAATGAGCCTCCTCGTCGGTTTCGTCCTCGTCCTCGTCTTCGTCTTCTTCGTCCTCGGCCATGTCGCCCTCCCTTCGGCTACCATGGTCCCATGGAACCGCCCCGTGTCAACAGAGACGGAGCCGTTCCCAAGCCTTCCCAGGAGAATTCAATGTCGGAACCGCGAATCGAGAAGGACAGCTTCGGCGAGATCGAAGTGCCGGCCGGGGCTTATTACGGCGCCCAGACGGAGCGGGCGCGGCGGAACTTCCCCATCTCGGGGCTGACCCTGCCGAAAGCCTTCATCGCCGCCGTGGCGATGATCAAGGGCGAGGCCGCGCCCGTCAACGAGGAGTTGGGCACCGTGCCGGCGGAGGTGGCCAAGGCCATCCGCCAGGCCGCCGAGGAGATCGTCGAGGGCCGGCTCGACGGCCACTTTCCCTTGGACGTCTTCCAGACCGGCTCGGCCACCTCGACCAACATGAACGTCAACGAGGTGATCTCCAATCGCGCCATCGAGATCCTCGGTGGCGTGATGGGCAGCAAGAAGCCCGTCCACCCCAACGATCACGTCAACAACGGGCAGTCGAGCAACGACGTCATCCCCAGCGCCATCCACGTCTCGGCCTACCTCGCCATCGTCCGCGAGCTGGAGCCGGCCCTCGAGCGCCTCGCCGACTCCCTCCACCGCAAGGCCGTGGAGCTCGACAAGGTGGTGAAGATCGGCCGCACCCACCTGCAGGACGCGGTGCCGGTCCGCCTCGGCCAGGAGCTTTCCGGCTATGCCCAGCAGGCGCGGAACGGGCTCGCCCGCCTGGCCGCCGTCAAGCCCCGCCTCGCCGAGCTGCCCCTGGGGGGCACGGCCGTGGGCACCGGGCTGAACGCTCATCCGGACTTCGCGCCGAAGGTCATCGCCCGCCTGGCCAAGCGCACCGGCTGCCCCTTCGTGCCGGCGCCCAACCGCTTCGAGGCCATGGCGGCCAAGGACGCCGCCGTCGAAACCTCGGGCGCTCTCAAGACCATCGCCGCCTCGCTGACCAAGATCGCCAACGACCTCCGTTGGCTGGCGTCCGGGCCGCGCTGCGGCATCGGCGAGATCTCCATCCCCAGCCTCCAGCCGGGCAGCTCGATCATGCCCGGCAAGGTCAACCCGGTCATTCCCGAAGCGGTGCTGATGGTGGCCGCCCAGGTGGTGGGCAACGACGCCACGATCACCCTCTGCGGCATGGGCGGCAACTTCGAGCTCAACGTCATGATGCCGGTCATCGCCTACAACCTGCTGCAGTCGATCGAGATCCTGGCGAGCTCGGCGAAGCTGCTGGCGGAGAAGTGCGTGGACGGCCTCCAGGCCAACCGCGAGCGCTGCGAGGAGCTGGTGGAGAGATCGCTCGCCATGGTGACCTCGCTGGTGCCGAGGATCGGCTACGACGCCGCCGCCGAGATCGCCAAGGAGTCGGTGAAGACCGGCAAGACGGTGCGCGAGCTCTGCATCGAGAGGCAGGTATTGCCCGCGGCGGAGCTGGCCGAGGCCCTCGATCCCTGGGAGCAGACCGAGGGGGGTATCCACGCCGGCGGTGCGGGCGCCGGCGGCTAGCTCACGGTGGCTCCGGCTCGTCGTCCGGGAGAGGAGCGCTGCGCCGGCAGAGCTCGATGAGGACCAGCAGGATGAGACCGGCGAGGAGCACGGTCGCCCCCAGCAGCAGGTCGGAGCCGCTGAGGCGGGAGCTCGTCAGCAGGGCGACGACGTTGAGGCTCAGGCCGACGGCCAGCACCGCCAGGATCACCCACTCCGCCGGACCGCGGGGCGGGAGCCGCCGGCGGGATGAGGA
>JBAPYB010000456.1:0-24243 GCA_049284515.1 Thermoanaerobaculia bacterium
GTAGGAGAGCTGGTCCAGGTCAAGCCGGGCGCCGTCGAGGTCGAAGTGGCGGCCCTGCAGGTCGTGGCTGGAGAAAGGGGCCTGAAGGGCCACGCGACCCTGAACGTCCAGATCCTGAAAGCGCACCCGCGCCGCCTCGGAGCTCAGCGAGGCCGTGCCCCGGGTCGTGCCGACTGCCGTGGAGAGCGCGAGCTCCAGCTTCACCGTTCCCGTCCCGGAGACGATGGAGAAGCCGGCGCCCTCCGGCAGCAGGACGTTGTATACCGTCAGGTCCGGCGCCTCCGCGTCGTTCAAGGAGAACGAAGCGTCGAAGTCGGGCATCGGTACCGCGAGATCGAGGGGCGCGGTGGTGGTGACCGCCATCCTGAGATTCCGGCCCCGGAGATACGGATTCTGGGGCTGCCGCAGAGCGGCCACGCTGAAGCGGTCGAGATCGACGCGCAGCCCGGTCCTGCCGCCGGGATCGACGGCCACCGTCACCCGGCCCGCGCCGGCGGCGAAGCTGTCCAGCAGCGTGGCCCGCACTTTGGCGCCGCCGACGGCGAGGCGGCTGCCGGGCACCAGCCGGCCGGCGTCGAGACGCACGGACGCGTCGAGATCGCCCTCGCCCTGGAGCGTGAGCCACGGGACCTTGCGCAGGTAGGGATCGAGGAAGCCCAGGGAGGAGATCCGGGCACGCACGTCCGTCGTCCCGGAGACCTGGCGCAGGAAGGCCAGGCCCGGAGAGCCGACAGCCACGGCGCCGACGTGGGCCTCCGCCTTCAGGGTGAGCTTCTGGGCGACCGGCTGGTCCTTGCGCAGGAGAGTCCCGCCGGCCAGAGTCAAAGCGGCCCGTTGGACGTCGAGCCTCCCCGCGGGGTCGTAATTGAACGTGGCTTCGAGCTGGGACGCCCCAATCAGATGGAACGGGTCGATGCCGATCTCGCGGATGCCTGTCAGGCGGGCGCCGGCGAGGTGCACGCCCCAGGAGGCTTTGGCCTCGGCGCCGGATGCGCTCTTGGTCGGAAAGGCGACTTGGGCAGAGACGCCCTGTGCCTGGAGACCCTCGATGTCGACCTCCTGGCGCGCCAGGGCGGCGAGATCGATGCGCCCCGTGGCGTGGTCGACGTCCAACCGCAGATGGGCGTGGGCGCCGGGAGCTTCGAGCCGCACGCCTTCGAGGCGCATGTCGGCTGCAAGGGGCGGCAGGGCGTCGAGATTGGATTTGGTGCGCAGCTCCCGGGCGGTGACGAAGAGCCGGCGGAGCTGGACCTCCGGAGTCTGGACGGTGCCGGCGATGGCCGCGCATTGGAAGACCGGCGGGCGGCCCGCCTTGCGCCCGGCCTCCAGCCCCTGGGCCGTGAGACCGAGCCGGAGCTCCCGTGCCCGCCGACCGGCCGTGACGTCGGCGGCCAGCCTCAGAGACGGAGGCGAGCCCGCGGCCGCTCCGGTGACCAGCTCGGCGTGGCTTCCCGGCGTCAGGCGCCCGTGGTCCACCCGCAGATCCGCCACCAGCCGGCCGGCCTCGCGCGTGCCCTGAAGGCCGCTCTGGGCAAGGAAGGGCAGGCCGGGCACTCTGCCGTGGGCTTTCAGGGAGCCGGAGAGGAAATCCCAACCTTCCATGCCCGGATGCTCGTGCGGCACGAAGGGGGAGAAGCTCACCGTGCCGTCGACGTCGAGGTCCTGTGCGACGGGCTCGTCGCTCAGCCACAACCGGCTGGCCGGCATCACCAGGCGGGCGTCGTCCAGGCGGAACGCCTTTCCGAACACGAAGGAGAAGCTTCCTGAGACCTTGCCCCGGCCGTCGCCCGTCAGGCGGACGCCGTTGTAGCCCACGTCGCGGACGCCCGCGAGCTTGATGTGGTCGATCCGGATTCCCCAGGGAGGCCGGGGTTTCTCGCCCGGCTTCTCGGGCTCCGGCCGGCCTCCTTTCCCTTCCCCGTGCGACACCGAGGAGCGCACACCCTCGCCGCGGAAGCCGTTGACCACGAGGCGCCGCCCGAGGAGGGCGGGCACGTCGATCCAGCCATGCCCCCGGTCCACGCTCAGCGTCCACGCCACGTCGTTGGCGCTTCGCCCCTTCAGCACGAGCCCCCGCACCCACACGCCGCCCGGCCAGACGCTCCAGGCCGACGACCACGTCGCCTGGAACCGCTGCGGCCGGCGGTTGACCGCCCACGACGCGAGGCGCGTGTTCAGGAAGGCATTGGCCGCCAGCAGGTAGAGCGCGGCCAGAGCGAGGAGAACGAGGAGGAGGCGCTTCAACCAGGAGGCATACTTCGTTGCTCTTCTGGTTTCGGTCCATTCTTCTTCGGGCTGCACCGTCCGTCTCCCCCTCTGCCTTTCGTTTGGCCTCCAGCTTTAAGCAGGAGTCTTGCCAGCGTCGGGCACAAGGGAGCACGGAGCCGTCAAGTCTTTTCGCCCGCTTCCTCCAAGATCTGCCGATAGAGTTTGTCTCCAAGGAAGAAGCCGGCTTGGCGCCGGAGGGCATCGAGCGAAGGGCGGACCTCCCCAATTTCCCCTTGGCGTTTGGCTTTGAGCAGAATCGCCAAGACCCCAAACGGTCGCAGACCGAGGTGGATGGCCATATGGCGGCCTTCCTGCTCATCGAGTAAGACGAGGTCTGCTCCAAGCTCAAGTGCCAGAGCCAGAGTTTCAGATTCTCCGAGGTCGAGATCTCGACGCAGGAGCGTCGTCACTGTTGGGCTGCTCACCCTGTGGCGATGGATCCATGAGGCATTCTCCACTTCTTGACTGCCGGGATAGCGCCGCTCCGCATGATTGAGCTCCTCCCAAACACCGTGAGCGACATGAACCTGGCCGAAGAGCTTCCGGAGCAGCTCGAAATGGCCGATGGCGGCGAGATTCGTGAGGGGTGAGGTATTGCTGACGACAATCATGGATCGCCAAGTTGGCGCAGCGTCTCAAGATCCTGCTCCAGGTCTTCTGCGGTGAAGTGCGGCGGAATCTGGCGGAATCCCAGCAACTGCCGGAACTCCCAGAGGGACAGGCCCGCCAACTCGTGAGCCTTGCCGACCGACAACCGGCCCTGCTCGTACAGGTGGACAGCAAGCTCGATGAGCACCTGGTCAAGGCTCAGCCGTGCCGAGTCGAGGATGTCCTGAGGGATCTCGAGATAGGCGGTGGAAGTCATCGGGTCTCCTTGCGGCCGGTTCGGTCAGGACGAATCGGAATCTTACCATTCCGGCCTATACGATTCTTGCGCACGATTCATGGGCGGAGAGATCCGCGGCCAGCTTCAGTTCTCGCACCACTAGGAGCAGACCGCGACCGGGCCGGAGCCGGATTCGGCTCCGGCCGGTCTCGCCGAGAAGTGCCGAGCTGTACCGGAATGCCGTACAATCTCGACAATGAAGAGCTCGGCCATGCGGGAAATGACGGTCAACGAGTTCCGCAGCAACCTCAAAGCCTCTGTCGATACAGCGATCGCTGATCATGCTCCTTTGCGGATCACCCGCCGGGCCGGCGAGGACTTTGTCGTGATCGGGGTACAGGATTGGGAGAGCGAACAGGAGACGCTCTACGTGCTTCAGAATCAATCGCTGATGCAGCAGATCGCTTCTTCGCATCGTACTCACCAGAAGGGAGAGGACTACACGCCCACTCACCCCGGCACCCGCCGCCAACGGCGGACGTGCGCTACCACTCCCGGCGCGCGGAAGACCTCGGCCTCGACGGTGCGGGTGCGGTTGGCGTAGGTGGCGGTCGCCACCACGTCGAAGAGGCCCAGTCCGATCGGTGTGACCACGGAGGTGATTTTGCCGTGGCCGAATTCGTGCGCCGGCGAGCCCGGGTAACCCGAGCTCTGGGCGAGGTTCGCCACCGCCTCGGCCACGGCGGCGTCAGAGAGGGCTGTGAGGATGACGGTCTCGGCGTCCTCACGCACCAGGCGCATCCGGATCTGGAGCGACCCTGCCAGCAGGGCGAGGGCGATCGACAGCAGGAAGAGCACCATCAGCGCCATCAGCAGACCAAAGCCGGCCTCGCCGCGGCGTGCGGCCTTCACCACGTGTCCCCTAATCCGCCTCCCCGGGGCAGGAGGAACATCCGCTGGGTCAGCTCCTCGGTCAGGGGACCCCGGTAGGCCGGCAACACCGCCAGCGGCGTGCGGGGCACCGAGCGGCGGAGGTACTTCACCCGCAAATCGACCAGGCTGGTCGTGCCGGGCACGATCTGACAACTCCAGGCGGTCACGCCCCGCCAGAGCAGGATCGGCGGCTGCGGCGGAGAGCCGTCCGCCGGCACGATGGAGCGAAAGAGGTCCGTTCCCTGCTTGACGTAGATGACCTCTCCCTCGGGCCCTCCGACCATCGTGATCGCGGCGAGCGAGCCGTCCTCCTGATCGACGGGGGCGGTGGCGGCGGAGCCCTGGACATCGCCGCGGATGCGGGCGAGCACCAGCGGCACGGGCGTATCGGTCGACTCGCCGGAGGTCTCCGCGAAAAGCTTCGACGTCTCCATCAGAAGCTGCGCCGCGAGCAGCAGCCCCAGCATCATCAGCAACAAGGCAATGGAGATCTCGATGAGCGTGAACCCGCCCTGACCTCCCGGCTCCTTTCGCGGCTGGCGCATCGTAAGCCTCAGGGCGGGCTCCAGACCATCGTCTGAAGCTCCTTCTGGACCTTTCGGTTGTCGGCTGTGTACCGAGCTTGGAGAGTCACCTGAAAGAGGCCGGGAAGCTCCGTGGAATCGACCTGCATGGAGATCGACAGGTCCTTGGGAGCAGGTGTGCCGACGGCCGTGGAGTAGACGCCGAGGTCGGCCGTCTGGAGCGGGATCGCCCCGCCGCGCACGGATTCGAGGGTCGACTCCATGGCGCGGAACGCCTGCCGTTCGCTGTCCATCCGGCGCACCACCCGTGGATTCTGGAGGACCAGCTCCATGCTGATCAGCAGCGCCACGCCCAAGACTACGAGCGCGATGAGGGCTTCGAGAAGAGTGAACCCGCCCTGGCGGGGCTTGGAAGGGCCGGAAGGAATGGCCATGGTGTTGAGGACCCGGGGGGAAGGATAGCAGACTTGACTGCAGGGGGAAACTCGACTCGATCGATTTGGGGTTGAGATCACCTGCGATGACCGCGATTACCCAGTGTGGTCCTCGTCCGTTTGTCTGCGCCGCTTGCAATGACACTCTCAAAGAGTGCTCGAAAAGAGGAAGTAAGTTCAGATTCCTTTTGGTAAGACTCAGATTCTAGTCGATTCCTGCCTGATTCGATGGGTCTCGTTAACTCGCTTGGCTCCGCGACTAGTAGAGTCGGTAAACCTATTCCTTGAGCAAACCCCAGCTCCCAATAAGCCCAGGGGCGGTCTTTCTTCAAAAAACCGATGAAAACATCTGCGGAGCTAATTTTCTCCCTGAAGTTCTTGAAGGAGCCTGGTCCCTTCTCTGTCAGATCTTCGTCATTCAACAGGACCAAGGTACGGTCGACCTGTTCACTGATCTTCGTCAATATATCCAGAATCTTTTGAGATATTGATGGGTCCACTGAGAGAAATACTCTAAGTGATCTATTGCTGTCCTCACGATACTGGAAGGGCTCCCTCTCCGTGAAGACAGGCCGCACGCCGTTCGCCTGCAATTCCCGGTCAATGGCGTGTCGCAGCTCTGGAGGAAAGGAACTGGCATGGGCCAGAACGTCTCGCGCCTCGTCCGGCCCTTCGGCAGTGACCGCCGCGAAGATCAACTGGCTGAGCTCCATTTCGCGTTCCTCCTTTGGGCAGGCTTCCCACCAAACCGCGATATGGGAGACCTGCTCCTGGAGCGATGTTCCAAGGGCGGAAAGGGCAAAGGTGGTGGTCTCCGGTCGTGTGAGCAACGTCTCCCAGGCCTGCCGCGCCGGGCTCCCGAGCCAACCAGGCGACTGCCGGAGGGCTGCGAAGAGGATTTCGTCAGCCAGGGCGCGCTCCGGCCAGCGGCTGGCGAAGGTCTCGGGCTTTGCAGCCAGCGTTTCCAATTCAGCCGCGAACCAGGCTGCCGTTGCTGGCAGTGCTGTCTGCTGGCAGAGACGGAGCAAGGGGCGGAGATAAGCTGGAGGAGCCGCCGCTGCCGCTTCAGCCTCCTCCAGTAGCCGCCGAGCCACACGCCCCAGCAGAGGTACCAGAGGATGGCCCGTGCCGAGACCGCGCAAGAGGCCAACGATGAAGCTCTCCGGATCCTCATCGGAGCGCCGGTCGAGCGGGAACCAGGGATCGCGCCCACTGAGGCGCTCCCGCATCCAGCCGGTGAGCCAGTCCGGCCCCATCCGTTCCAGGCACTCGGGATCGAGGGTCCCGTCAGCCCGCCGGCTCGGTTGAAAAACAGGCTCGCTCATGCGACGGACCCCACGAACCGCGGCGGACCGCTCAGCACCTTCAGCAGTGCATTGTCGTGGACGATCTCCGGCTGCGGCGGATAGGCGCCCAGAGGCTCCGTCCAGCCGTAGCAGGAAGCGGGCCGTCCGCTGTCGGGGGCTTCTTCAGGAGCTGGGCGAAACAGGTGTATCCAGACTGCGTCTGCGACGGTAGGAAAGCGGTAGCCATCGACGGCGTCCGTAGGATAGGCCAGCTCGAGCAACTCCACCTCGGAGTGGGGCCATTGCCACAAGGGCAAGGCCAGAGCGCGCGACATGGCCACGGCGTTGCCCCGCGGGGCGCCTCCAGGATGCTCAAAGGTTGCGAAGACCTTGTCCTCGTCCTCCTTGCGGAGGCGGTCGGCCGCTTCGAGCCGGCTGACCGACCATCGGTTCCGGACCCGGGTGAAGGCAACTTCTGGCGGCAGCGCCTCGCGGTCAAACGCCTCGCGCGCCAGCTTGCCGAGCATGCGTTGAACGAGCGTCGCCGCCAAGGTGCGGCTCGTGGTGTAACGCAGGAGTTCGTCGGGCAGGTGCTCGCGTAGGATCCGCAGGCCCAGCCCGGCAAACTCCAGGCAGACCGTCTCGTAACCGAAATGCCTTTCTTCCTCGGACGCCGAGGAGAGGCAGGCCGCGCAGTGCCGCAGGAGCATGGTCAGGCGGGTCGGATCGCCGAAGGCCCCATCCCCCACCAGATGCGCTTCCGCCTGAAAGTTCTCCAGGATCTGAGCTCCATTCGTGGGCTGATCGGGATGGACGCCGGTGTGTCCCTGCAACCATACCAGCCATTTCTCGAAGACCTCCTTGTCGTCCTCGGAAAGGGAGCCCAGCGCGCGGCGATAGAGGTCCGAGGACATATCCTTTACGATACTAGGAGTGGTCCGGCCCGTCCACTCCATGTACATGGAGACTTCACCGGGCCGCCGGCTTCCGTTCCGCCACCAGCTTCTCGATCTTCGCCGTCAGCTCCGGGCTCTTCAGCCCGGCGGCCCTGGCCGCGGCGAGCGCGGCTTGCGGGGTCTTCCCCTTCTCCAGCACGAGCCAGGCGTACCACAGGGCCGCCACCCGGGCAGAGGTGCCGCAGTGGATGAGCACGGGCTTCTGGGCCTTCTTCATCGCGGCGAGGAAACGGTCGACCGTAGCCTGGTCCAGGGCGGCGGGGTCCACCGGGACGTTGACGTAGGCGAGGCCGTTCTCGCGGGCGGCTTCGACTTCGTCGAACCCCCGCGGCTCCGACGGCGTCCGCAGGTCGAGGATCGTCTTGTATCCGTCCTCGGCGGCGAGTTGTACCTGCTCGCCCGTGGGCTGGCCGGCGAGCAGGATCCCGGGCTCGGGGATCGTGGCATTCGGGATGCCGTAGGTCTCCGGGCCTTTGGCTCCGACGGCAAGGGTGACGACGGCCAGGACGAGGGCTGCGGTCAGGGCGTTTCTCCACCGGAATCGCATGCGGTATACCTTACCGGAGCCCGGGTCACAGGGGGAACCCGGACAACGGGGTACAATCCGGGCCGGAAGGGATCCCCCCGCGCCGTAGTGGAAGAGCTTCGCGAGGGAGCACGCCGAGGGCCCGAGGCGCCCGGGACCCCCCGGGGCACCCGGCGCTCCCAGGGGAATATCCTCGAGACTCTATGGACCCCCTCTGCCACTCCCTGATCGGAGCCGCGCTTGCCGAGGCGGGCCTCAAGAAGCGGACGGCCCTCGCCACCGCTACGCTGTTGATCGGTGCCAACCTGCCGGACGTGGACGTCCTCGCCTACGCCTGGGGATCGGCCATGGCCCTCGGGTTCCGCCGCGGCTGGACCCACGGCATCCTCGCCCTGGCCCTCTGGCCTTTCATCCTTACCGGGGCCATGCTCGCCTGGGACCGCTTCGTCCGCCGCCGTCGTCACGCCGCAGCCGAGCCGGCAGATCCGCGGGCCCTGTTGTTCCTCTCGGCGGTGGCCATCCTCTCCCACCCCTTTCTCGATTGGCTGAACACCTACGGCTTGCGCTGGCTCATGCCGTTCCGGGACGTCTGGTACCACGGCGACGTCCTCTTCATCGTGGACCCCTGGATCTGGCTGGCCCTGGGGATTGGCTGGCTCGGCTCGCTCCTTCTCGCCCGCAGGGGAAGCTCGGCCGCGGAACGCCCCGCCCGGGCGGCCCTCATCCTGGTCGCTGTCTACATCCTCTGCCTGGGGGGCGCGAAGTTGGCTGCCTCCGGCGTGGCGCGCCAGAGCCTCGCCGGCCAGGGGATCGCCGCCGGCCGGCTCATGGCCGGCCCCGTGGCCGTCAACCCCTTCCGCCGCCAGATCGTGGCCGAAGCCGGAGATCGCTATGCCCTCGCCACCGTTGACTGGCTCCGCCGCCCCGTCTTCGCGCCGGCTGCTCCGCCCTTCGTAAACCGGAACGAGAGCCCCGAGGTTCGGCAGGCGGTGGAGTCCACCCGCGAGGGGCGTATCTTCCTCCGCTGGGCGCGCTTCCCCTTCTACCAGGTCCGCCCAGGGGAGAACGGCCGGATGCGGATCACGGTTCTGGACGCCCGCTATCGGTTGACGCCTGGACGGGGGATCGGGACATTGACGGTGGAGGTGCCGGTGCCCGCCCCGGCTCCGCTGTCTTTGCTACCATCCCCCCACTCATCCAGGAGACCCATCCTTGAAGCCACGGATTCTCGCCCTCATCTTGCTGTTCTTCCCTTCCGCCCTGCGGGCGGAGGAGTCCCTCGGGTACTACAGGTTCCCAGCTCTCCACGGTGACACGGTCGTGTTCTCGGCGGAGGGAGACCTCTGGCGCGTGGGGCGCCAGGGGGGTACGGCGATCCGGTTGACCTCACATCCGGCGGAGGAGGCATATCCCGCCATCTCGCCGGACGGCAAGACCCTTGCGTTTTCGGCGGCCTATGAGGGGCCCAATGAGGTCTACACGATGCCGATCGACGGCGGTCTGCCGGTGCGCCGCACGTTCGAAGGGGCCGATGCACGGGTGGTGGGGTGGACTCCGGGCGGCGAGATCCTCTATACGACCCGGCACTGGTCGGGCCTGCCCGCCAACCAATTGCTGCGCCTCGATCCGGCGACGGGCAAGAGCGTTCTTCTCCCCCTGGCCCAAGCCGCCGACGGCGACTTCACCCCGGACGGCAAGACGCTGTTCTTCACCCGCTTCGCGTTCCAGGGGAGCCACACCAAGCGCTATCGCGGCGGCACGGCCCAGAGTCTCTGGCGCTACCGCGAAGGCGACGCCGAGGCCGTTCCCCTCACCGCCGATTTTCCGGGCACCAGCCGCGAGCCCATGGTCTGGCAGGGACGCGTCTACTTCGTCTCCGATCGCGACGACACCCTCAATCTGTGGTCGATGGACGAGGCCGGCCACGACCTCAAGCAGCTCACCTTCCATCGCGGCTGGGACGTGACCTCGCCCAGCCTCTCCGAGGGCCGCATCGTCTACCAGCTCGGCGCCGACCTGCGCATCTACGACATCGCAGCGGCCAAGGACGAGCCGCTCCCCATCCGTCTCGTTTCTGACTTCGACCAGATGCAGGAGATGTGGGTGCAGTCGCCCATGGACTACCTGACCTCGTTCGACCTCGCGCCCGCCGGCGACCGCATCGCGCTCACGGCCCGTGGCCAGGTGTTCGTGGCGCCGGTGAAGAAGGGGCGCCTCGTCGAGGTCACCCGCAAGCCCGGCGTGCGCTACCGGGAGGCCCGCTTCCTGCCCGACGGCAAGAGCCTCCTCGCCCTCTCCGACGAGTCGGGCGAGGTGGAGATCTGGAAGCTCCCCGCCAACGGTGTGGGCAAGCCCGAGCAGCTCACCTCCGACGGCAAGGTGCTGCGCTGGGAAGCCCTGCCGTCACCCGACGGCAAGTGGATCGCCCATCGCGACAAGGACCACCAGCTCTGGCTCCTGAACGTGAAGACCCGCAAGAACAACCGTATCGCCACCTCGGCCTACAGCGACTTCCAGGATCTCGCCTGGTCGCCGGACGGCCGCTGGCTCGCCTGGGCCGTCGACGGCGCCAACACCTTCCTGCGGATCTTTCTCTACGACACCTCCACCGGCCGCAGCGTGCCCCTCACCACGGACCGCTTCAACAGTTGGAGCCCCACCTGGAGCACCGACGGCAAATGGCTCTGGTTCCTCTCCGACCGCGAGCTCCGGACCCTCGTCCCGGGCCCCTTGGGAGCCCGCCAGCCCGACCCGTTCCTCACGGCGACCACCAAGATCTACGGCGCCGCCCTGAAGAAGGGGCTGCGCTCGCCGTTCCAGCCGCCGGACGAGCTGCACGGGAACGACAAGGACGACAAGGACGACAAGGAGGGGAAGGACGCGAAGGAAGAGAAGGAAAGCAAGGCGGACAAGGGAGCTGCGGAGGAGGAGAAGCTCCCCAAGGTGGAGATCGATCTCGACGGCCTCGCCGAGCGCCTCGTCGAGGTGCCGGTCGAGGCCGGCAACTACGACTCCCTCTCGGCCAACGACGACCGGCTGTACTGGCTGGAATCCGATCCCTCCTTCGAAGACGAGCCGTCCTCGTCCTTGATGGCGGTGGCTTTCAGCGGCGACAAGCCCGAGGTCAAGACGGTGGTCGAGGGAATCACTGACTACCAGCTTTCGGACGACGGCAAGAAGCTGGCGGTGCACAAGCCGAAGGCCCTGTACGTCTTCGCCGCCGGCGAGGACTCGCCCGACGATCTCGACAACGTCAAAGTGGATCTCGCCGGCTGGGCCTTCTCCATCGATCCCAAAGAGCAGTGGGGGCAGATGTTCCGCGAGGCCTGGCGGCTGGAGCGGGACTACTTCTACGACACCAAGATGCACGGCGTGGACTGGCCGGCCATGCTGGAGAAGTACCGGCCGCTGTCGCTGCGGGTGACGAGCCGGGCCGAGCTCAACGATCTTCTGGGCCAGATGGTGAGCGAGCTCTCGGCTCTGCACACCTTCGTCCACGGCGGCGACCGGCGCAAGGGGGAGGCCGACGTCGACGTGGCCTCCCTGGGGGCCGTGCTGGTGCGCGACGAGAAGGCGGGCGGCTACCGGGTGGACCGCATCTATCGCTCGGACCCGGACCTTCCCGCCGAGGCGCCGCCGCTGGCCGCCCCCGGCGTCGGCGTCAAGACGGGCGACGTCATCGAAGCGATCAACGGCGTTCCGGTGCTCTCCGTGCCCGATGCCGGCCTCCTCCTTCGCAATCAGGCGGAGCGGCAGATGCTGCTGCGGGTACACGACGGCAAGACCCGGGTGGCGCGCGACGTGGTGGTGGTCCCCTTTTCGCCGAAGCAGGCGGACGACCTGCGCTACACCGACTGGGAGCTCTCCCGGCGGAAGACGGTGGAGGAGAAGGGGCAGAGCCGGATCGGCTACCTCCACCTGCGGGCCATGGACAGCGACGACTACACCGCCTGGGCCATGGACTTCTACCCGGTTTTCGACCGCGAGGGCCTGATCCTCGACCTGCGCAACAACCGCGGCGGCAACATCGAGAGCTGGCTGCTCGACAAGCTCCAGCGCAAGGCGTGGTTCTGGTGGCAGCCGCGGGTGGGCTCGCCCTCTGCGAACATGCAGTACGCCTTCCGCGGCCACTTGGTGGTGCTGGTCAACGAGAACACCAGCTCGGATGGCGAGGCCTTTGCCGAAGGCGTCAAGCGCCTGGGGCTGGGCAAGGTGATCGGCACCCGCACCTGGGGCGGCGAGATCTGGCTGTCCTCCTCCAACCTGCTGGTGGACCGGGGCATCGCCACCGCCGCCGAGTACGGTGTCTTCGGCCCGGAGGGAACCTGGCTGATCGAAGGGCATGGCGTCGATCCCGACGTGACGGTGGACAATCTTCCCCACGCCACCTTCCGGGGCAGCGACGCCCAACTGGATGCAGCCATCGCCTACCTCCAGGAGGAGATCAAGAACCATCCCGTGCCGCCGGTGAAGGCGCCGGAGTATCCGAACAAGGCGCTGCGGCCTGTCCCCTGAGGAAGAGTGTTATGCTTCCAAGGCACCGATCGAGCCTAGGAGAGACGACCCTTGAACGGAGAGAGCGGACCAGACGCAGTGCGTCGCCTCACCTCGGAAGGTGCCTTACGTCGTGGAGGGGTTGGATGGATCGGTTTTCTCTCGCGTGTAGGAGTCGACCCCGAAGGAGAGCTCGCTTTTGAGGCGCGCAATTTTCTGCTCGATGAGGGAATTCCTTCTCTCCGGGTCGATAGCTACGCCGAGTCGGGAGCCATGGTGGATCATCCGACCGTGGAGGCTTGGCAGGGCGCGCACGTATCCTACCTCTCCGAGAAAGTCTTTCGTCTTCCCTCCGGAGACGGTCTCCCCCGTGCCCTGGATCCGTTGGATGAGATCTCCTGTCCCGAAACGTTTCGCCTCCTGGATTCAGAAGCTCCGTTCCTGCACACAGATCCCAGGTTGCACTTGGTCCGGGTGGAGAGGCTAGACTTCGTTGCGGATCTCGCGGGCGTCGATGCGAGTACACTGAGGGAGATAGCCGAGGCGGTTGTGGGTTCGCGTGATCCCGACGCTGTCCGGCGGCTGAACGACATCCTGGGAACCTGGGAACGGGGCTTGGAGGTGCGGCCAATCTTTGCGGCATTCCTCGATGACGTGGCCGATCTATTCGGCCCTAGTCCTGCCGACGATCCTCTAGGCTGGGCGGATACCCTCCGAGACTGCCTCGGGCTTTTCCATTACGACCCTGGCGTGCGGAAGGCGACTCTAGAGATCCTCGTGTTTCGCTACCCGGTGTCCATCGTGCCCAAGTTGCGTGGCTTGGAGCGGGAACGCAGGCCCCTCGTGCCGCCGACCGTGCTGGACAGTCGCCTATCCCCCGCGTTCCTGCCGGCCCCTCGCGCCAGCACGACGGGTCATGTGGTCGACCTTTCGGCTGAGGCCCGGAGCCTGCGACGGGAGGTGCTACATCCAGGGATACCGTTTGAGGCGAAACACCTCTGGAGGGTTGGAGCGATTGTCCGTCCTGTTGCCCCCGAGAACCTCTCCGTGGCGCGAGGAGTGCATATCTCGATGGTCCAGGCAGCCAGCAGCAGATTGGACTATGCCAGCGGCACGGATGGAGATCTCCTGTAATGCCCCTCCAACTCGACCAGATTTTCCAGGGCCGGCAGGCTCCTCGCTGGCTGCATCAGTTCCAGACCGATCCCGACACGGCCCTGCTGGACCTTCTTCTCGGCCGCGCGATTCTCGGGCACCTCAACGTGGACGAGCCTAGCGAGATCCTGCTCGATTGGCTGGAAACCCTAGGTCCGGACTTCGAGGAGTCGGTGGACGCGGCTCTGGCGCGCTGGATCGAGCGAAGTTGGGGTCGTTTCAGTCTGCCGGAGTCGAAGAGCGCTGCGGTTCTGGCGATTGCCTGGAGTCGCGCTGGGAGCCTCATCGCCTTCGAATCGTGCCTAGTGCAGTCGGCGCGATGCCTGAGGAGGCTCTTTCCACAAGACCGGTTGTTCCTCAGCGCCTTGAGCGAAGGCCGCGCCCGCGATCCTGAGGGGCGAGCCTGGTTGGCCCTGGCCCGCCATCAGAAGGATCGCTTCCTCTTACAGGATTGGTGGCGTATGTCTAATCTGGCCCCCGATGTCCCCTGGTATCACGGTGCGTACGGGATCCAAGGGCTTCGGGGGCTGCCCGCCGAAAGTGCCGCTCGTGAGGGGACCTTTCCCGCGGAGGTCGCCGAGGGACTGGCTCGTCTCGCTTCGGGCCTGTTCCAGAGGGTCACGGAGGGTTGGCTCGAGGAGGCGACGGCGCGAGCAGAATTCCTCCGGACCGCGCGTCTGACCATGGACGCCTATCCTCTGAGAGATCGTTGGCTCTCTTTCTGGCGCCATGCACTTCAGGCACGCCGCATCAGCGAGGAAGAAGGCCCCTCCTGGATTAAGGAACTTTTTCCCCAAGAGTTGAAAACCGTAGAGCAGCCCCCAAAACGGACGACGCAGAAGCGGTGGGCCGAGCCAGATCCCGCGTGGCCAATTGTGATCAAGGAGGTTGCCGCCCGGCTCCGATCGAGAGACCTAAGTGTCCTTGGCGATGCGGAAGAGCTTCTGCGAGATCAGGCGAAATTTGCGGAGCTGACAGGCAACACCTATTTCGTTGTCCGTTCCGCCTGCAATTTTGCTGCACGCGTGAGAGAATCACGCCCAGATCTCGCTCTCGCTTGGGCTGAACTTGCGCGCCGCTTCGACCCCTGGACCGCCTTCGCCTGGACGATCATGACCGCCTCTCTCCTGTCTCTCGATCGAATTGACGAAGCTCGCGACGTGGCTACGAGAGCGATCGAAAGATTTCCCGATAACGTCGTAGCGCGGAATGGTCTGGCAGAGATTCTGAAGGCTCAAGGCCATCTGGTGGAGTCGGAGTTGGTGTATCAGGAGACGGTGTCTCGTTTTCCTGGGGATCTTTTTGCGCGGAATGGTCTGGCGGAGGTTCTGAAGGCGCAGAGATGTCTGCCAGAGTCGGAGTTGGTGTATCAGGAGACGGTGTCTCGTTTTTCTGCGGATGTCGTAGCGCGGAATGGTCTGGCAGAGGTTCTGAAGGCTCAGGGCCATCTGGTGGAGTCGGAGTTGGTGTATCAGGAGACGGTGTCTCGTTTTCCTGGGGATCTCTTTGCGCGGAATGGTCTGGCGGAGGTTCTGATGGCGCAGGGCGGCCTTCGGAAAGCTGAGATGCTCTACCGGGAAACGGTCGAGAAATTTCCCGCCGACGAAGTAGCGGTGGTGGGGCTTGCCAAAGTCTTGAAAGTGCAACGCCGCTTTCCTGAGGCGGAAGCACTCTACCGTGAGGCAGTGTCGCGTTTTCCGAAGAACACCTCCGCTCGGGATGGCTTGAAGGAGGTGCTCAGGAAAGAGGGGCGGCTGGTTGAGGAGAACACGATGGCTGTATCTGAGGAGTTGCCCCTCGATTCTAAGCTGCCAGATGACACACTTAAGGTGACTCCTTTTCGAACTGAGGATTTGGAATTCCTCTTGCAGGATGCCTTGCTGCTTCGCCGGTGGGCTTCTCAAAAAGACCGCTCCTATCTGACTTCCTCTCCAGGGACGCTGCGCGAGCTTGCTCGAGAAAGGCTGCGAGGGTTGGTGTCTTCCGAAACCGGCTCGCCCGTGATGGTTGGTGAGCTTGGACTGCTCACGCTGGAAGACGAGCACCTGGAAGAGGCTCTGGCCCTGCTGCGGGAGGCCGCCAAGAGATACCCGGGAAGCGCGAGAGTGCGCTATGCCCTCGCACGGGCTGAGCGGAAGGCGGCTGCGCGCAGGCGCCATCTCGATTTGGACCATCCGGAAGCCCCGCTAGCTTCTTGGCGACGTCTCTCCCGGTTCGACGAGCGGTTCGTGCCGCTCCAACTCCTTGGAGAGGCGCGCACTTGGCTCGCGCAGGTAGATGGATCGCTTCTCGCCGAAAAGGCGCGTGGCTGCCTGGGTGAGCTCGGATACCGGATTCAGACGCTCAAGCACGTGAAAGAGTCGGATCCGAGCGGGTTCGACCGAGACAAGCCAGGATTCGAGTGGTGGTGGGCCTCCGAGATCCAGAACCACCTGTTCGGTGCGCAATCAGTCAAAGGATATGAGGAGGTTCCCGACTTGGCTCTCATTCGGGAAAACATCGCCTCCAACAAGCAGACCTTGGATCGGCTCGAAGAGGATTGGTTGGGTCACTGGGCCAGCTCCTGATGTCGCACGAGGTCTTCACGCAGGACTGGGCCGTCGCCTGGGGCGAGGCAATCCGCGCCAGCGACGGTTACCGGGCAGCCGCCCAGAGGTGGCAGTGGCCCATGGTCATCGTCATGACCTTCGATCCCGCGCTGGACCTGCCGGAGCGCGCGGTCTTCCTCGACCTTTTCGAAGGGGATTGCCGCGAGGCGCGGAGCGCCACCGAAACGGATCGGGCCGCCGTGCCCTATATCCTCAGCGGCGATTTCCACACCTGGAAGCAGGTGCTGGAGCGCGATCTCGATCTCATCCTCGCGCTCATGGTGAGCAAGCTCAAGCTGGAGAAGGGCAGCCTCGCCTCGCTGATCCCGTACGTCACCTCCGCCCGGGAACTGGTCGCCGCGGCGGCCCAGGTGCCCTATCGTTTTCCGGAAGGGCTTTGACGGTTACAACGTAGCACCGAGTCTTTGCAGCAGCGATTTGAGAGACTTGGTGAGAGGAGGCAGATCCTCTGCGACGCGCTTCCAGACCTCCTCAAGATCCACGCCTTCGTACTGATGGATCAGAACGTCGCGGAATCCCGCCAGTCTGCGCCAGGGGATCTCAGGAGCCTGATCCCGGATCTCCTCGGGCACGCGTTTCGCCGCCTCTCCCATGACCTCGAAGCTGCGTAGGACCGCGTCTTGAGTCTTGAGATCCTGCAGGAAGTTTTCGCGCCCCATCTCGGTAAAATCGAAAATTCGCTCTGCACGCTCGATCATCTGGATCAGGTACAGCCGCTCGTCCTTCACAGCGGGATCGCCTCCGCGAGGATGCGATCGCGGATGTACCAGTGGAGACCACCGTCGGTCACCACGTCCACTTTGCGGCCGAGGAGGTCCTCCAGATCGAGGACCAGGCCTGCGGGGAACCATGGCGACGTCTTCTCCCCTGGCCGCACGAGGAAGTCCACGTCGCTGTCCACTCGCGCCGCACCCCGGGCGACGGATCCGAAGACACGCACATCCGAAGCTCCGTGCCGCCTGACGATCTCCAGGATCTCGTTCCGCTTCTGGTTGAGGATCTCTTCAATACCCATCGGGGTCCCCTGCGTCACGCTTAGTATCCCTCACTCCATTCCGAGCTGCTTCATCCGCTGCTGGAGCCCCTTCCTGGAGACTTCCAGGCGCATTCCCATGGCTTCGAGGTCGCCGGCGCACTGCTCTTGGGCTTTGCGGATCTCTTCCACGGTGAGGTCCGCCGCTTTGCGGATGTTGGGCGATTTGTCGATGAGCAGGTAGAGCGACGGGCGCGAGATGCCGAGGAGGTGGGCGGCCAGCTTGACCTCCCAGCGGCAGGAGCGCAGGGTCTCGATGATCTCCGCCTCGCTGACTCCGGCCGGCGAACGATAGTCCTCCACCGTGGGCCGGCGCCGCCGGACGCCGGGCTCCCCCTTCGCAGATTCCCGGACGGGCTCCTGGTCGCGGTCCGCCGGAGAGGGAGCCGGCTCGGGATTGCGCAGCAGACGCTCGATCTGCGGACCGATCTGCACCGTCTCGAAGGAGCGGCTGGCGATGACGAGTTGGCGCACGGCGTTGTGGAGCTGGCGCACGTTGCCCGGCCAGCGGTAGCGCGCCAGGCGCGCCACCACTGTGGAGGGCAACCAGGGTTTGTCGTCGTTGCCGGGCGGATCCAGCCGGTGCTCCTCACCGATGGCCGCCAGCTCTTCCCGCAGGAAATGGATGAACAGCCGCCCGAAGTCGTCGCGGCGCTCGCGCATGGGCGGCACGAGGATCTCATAGCCGGCCAGCCGGTGGAGGAGCGGCGCCCGGAAGCGCCCCGCCGTGATGGCCTGCTCGAGATCCGCATCGGTGGCCGCGATCAGGCGGACGTCCACCTTCTGCGGCTCGAGACCGCCGACCCGCTGCACCTCGCCGGTTTCGAGGACGCGCAGCAGAAGCACCTGGACCTCGGGCGGAGCTTCGCCGATCTCGTCGAGGAACAGCGTGCCGCCGTGGGCGCGCTGGAAGTAGCCGGCCTGGTCGCGGACGGAGCTGGTGAAGGAGCCCCGGGCCGAGCCGAACAGCTCGGACACGGCGAGCGAGACCGGGATCGCGGCGACGTTCACGAACAGGCAGGCGCCGTGGCGCCGCTGGCTGACCTGATGAATGGCGCGCGCCACCAGCTCCTTGCCGGTCCCCGTCTCGCCGCGCAGCAGGATGGGCACGTCGAGATCGGCCACGCGGCGGATCTCGTGGCGGATGCGTACGATCCCCTCGCTCTCGCCGATGAGGCCGAAGCGCTCGGGCGTGGGCATCGGCGCCGCGGGGAGCGTATGCAGGAGGAGGACGACGCGGTCCGCCAATTCGAGCACGACACCGCGCTCCACGTCCTCGGGAGAGAAGGTGCACGCCTCATAAACCGGCGCGCCGTCGGCGAAGGCCCGGGTGCGGCTCTCGCCCAGCGAAAGCTGCAGCGCGCCGTCCTCGCGGACGGGGGTCAGCAACAGGGGGGAACGGCTGAGGTGGCGGTCGGAGAGGGGCCGCCGGTCCGCCTGACCCGGCATCGCGAAGCTCGGCTCCAGCCGTGAGAGCTGCACCGGCTGTCCCTCCATCAAGCTTTCCAGGAGCGCCCGCTCGCCCACCCGCCGGACCTCCGGATGATAGAGGATCGTCAGGGTGGGGATGCGCGAACGAGACCGTTCCCGCCGCTCTCCGCTGGCGGACAGTCCTCCCCAGGAGGGGAGCTCGGCGGTCATCCCCGTTTTCGTCTCGGACATTTTGGTGTCAGTGTAACGAGGTCATCGTCGGAGTGGCAAGAAAGTGCGCAAAGTGTGATGACCGGCCTCAGCGCGGTTTCCTGCCGCTCCGCCCCTTGGGGGGAGGCTTGAGCTTCGCCAGAAGGTTGCGGGCCTGCTCGGCCTGGACGGGATCGCGGACCGTCGCCGCCAGCGGCTCCAGGACGGCCACGGCGCCCTGGACGTCGCCCCGGTTGGCGAGCTCGACCGCCTGGTTGTACCCGGTGACGAAGCGGTTGAAGTCCAGCGCCATCTGGATCTCGTCGATGCGCAGCTCCAGCTTGCGCCGCCGCTCGGGCCGGCGGGTCTCGTCGCGCACCCGCTCCAGGAGGGGGAGGGCCGCCGCGGCCTTCTGCTGGCTGACCAGCTCCTCGGCGCGGCGGTAATCCTCGTCGAGCAGGGCTTCGCGGACGCTCAACACCTCGTCGGGATCGGCCCGGGGCGCGAGGACGTGCTCGATCAGCTCCGCGGCCTGGTCCCGGTGGCCGGTGCGGGCATAGGCGAGGACCAGATTGTGGACGACGTCCAGGCGCGAGGGCAGGAGGCGGCGGGCCGTCTCCAGGGCGTGAATGGCGTCTTCGTCCATCTTTTCCTCGGCCTGATAGGTATAGCCGAGGCGGGCCCAGGCTTCGCCGAAGTCGGGCCGCAGGGCGACCACGTGCGTCAGGGCGGTGCGGGCCGCGCGCATCGAATCCGGTCGCGGATCGTCGAACAGGTTCTGGGCGTAGCGGTACTGCACGAGGAAGTCGTCCGGCGCGAGCTGCGCGGCTTTTTCGTAGAAGGGCCGGGCCTCCTGCGGGTGGCCGGCCAGTTCGGCGAGAAACCCGAGCCCGGAGAGGGACGGGCCGTGATCGGGCCGCAGCGCCAGGGCGGCGCGGAAGTCCTCTTCGGCAGCGGCGCGGTGCTCCGCGTCGAGATTGGCGAGCAGGTCGCCGAGGCGGAAGAGGACGTCGGCCCGTGCCATGGGCCGCACCTCCATGGCGAAGCTCGCATCCGGCTGGATGGGAACGCGGGCGTAGTCGGAGTCGAAGGCGTAGCTCTTGACGTACGTGTGGAGCTCGCGCTCCAGGGCCTCGGGATCGGCGCCGAAGGTCTTCTGAAACGCCTCCTGGCGGGAAACGCCTTCCTTGGTCAGCCGGAGGAGCTCCTGGAGCTGCCCGCGGCGCTTGGACTTGTCCGAGAGGAGGTAATGGGTGAGCGCCCACGACTCGGCGTAGAAGCCGCCCCGGCGGTCCCTCTCGTTGTACTCCCGCGACTTCGGGTCGACGGCGAGGAGCTGGGCGAGAGGGATCCAGGAGTGCCGCCGCA
This sequence comes from Thermoanaerobaculia bacterium, assembly GCA_049284515.1. GTDB lineage: Bacteria > Acidobacteriota > Thermoanaerobaculia > Multivoradales > UBA5704 > DATARR01. The sequence continues at coordinate 20,033 of JBAPYB010000456.1, forward strand.
ACCAGCGCACGTGCTCGAGGATGGGCAGACCGATCAGCGCGTTGCTGCGGTTCACCTCGAACGTGCTGTAGTACTCGGCCAGGCCCTCGTGCAGCCACAACGGCAGGTCGCCGTAGTTGTTCCTCGCCACGTAGTGGAAGTACTCGTGATAGATGATGGTCGATGGGCTGCCCTCGCTCTGGCCCTCGGCCTTCAGCCGGTCGGCGATCGCGACGTAGTTCCCCTGCTCGCGGGTCAGGAAGTAGCCGCCGGAGTCCATCGGCTTGCCCTCGTAGAACCGCTGGTAGGGCTGCATCGCGGCGGAGTTCTTGAAGACGTAGGTCCAGGTCGGCGTGGGGGAGTTGAGCGTCAGCCCGAGCGAGAGCTGCGACAGCGCGCCGCGCAGCCGCTCGAGGTCCGTGCCCACGCGGCGGGTGTCGCTCTCGCCGGCGTTGCTGAACAGCGTGAAATTCGCCGTCTTCAGCTCGATCCAGGGCTCCGCCTGGGGAGGGAGGGCCCGTGCCGGGAGAGCGGTCAGCAGGGTTGCGAGAGCGAGACAGAGTCTGGGCATCCAGCAGAAAGGATACCTCGTCTTTTCTCAATCCGCCCGGCGCGGGTCGCCCCTTTCGCTCGCCGGCACGCGCCAGGAGACGAGATAGGTGGCCTCTCGGCGATCGAAGGTCAAGTCACGCCATTCGAAGAGGCGGGCCAGACGCTCCAGGAGGCGGCGGCCGCCGTAGGTTTCGCTGCGGTCGCGCACGGCGGCGCCGGGCTCCGAGCGGAGCTCGTTCTCCACCTCGAAGCAGAGCTCGCGGCGCACCCGGTCGAAGGCGATGCGCACGGCCGGCGTCGAGCCCGGCCGGCCGTGGCGGACGGCGTTGATCAGCACCTCGCCGAGGAAGAAGCCGAAGCCGCCCCGCACCGGGCAGGAGAACCACAGCTCCTGCGGCCAGTCCATCTCCAGCGTGAGGATGGGGGCGGACCCGGCGGACGACTCGGACCGCGAGCAGAGCACTCCATTGTCCCAGTGCAGGCGGGCGCGCAGGTCGGCGTCGCCGGCCGCGAGGCGGAAGACGCTCGCCAGGCGCTCGATCGTCGTCCTGCCTTGAGCGGCCTCCACGGAGCTGTCCGGCGGCAGCGGCGTCTGGGCGTCCCAATGGTCCAACAGCCAGGCGGTGGTGCGCAGGCGGCGGTCGATGTAGCCCGCAAGCCAGGCCACGAGCTCCACCGACGAGGACGCCGAGGCCGCTCCCTCCGTGCTCCGCAGGCCGTGGGCCAGCACCCGGATGAGGGCGTCGACGCCGTGGGAGAGGAGCCCCGCGAGCTTGCGCCGCTCGTCCTGCCGGGTGTCGTGCTCCAGGTCCTCGGTGAGCAGGGCGAGGTCCACCTCCGGCTCCAGAATGAAGAGGACGCCGAGGCGGTGCCGCTCGTCGGCCTTCAGCGCTTCGATGGGCGCGGTCACCGCCACCGAGCGCACGATGGCGTAGCGTTCCTGCTCGCCGCCGTCCTCGCCCCGCACCCGCACCGGCACGCCGTAGGCCCGGCGCGGCTCGGGCTTGGCCACCTGCATGCGCTCGTAGTGGGCCCTGGCCCGCGGGTCCGGCGACACCCGGTCGCCGAAGCGGGTGCCGGGCCGCACGCCCAGGTTCTCCGCCGCCTGGTTGCCGAACACCACTTCGTCGGTATTGGGGTCCACCACCATCAGCGGCACCTGCATGGTGTTGAGCAGGTTCTGCTTCTCGGCCAGGGCGCCCTCGGCCTTGGCTTGCGCCCGCTCGGCCCGCCGCCGGTTGAGCTCGAAGCCGGCGAGGAGCGCCACCAGCATTACCGCTGAGAGCAGCACGGGCACCAGCGGCAGCGGCGAGCGGGTCTTGGGGAAGAGCACCACCAGCCAGGTGGTGGAGGCCACCTGGAAGGCCGCCACCGCTCCCTGCCCCTCCACTACGCCGTGGAGCAGATAGGGCGTGCTCTCGGCCGCCGCTCCCGCCGCTCCCGCCGATTGTGCGGCGAGCCCGGATACGGCGTTGCGCACGGCCGCCGGCCGCCTGGGGGGAAGCCCGCCCAATAGGTCGGCCCACGGGTGGTCCCGGGCCGGCGCCGCGGCGAGGTGGACGACGCCGGCCGTCATCGGCGGCTCGATGCCGCGGGCGAAAGCCTCCCAGTCGATGTCGAACGTCAGGTCGGCGCCCACCAGCCCGCGCTCGCCGGCGCCCGCCCCCTCGTCGCGCAAGGGGACGGTGATGGTGGCGACGAGCCCCTGGCCACCGAGGTCCAGGTAGAGGCCCGAATAGAAGGTCTGGTCCGCGGCGGCAGCGCCGTAGTCGAAGCGGAAGTAGAACTCGTTGGAGACGAACGTCGGCCGCTCCGGCGAGTCGCGGAAGCCGCGCCCCTCGAGGAGCGCGGCCTGGCGGCCCGCCTCCGGGTCGAGCGGCTCGGGCGTCACCGGCAGGGAGATCAGCGTGCCGTCCTCGGAAAGGGCATAGAGGCGCACCACGCGCGGCGGCCGGCTCCCCGGCAGCGCCGGCAGGGGGTTCCCGGCCAGCACCTTCGGCAGCGCCGCGGCAAGGTTCAGGAGGTGTGGCGTGGTGAAAGCAAGAAATCGGTTCGAAGGATTGGAAAGATCCGCGACGCCGCCGGAATCCAGGGCCATTCGGCGCGTCATCACGAGCCAGTGGCGGTCCAGCTCGAGAAAGCTCTGGGAGCGCAGGGCGGACGCTTTGAGGGGATCGACCGGCGGATCGTTGAACGGGTCCGGAGAGACGAGCACCGGCCGGGCCGCGCTCCCGGGGCGGGCCGGAGTCGCGAGGAGCTGGCGCAGCGGCAGGAAGAACGGCGGCACCGAGCGCGTGTCCTGCCACTCCGCCACCTCGCCGTAGAGGCGGGCCTTGGCGGGATCGGCGATGCGCTCGCGGTAGTGCCGCAGCTCGAAGTTGAGCCAGGCGAAGGCCCCCGGCGTTTCGAGCGGGCGCGCCGGGATCTTCCCCTGCACGAGCTGGAAGATGACGTCCGCCCGGCTCTGGCCGATCCGCTGCGTCCACTCCTGGCGGATGGACAGGGCGGCGAGGGCCACCAGCACGGCGAAGAGGAAGACGCCCAGCAGCAGCAGCCGGGAGCCCCAGCGGGAGCGGCGAGACATCCTCTCAGTATAGTAGCCGCCATGAGCTGGGTCGGATCGACGGGCTTCGCGCGGCGTCCGCTGGTCGTCGCCGAAGACCACCTGCACCACGTCTCCGAGCTGCTGGCCGTGCTGACGGAGACGAGCCCGGGGCTGCTCGCGCAGACGACGGTGCTCTGCCTGGACCGGCCGGGGCCGGACACCACCCGCCTGGCCGCTGGCTGGCTGGAGGGCCATCCTGGCTTGCAGGTGGCGGCTCGTTTCGAGAGCGATGTGCCGGAGGCCCTCCGTTCCCGCCGCCTGGCGCTTGACGCCGCCGTCTTCGAGAGCGCCAACCGTTTCGCCAAGGCGCTGGCCGGGCTCCTGCGGCTCGGCGGCCTGCTGCTCCAGGACATCCAGCTCGCCACGTTGACCTTCATTCCGCCGGACCGCTGGTGGGAATCCATCTACCTCGCCACCACGGTGCGCGGGATGTTCGCGGAGAACCCTCCCACCTGCCGCTTCCTCTCCAACAAGCGGGGCTACGAGGCCACCTTCGGCCGCGACCTCCTCGACGCCGGCTTCGATCCGCGGGACGTGATGGACAAGAGCGAGCTGCGGGAGGTGGTGGCGCCGGTCGTGCGCGCCTTCTTCGACCGCGCTTTCCCCCTGGCGCTTCAGGTCGCCGGGTCCGCGGAAGCCTGGGTGGCGAAGACGGAGGAGGACCGGCGCGAAGTGGAGTCCGAGCTGGACCTGGTGGTCTGGCAGGGTGCGGCGGTCGAGGTCGGCGGCCGTCTCCTGCCGCGCCTCGCCTGCAAGGCGGGGAGCCAGGAAGCCGCCACCTGGATCGAGCTTGTCGAGGACCGTCTCCAAGGCGGCGAAGGCGTCCCCGTCCTCGACGTGGGGACGCGGATCGCGCCCGAAGGCGCCGGCCGGGCCGAGATCACCAACCTCGCCGCCCGCCACCTCCACGGCCTGCGCAGCCGGTTGAAGGACGGCGGCGCGATCGTGACCGCGCACCATGCGTACCGGCTGGGTGAGGGGGTGCGGGTGGGGCGGGTGATGTCTCGGTGATGGCTCGTCGCTGAATCTGCTGGGTCAGCTCCCTGGTGGCGGCGGCGTTGGCCCTCATCACCCC
>JBAPYB010000457.1:0-4658 GCA_049284515.1 Thermoanaerobaculia bacterium
TCCTCGCCCGGCGTGCTCGCGGACGCGATCTTCTCCGCCGTCACCCTCCCCGCGCCGGCCGCGGCCATCGACGTGCTCTCCGGCAACGACCAGCGCGGCGGCGTGGGCACGGAGCTCGCCCTGCCGCTGGTCGCCGTGCTGACGGACGGCAACGCCAATCCGGTCGCCGGCGCGCCGGTGACCTTCCACGTCACGCGCGGCGGCGGCGGCTTCGGCGGCGCCGACACCCTCGAGGTGACGACGGACGCCAGCGGCCTCGCCTCCGCCCGCCTCACCCTCGGGCCGGCCGCCGGCTTCGACGACAACTGGATCGAGGCGAGCTTCCCCGGCATGAGCGTGCTGCCGGCCGCCTTCAAGGCCTCGGGCTTCGTGCTCGGCGGTCCGGCGGCCACCGCGGTCTCCGGCGTCATCCTCGACAACCAGGGGACGCCGGTGCCGGGCGTGACGCTGCGCCTGCGCGATTCAAGTCTCATGACGACCTCCGACGCCCAGGGGCAGTTCCGCCTGACCGGCGTGCCGGTGGGCCGCATCTTCCTCATCGCCGACGCCTCGACGGCGAACCTGCCGGGCTCCTGGGCGAGCCTCGAGTACGAGCTCTTCACCCTGGCGGGCGTCGACAACACGCTGGTGCGGCCGGTCTACATCCTGCCTCTCGACCTCGCGCACGGCGTCGCCGTGGACGAGACGCACGGCGGCCGGGTCACCCTGCCGGACGTCCCCGGCTTCGCCCTGGAGGTCGCACCGGGGTCCGTGACCTTCCCGGGCGGCTCGCGCAGCGGCACCATCAGCGTCACCGCCGTGCACGCCGACAAGATTCCGATGGCGCCGGGCGGCGGCATGCAGCCGCGCCTGATCGTCACCATCCAGCCGGCCGGTGCGCGGTTCGATCCGCCGGCGGCCATCACCTTCCCCAACGTCGACGGCCTGCCGCCGGGCAGCGTCACCGAGCTGTTCTCGTTCGACCACGACCTCGGCGCCTTCGTCGCGATCGGCACCGGCACGGTGTCGGAGGACGGCCTGCTGCTGCGCTCCGACCCGGGCTTCGGCGTGGTGCAGGCGGGCTGGCACTGCGGCGCGCCGCCGAGCGGCAACGGCGACAGCGAGACGCTCACGGTCTCGATCCTCAACGAGAAGCCGGTGATCCTCTGCCCCGGCGACGGCGGCAAGGGGACGCAGCAGATCTCGGCCCTCGGCACTCCCGGGACGGACGTCCATTATGGTTGGGAGATTTCGTCCGGAGCGGTGACGCTCAGTCCGGTGGGCGGCAACCTCTGTCACAACCAGCCGATCTGCTCCACCCAGGCGACGGCGAACCTGCTGGTCGGCGACGGCAAGGCGACGGCGCGGGTGAGCCTGGTCTGCGAGCTCACCGGCGCCGCGGCGCTCGACGAGACGGAGATCGACATCCCGGCCGTGGCGGTGCAGAGCGTCGACCTGTGCGGCAACGAGATCGTCACCCACCTGGCGCCCGAGAGCCTGAGCGGGACGTTCACCCTGTCGGCGGTCACCGCCGGCGGCGGCGAGACCGTCATCCTGAGCGAGGACCGCGACGGCGGCACCTACAGCGACGAGATGGACATCGCTCAGCTTCCGGAGGGCACCGAGTTCACCGCCATCCGGGCCAAGTGGAAGGTCAAGGGCTGTGAGCGGAAGAACGACAAGGCCGCCCATTTCAAGTCTCTGGGGAGCATCCACTACACGACGTACAACTACCCGTCGGCGGAGGATCCGACGTGCAGCGGCGGCAACGTCCCCGTCTGCTTCTCCACGTCGAGCTGCACCTACACGACGGGAACGGCGCCCGGCCCCTGGGTCACTCAGGTCACGGGGCCGAACCACAACGGCGGCCGGGAGGCGACGGGCAGCGGCGAGGTCGGCGGCATCTTCGTCCAGCGGGAAGAGTACTGTCTCAACCATAGTCACGTGCCCGCGGCCTGCACGGGCGTCGCGATCCTCCGCTCGAACAGCAACGCCGGAACGTGCGGCCGGGGCCTCGGCCAGGGAGACGTGGCGGTGGGCAACCTCAATACGTTGCCGTGCGGCACTCAACTGTGCCTCAATCCCGGCGCCAGCCCCACCACGAAGACGGTGGCCGACCACTGTGGAGCGTGCAGCGGCGATGCGCACCACATCGACAGTTTCTCGACCGACACCCGGTGCCACATCACCGACGAGATGCCGGGCATGATCCCGACCTTGCAGATCTACAACAATTGATCGCGGAGGCCATGCCATGACGTCGATGAACATCGCTCCGCTCCGCGCAGTCCGGCTCTCGGCCGTCGGCCTGCTGCTCCTGCTCCGCCCGGCGCCGTCCCCGGCCGGCGAATCCCAATCCGGCACACGTCCGCCGGCCGTGGGCATGACGGTCGAGACGGAGCGCTACCGGGCGACGCTCACGACGGCAAATCAAGTGCAGGAGCCGGCGAGCAAGCGTCTCCTCTGGCGCTACACCTTCCGGGCCGAGGACCGGGCGTCGCACGCCGTCCATGTCCTCGAATATCCCGACAACTACGGCAGCGCCGACAACCAGCTCCGTTGGTTCGGGCTCGGCGGCGACCGGCTGTACGCCTTCCGCTCCTTGAGCCTCGCCATCTTCGCGCTCTCCACCGGCGAGCTGGCGGACGACCTGGCGGTCGCGGGCCCTGTGGCCTCGCCGCGCGGCGACGCCGTCGCCTACGGCGTCCGGCAGCTCAAGTACGCAGGCTCCGACCGGCAAGGGAGCATCGTGGGCGTGCTCGACCTGGCGACCGGCAAGCACCGCTACGTCTTTCCGGAACCCGGGACGATTCAAGAGTTCCGCGACGGCAAGTCCCTCGTCGTCATGGGGCCGGAGCGCGACCTCGACCAGCAGCACAGCGTCGACGAGATCTTCTGGTCGCCGGCGGGCGATCGTCTCGCGTTCCTTTGCGCCCACGGGTTCAGCCTGCACCCGCCCGGGCAGATGTACCTGGTGGTCGTCGATCTCGGCGGCCCGTCGGGGTCCCGCTTCATCCACCAGGCGCTCGCGCCCCAGCTCTACCGCAAGGTCAGCGGCAACGGGCCGGCGGCCGCGGTGTACTTCCAGGCGGCATCCATTATCTGGCTCGACGCCCGCACGCTGGAGGTCCGCCCCACGGCCGAATCCAGCGGCAAGGTTCGGGACCGTATCGTCGTGAAGCTTTCGGAGGTTGCCCAGTGAAGATCGAGCTCCAGAGGGTGGAAAACACGATGTCCCGGCTCGGCCGGACGGCAGCGGTCATCCTGGCGGCCGCCTGCGCCCTGGCGCCGGCGTGGGGACAGACGGCGCCGAGCTTCCCGGCCGGCGCCTGCACGGTGAGCGTGCTCAACCAGACCGCGTTCGTGCAGGCCGACGGCAGTTGGCACGTGCCCAACGTGCCCTCGAACATGGGGCCCGTGCGGGCGCGCCTGACCTGCGTCGCCAACGGCCAGACCACGAGCGGCACCTCCGGCTTCTTCGGCATCGCCAACGCCCGCACCAGCTCGATCCTCAAGATGGGGACCGGCGCCGCCGCGCCCACGCCGCGCAGCCTGAGTCTCGCCCCGGCGCCCATCCTCCTGTCGGCGAGCGGGCAGACGGTGCAGCTCGCCGCCACCACGACCTTCGCCGACGGCTCGACGGGCGACGTCACCGCCGCCTCCCAGGGCACGGTCTACCTCACGACCAATGCGGCCATCGCGCGGGTGAGCGCGGACGGCCTCGTCACCGCCGCCGGCAGCGGCCGGGCCATCGTCTCCGCCCTCCACGAGTCGATCCTCGCCTCGGTGCAGGTCGACGTCGTGCTGAGCGGCGACACCGACGGCGACGGCATCCCCGACGACTGGGAGACCGCCCACGGCCTCGACCCCAACGATCCTGCCGACGCCCTCGAAGACCGCGATCACGACGGGCTCACCAACCTCGAGGAGTACACCCTCGGCACCGATCCCAACAACGCCGACACCGACGGTGACGGCCTCTCGGATGGCGACGAGGTGCACCGCTACCATACCGATCCGCTGCGTGAGGACACGGACGGCGACGGCATCCCCGACGGCATCGAGGTGGCGGCCGGCAGCGATCCGCTCGATCCCGCGAGCTTCGACCTCGGCCGTTCGCTCGCCGGCATCGACGTCGCGCCCGCCTCGTTCCGGCTGATCTACAACACCGTGCTCGGCGAGTCGTCGCGCCAGCTCACCGTCACCGGCCGGCTGATCGACGGCCGGCACACGATCGACCTGACGCGGCCGGCGTACCACACGAATTTCAGCTCCAGCGACCTGACGATCGCCAACTTCGGCTCCGATCCCGGGCGGGTGTTCGCCGGCCAGGACGGCACGGCCACGATCATCGCCAGTATCGGCGGCATCGGCGGCATCGGCGGCGTGAGCGGCACCGCGACGGTCTCCGTCCAGACCTTCGCGCCGCAGTTCCTGTCGTTCGTGCCCATTCCCGGCTTCGCCAACGGCGTGGCGGTGGATGGGAGCTACGCCTACGTCGCGGCCGGCCTCACCGGTCTCTGGGTGATCGACGTCTCGCAGCTCTCGACGCCGCAGATCGTGGGCCACTACGACACCGCCGGCAACGCCAACGCCGTGCGGGTGGCCGGCGGCTTCGCCTACGTCGCGGACGGCGCCAACGGCCTCGCGGTCGTCGACGTCCACGACCCCGCGAACCC